>NZ_JBEJGX010000001.1 GCF_040253635.1 Streptomyces sp. Edi2 | reverse complement strand
TCGGCCGCCAGGCGCAGCACCCGGCTCCGGACCAGGACCGCCCCCTCCCCCACCCCGGTGCCGGCCCCGGTGCCGGCGGCGGCGTGCTCGTCGAGGACGGTGCGCACCAGCGCCGGCCCCATCAGCGCGGCATCACCGGCGGCCAGGTCCACCAGCGCGACCAGCGCGGCCGGGCCCCCGGCGGCAACGGTCAGGGCGTGCTCGGCCAGCCACGCGCCGGCCGTGGCGGGGGCGGCGACGGCCAGGTGTTCCAGGAACCCCGCGGCCGGCCATCGGCCGCCGGCCGCCGGGTCGGGGCGCAGCAGATGCGGAGCGTGCTCCTGGAGCAGGGGCAGCCAGGCCGCGGCCGGCCGGGAGCGGAAGAAGAACGCGGTCGCGCGCGGGTCCGCCCACCGGGCCACCTCCCGTACGTGACCGGGGCCCGGGCGCTCCAGCGCGGTCAGTTCAAGGACCCGCGCGGCGCGGCCGGGCAGCGGCACCAGCAACTCCCGCGCCGCGTCGAGGACCTCGGCGTACAGGCGGGCCGCACGGCCCGGGCGGCGGCCCGGCCGTGCGGCGGCCGCGTCCCGGTCCGGCCGGGCGCACCGGCGCCGGCGAGCAGGTCAGGACGTCGTCGTCGGGCATCAAGCCGGCCCGGCCAGCACAGCCGACGGCCGGGACGGCGCCAGCGGGGCAGGTGAGGTCAGCGCCGGTGCGCCACACCACGCTCAGCACGTCGAACAGCACCCGGACGGCGCCTCGTTCTATGCAAAGTAGAAATACCCAGCGGCGGCGGACCCCCTTGGCCGGCCGCGTCGCGCTCGCGCGGGCCGGAGGTGGTCGGGGTCCGGGTCGAGTCGGAGGAACAGACGGTGGATTACGGCGGGGGCGGGCGGTGTGCGGTGCCCACGGCGTACGCCCGGCGGTGAGCGGCGGGTCGAGAGGGAGAAAAACCCGCCTTCCGGCCGCCGGGAGCGTGCGGCGCTCCCGGCGGCCGGAAGGGGCGCGGGGGTCAGACCGTGGGGGTGTGCGCGGCGAGGGGCTCCGGGAGGTCCTTGGTGTACAGGCCCTCCAGGCCGGAGGGCGCGATCAGGCCCCAGGTGAAGGTGTCGGTGTCGGCGTAGAACCAGCCGCGCAGGCGGCTGGGGGCGTCGTGGGTGCGGATGACGCCTACCCCGTAGACCTCAAGAGTCCCGTCGGCGAGGCCGTCCTGCTGCTCCTTGGTGAGGTGGCCGACGGCGTAGAACTTATCGAATTCCTCGTCGGCGACGACTGCGAGGACGGGGCTGAAGTCGTCTTCGCCGCCGTCGTACACGCTGTTCATGCGCTCGCGGGCGAGAGCGGCCAGTGCTTCCGTGCGGGTGGGGCAGGTGGTCTCGTAGAGGACGCCGTCCTTGTGGCGGGGTTCCTCGTCCCTGTCGTACGTCCAGACCTCGACCTGGTGGTGGGCGTGGAGGCCGATGCCGTTGTGGCGCATGCGCAGGAAGCCGAAGGGCTTGCCGTCGACGACGACGGGGTGGCGCTCGGTGCAGAACTCGCAGGTGATGCCGACGTGGCGCAGGAAGCGCTGGAGGCGGGGGAAGCGCGCGAAGCGGGTGCCGCAGTTGCAGCAGGTGAACACCTTCCAGCTGGTGGGGTCGGCCGCCGAGTCGTGGTTGCAGCGGGGGCACGCGTAGGTCGCGCCGGTCTGCCAGTTGATCACGGTGTTGCCCATGGTCTTCCTCCTCTACTCGGGGGTTCCCCCGCCGTATTGTCTATCGAGACTGTACATGAATCACGGACCGATGTACAGTCTTAATAGACAACGCGATTCGCCCGCCTCTCCCGGGAGTACGACATGAACCCCGGCGCCCGCCCGGCCGTCTGGCGCTTCGCCGACCGCGACACCGTCCGCACCGCCGACGGCACGACCTGGCACCGGGGACTGCGCCGGCCCCGCTCCTGGGCCGCCCTCGGCAGTGACCTGCCCGAGCGCGACGACGAGGCGGTGCGCGCGCTGCTCGGCATCGACCCGCACGCCGTCTTCGCCCCCGCCGGGCCTGACGCCTACACGGCGCTGCCCGGCCACGTGCTGGATACGCCGCAGGCCCTGGCGCTGCTCGACGTCCGCCCCGCCACCGGCGCGACGCTCTACCGGCACTCGCTCGACCGCACCGGGGCCTTCCTCGGGAGCAACCCGGGCAGGCGCGGCGCCCCCGGTGCCGGGCCTGCGTCCCGCCGACGTCCGCACGTCCCTGCGGGGTACGGCGGCGCGGCACAGCCGCGCCCGGATCACCTTCGACCGCGCCCACGGCCGCCTCCACGCCCGGTACGCGATCGGCAGCACCCTGCACACCCATACCTACGCCCTGACCGCCCCCTTGCACCCCTGGGCCCAGGGCGGGCGGGACTTCGGGCCGCTCTCGCCCCTCTGTCTATTAAGACTTGCACTCGCGCCGCACTGGATGTACAGTCTTAATAGACAACAGGGCGGGCCGGAAGGCACGCGGACGTAAGGAGCGGCGCATGACGAACGACCTTGAGATCCTCGACGGCATCCTCGACGCACCCCTCCCCCCGTGCGACCTCGGGTACTACGGCTGCCAGGGCACGGCCGTCGAGCGCATCCCGCACCCGACCGGAGAGGCGCTGGGCGAGAAGGACTGGCCCGACGTCTGGGTCTGCGGGGGAGCTGCGAGCGGAACGCGGAACGCGACTCGTAGCCCCCGGCCCGGCGACACCGCCGGGCCCCCAGCACCCGCACCCGCACCCCTCGTCCTCAAGGAGAACCCTCATGCACCTGAGCTTCGCGGCCATGGCCCTGTACCTGTCGATGCACGACACCGGCGCCCTCGTCACGCCGTACGAGGTGCAGCAGATCCGCGCCGAGGCCGTGGCCCGCTGGGGGTACGACGGACTGCGCGCGGAGTGCGTCAAGCGGGCGCTGTTCTGCGCGGCCGCCGAGCCGGACGCCCACAGCGACCGGGGCGAATGGGCCCAGTCAGCCGCCGCGTTCGTCGAGGAGCCCTACGAGACGCCCTGAACGCCCGTACGAGGACCCGCCCGCCATCACCCAGGAAGAAGGACCCGACCATGGCCACCGCCTCCTACTCCAGCGTCCGGTACCACCTCGGCAAGGTCTTCGACCTGAGCCGGACGGCCACCGGCCGCCGCTCGGGCCAGCGCTGGTCCGAAGGCGCCCAGGTCCGCACCTCGCACACGCACGGCGTGATCGTCGACTACCTGGAGAGCCACGCCGCATGGGGCTCGGACGGCTCGCTCCGGAAGAAGAAGCTCGACGCCGTCCGCGAGCACCTGGAGCAGCGCTTCACCGTGCGGGACCACCCCGCCCAGGACGGACGCCTCATCGTCTCCGGCCCCGCGCCCGCAGGCGGCACACCGAAGTGACGCCTCCCGCCGGGGCCCCGGGCACCCGGCTCCGCGCCGGACCGCCGTCATACCCTCGGCCGTGATTGCTATAAGAGACAGGATGGCATTGAGCATGAGCACACCCGACCAGCCGGACATCGACCTGGCCCGCCGCCAGGAGCCCCTGAGCCTGACCGACATCGGCCGGGCGTTCGGGCTCTCCTCACGCAGCACCGTGTACCGGTGGCACAAGCCGCCGCGCCAGAGCGCGATGAACGGCAAGCCGCCCGCCACCAAGCCCGCGCTGCACGCCGTGGCCGAGGCCCTCGGCACCCCCCTGGACCCGGCCCTGGCGGCCAGTACCCGGCCGCGCTTCCCGGTCGACGTCGTCCTCGCCCTGGGCAAGGCACTGGGCTACCTCGACGCCGACGGGCGCATCGTCGAAGAGCTCCGCGCCAAGGGACGCGGGCGCTGGCTCCCCGCCGCCCCCACCACCGACCCCGCCACCAGGAACCGGCGCGTCTACACCAACCACCTCGCCACCGCCCTCGGCGTCACCAACGAGAACATCGAACGGGGCCTGACCCGGGGCACGCTCACCGCACCGGACGGCACCGACGAACTCGACCGCAACTTCTGGTGGACCCCGACCGCCAACACCATCCTCATCGACCACGCCCAGCGACGGAACCAGAAGCCGGACACCACGAAGTTCTTCTGACCCCCCCGCGAACCCCACACCGGACGAGGAGCCATCACGGACAACGACAACCGCTACCAGGCCAAGGTCACCGGCCTGGACGCAGGCACATGGACGTCCCGGCCCTTCAACAACCCCTACCTGGCCGCCGGGCACCTGGGCGCGGAACTCACCGCGGCCGGCTACGACGCAGAGAAGGGCTGGGCGATCCGCCTCGCCGAGATCCAGCACCACAACCGCCGCTACGAGGTACTGGAGACGCACAGCACCCCCTGACCGGCGCACCGGGCCCGAGCGCCCGACTCCTCGGCGAGGCGAGCGGCGAAGACCGCGTTGCCGACGTACGGGGCGACGGCGACCAGGGGCCGCAGCCCGGCCGGATCGAGTGCTTCGGCCTCCCACTGCACAGGATTGTCCGCATCGAGCCGGGACCTGCGGGCGACCACCCAGCCCGCCTTCCCCCAGGCCCACAGGCGCAACGGCGAAGGAGGATTCGGGCTCGCAACACCTTCCGGGCGCACCGCGGGCTGCGGGCGCAGCAGCCCGGCTGGGCGCCGGCCGTCCGTCCAGGGTGTCTCGGGTGCCGGCCTCCGGCCGTACGGCGCCTGTCACGCCCGCCGACGTCGAAAAGCACAGGTCACCAGGGGGACACCACGGGGTGACACCGAGCAGGCCCGACGAGGTTCTGTGGGCCCGTTCTGGATGCGGCTGGACGGAAATGGACACTTCTGGACGCCGGCGGGGGCCGGGTGCCGCGGGGCCGGCGCCGCGGGCGGGTCACGACGGGCGGGACGGCCCGGGGCGATCAGGTGGTCAGGCGTAGGGGTGGGGCGGTGCGGCGGGCGAAGGCCCTCACGCCGGGCAGGTCCGGCCGGCGGGCGGCGACGTCGGCGGTCAGCGCGCGTACCGAGGGACGGCGTGCCTCCTGCGGCGCGGCCCGTTCCACCCGCTGCAGCTGGTCGAACGCGGCCGGCACGTCACCGGCGGCCAGGAGCGCGCGGGCCGTGTCGGTGGCCGCGCGGGCCCGGCGCTCCGGCGTGGGCAGTACGGCGGGATCCAGGCGCACCGCGTACGCGAGGGCCTTGTCGACGTCGCCGAGCTCCCGGTGGATCCCGACCCGGTACAAGACGCACTGCGCCGGCGACAGCTCGCCCGCGGGCACCCGGGCCCCGGCCACGGCGTGGGTGAGGCGCGCCGTGCTCTGCTCGGCCCGGTCGGCGAACTCCCCCGCCATGGACGGCATACGGGCCTGCGCGGCGGTGTAGGCGGCGGACAGGGCCACCATCCCCGACACGTCCAGCACGGCCAGGCCCGGCCGGCGGACGGCGTCCAGCTGGTCGTGGGCCTGCGCCAGGAGCTGCAGGGCCTGGCCGGCGCGGCCCGTACGGCGCAGCGGCGTGGCGGCTGCCCGTGCCGCGGCCGCGAGGAACACCGGGTCGCCCGACCGGGCGGCCGCCGCTGCGGCCCGAGCCGCGAACGCGCCCGCCTCCTCCAGGGCGGCGTTCTTGACCGCCAGCTGGGAAGCGAGCACCCACACCCGCGCGGCGTGGCCAGCGCCACCCGGTCCCGTTTCCTCGGCCTCGTCCGCGCGGGCCCGCCGTCCCGCTCCACGGCCGGCGCCCGCGTGCCGCCCGCGGCTCCTGGCCGCGGACGGCGTAGTACCGGGCGAGGCCGGCGCCGGGACCGGCCGTGGCGGGCGACGGCGCAGCGCGGGCTGGAGGCGCCGGCTCCCGGAGCGCGGGCGAGCAGTGGCTGTTACGGGCGGGCGACGGCAGAGTGGAGGCCGCGGGAACGCGGCCCGGGGCGGACGCGGGATGGGCCGGGGCGACCGGCCGAAGACGACGCGGTGCTGCGCGGGCGGGTTCAGGGGCGCCCGCCGAGAGTGGGCAGGCCGAGGTGGCCCGCACGCTTCGGCCGCGGCGGGCGGCACGGCCGTCCTTGAGGAGTTGGCGGGCCCGCGCGCGCCACGCCTGCGCCTCCTCGGGGCGGCCGGCCTCACGGTGCAGCGCGGCGACGCGCAGCATGGCGGCGCGGGTCCGGGCGGCCAGGACGTCGGCCACGGGCGCCAGGGGGCCCTGCACCTGGATCGCGCCCAGGGCGCCCCGCAGGCACAGCACGAGCCGGCCGTCCGGCTCGTGCTCGGCGAGGTCGCGCACGTAGACCCGGGCCCGGCTCAGGCTCAGGCTCCCCGGTACGGCGGGCGCCGGCCCGGGGCGAGCGTGCCGGGGCCGGGGCTCGTCAGTACGTGCTGGACGGCGCCTGCGATGAGGAGCAGGCGCGTTCCAGTTCGGCGACCAGGTTCGCTCCGGTATCGCGGACAGCGGTGAGGGCGTGCCAGACGGCGTCGGCCACCGTGCGCTTGGGCAGCGAGGGCAGGTAGAAGGCGACTTCCTCGACCAGCGAACAGAGGCGCGGCCCGCAGTCGGGCAGATCGAGTGTGATCAGGGCCTCGTGCGCGTTCAACGGCCAGATGGCCAGCGGCTGCGCCCAGACGACGCCCGCGTTGTGGGCCATGCTGAGGAGACCATCAATGTCGTGCCAGTCGAACTCCGGCCCCTCGTCGTGCGGGTCGGCATCGGGGTCCCATTCGGCGAGCGTGTCCAGCAGCCATCCAACGTGAGGCATGGTCCTCCAAGGGGTGAGGGAAACGTGCGGGAGGCAGGATGTCGGCGGGCGAAGGCGGCGACGCCGGCGGGCGGCGACGCCGGCGGGCGGCGACCTCGGCCGTTCGGCCGGTGCGGCGCAGCGGGGTCGTGGCCGTGCGGGCCGCTGTGGCGGGCACCGCCGGGTCGCCGGAGCGACGGGCCTCATCCCGGCGCTCTCTCGCGTAGGCGTAGGCGGCCCCGGTGCGGCCGCGAGCGGTCCCCGCTGTATGTCAGCCGGCCGTGGTGGTACGCGGTGCCGGGGGGTTGGCGCTCACAAACTGGAGGAACCAGTCGGGGACCTGTCCCCGACTGGCGTGGTGGTGCGTCCAGATCTCCCGGACGGGCAGGCGACCGAGGCCCTCGTCGGGCAGGACCACATGGCCGGTCACCTCGATGCTGTTCCATCGGGGCGTGGCGTCGCCGTTCTGGAACCAGCGGACGCGCAGCCTGACGGGTCGGACGGTCTCGCCGTCCTCGACGGTGAAGTCCGGACCGCACTGCCCCTGCCATAGCCGCTCGTACGTACGCTGCGGCAGCTTCGCCGTCATCGCGTCGTCGTACTGCACCACCTCGTCGAACCGCTCCACACGCAGCGAAGGCGTGAACTGGGCGAGTACGGAAGGCTGGTCGGTCGGTTGCTGCATGTGCTGCTTCCTTGTCTATGACGAGGCGGTCGGCCGCCCGGCGGGTACCGCTGGCGGGGCCGGAAACGATGTCTTGGCCGTCAGGCCACCTCCCCCGTCCCCATTACTCACGCGGGAGACAGGAACGTAGGCGGTTACGTGGGTCCATCCCCGCTCTACGGCAAGGGCGGTCCGGTGTGCGCCGTCGCGCAGGCCCTCACCGGGCAGGACCACCACCGGCGGCACTTCGTGCCCGCCGGCGTCGAGCCCAGCTTCCAGGGGCGTAAACCGGTCTTCGGCATCGTTGGCTTCCAGCTCCTCCCGCGCGTAAAGGAGGCCGATCTCGTCGATCGGCACTCTCGCCCGGGTCAGTTCGGCGCCGAGGTCGTCGTCCCCGTACAAGTCGAATCCGATGAGGTCGGCGGCCTCGCCGAGGGTGAGTGTCGTCCGCCAGGCTGCGCCCCACGTTGGCAGCTCAGCGGCGTGGATGGTCTTCACACGTCGCCCCCTTCTGGTGTGGTGTCTACGCGGAGCATCTGCTCGGTACGCGGTGTGGGGCCGCGCGGGTCGCCTATCCGTCCCGACGGGGCCGGGCCACCACTCGTGGGGAAGCGGTGAGTTGAGTGTTCCTGCGAGGCGGCGCGTTCGCGCTGTCGAGGCCGGAGTGCCAAGCGAGCGCGCGTGTGGTGCGCGTTGGTGCGTACCCTCGGCGGGATTCGAACCCGCGGTCTCCCCCTTGAGAGGGGGCGAGATTAGCCGGACTACTCCACAAGGGCGTGGTTTCCCGCCGTCGGCCGGGGACCGGATCAGATGGGGCCCGCGAACGGGCTTGCTCGTCACCTTCCCCGGCCGGGGCGGGGCCGCCGTCGGCTCCTCCCCGGGAGCCTTCGGCGACGCGTGCCAGCGGACCGGATCCGCCGGGGGAAGCATCACCTTCCCGCTGACACGTCGTGAACTCTGCGGGTACTGCTCCCGCTCTTCCCCCACACGGGGGCGTGCTGCTGACACCACGAGTCCCAGAGGGCGCGCTTTCCCTCCTTCAACCCGCACCGGGGATCAACCGGGCAGGTTCGCTCTGTGTGCTGGTACGCGCCCTCTCAACGGGGACGTCGCCTCTGGAGGGGCGCACACCAACACATCGCGATCCGAGGGGATTTGAACCCCTGCCTTCCCCCACACGGGAGACGCTCTACCGGGCTGAGCTACGGACCTGCCAGACGGAAGCGAATCGGCCGCTCCCCACCGTCTGACGAAGGAAGGGGTCGATCGCCCCCTTCCGACATTCAAAAGAATATCCCACAACCGCGCCTCACGTCAAATCTTAATTGTCATCGGGGCGGACTCTGCGCCTCGCGGTTCGACAACGCCGCGGGCGGGGCCGACTGACGGGCGGCAGGGTGGCGGCGGGGGCGTTGCGGGTGGAGTCGCACGAGGTGGCCCGGCTCCGGCGCGGCATGACCCGGTCAGCCCCCGACCCTGCTCGACCCTGCGACGTCTGTGTCTTCCCCGGCGGCCGGGCTGGTCCCGCCGCCACCAGGTCAGCAGCGTACGGCGGCCGGCTCAGGGGTGCCGGCCGAGGGTGGGCAGTCCGGCCGAGGCGGCCCGCACGCTCCGGCCGCGGCGAGCGGCCCGGCCGTCCTTCAGGATCCCGCGGGCCCGCCCCCGCCACACCTGCGCATCCTCGACGCGGCCGGCCTCGCGGTGCACCGCGGCGACGCGCAGCACAGCGGCGCGGGCCCGGGCTGCCAGGAGCTCGGCGACGGGAGCCAGGGGGCCTTCGACCCGTACGGCCCCGGCAGCGCCTCGCAGGCACAGCACCAGGCGCCGCTCCGGCTCGGCGGCGCCGAAGTCCTGCACGTACACCCGGGCCCGGCTGCGGCCGGTGGCGATCTCAGCGAGACGCTCCAACTCCGGCCACGTACAGGGCAGCAGGACATCCTCCAGCACCGTGCGCGGAGCCGGCCGCCACGACGCCGCCCGCGGGCCGCAGTCTCCGCGGCGTACCCGTACGCCGATCACCGGCCAGGGCGCGCCGGTCAGCGCCGGATGCCGCAACTCGTCCTGACCCACCTGTTCCTCCGTACCGGTCGGGGTCGCCTCACCGCAGTATCACCGCCCGGCCCGCCCAGCGGCCGGGGTGACGAACACCCGCCAGCCAGAGGGCGGAAGCAGGGTGTTGCCCGCTCCCCCGCAACACCCGGCCAGCCAACGGCGTCAACACGGGCCGGCGTCAACCGCGCACCGCGAGCGCGGGGCACTCGGACCACATCGCCGGCAGGTCGGCAACGGCACGGGCCGAGCGGCCGGCGGGAGGCCCTGGGACCGGAGCTCTCAGACGGCAGCAGCCGGGCGGGGAGCAACACCGCACGGTCACCGCGGCGTTGCCGGGCATGGAGCAGCACACCAAGCAGGCCGCCGCGGGCATGGCGGCGCACACCCTCGTCGAGCCGCCTCCGCCGCGGCCCTGTGCCGTGCGAGTGAATCCCACGCGTCACATCGCATGGGGGCGCTACCGTGGGCAGCGCCCCTCTCCATGTGGGAGGCATGCCGAAGCCCCTTCCGCGCGGCCGCGCCGCGCCGGTCGATGGGTGGAGGAGGGGTCCGGCAGCGCCATCCCGGCCAAGGGAAGAGGGCGCTGCCGGACCGTTTCATGAGGTCAGGAGACCCAGCGCCCCTGAGCTTGGCTGTCAGGGCGGCAATACCGCGGAGGTGTTCGTGCAGCTCCAGCACTTCGTCCCTGCTCAGTCAGACCAGATCTGCGAACAACACGGGCCGGGGCGGGCGGCAATCAGCTCCAGCAGACGGGGCGCCGCGGCCGGCGCCGGCCGCCGGCGTCGAGGGCGGGGTGGGCCGCCGCGGGTCGCCTAGGAAGTCCGCGTCAGCCAGCAGGCGTGGGCAGGTTCTCGGCGGTGCCGGGCGCAGGCATGCGAACGGCCCCGGGGCGTACCCGGGGCCGTGGTGTGCTCCTACGAGGATTCGAACCTCGATCTCCGGATCCGTAGTCCGGTGTCCTCTCCGTTGAACGACAGGAGCCAGCACGCGCGTTGCGCGGTAATGCGTACCCTCGGCGGATTCGAACTCGCGGTCTCCCCGCTGAGAACGGGGTGAGATGAGCCGGACTACTCCACGAGGGCATGTCCTGCCTCGGTCGGGGACCGGATCAGGTAGGGCCCGCGAAGGGCTTGCCCATCACCTTCCCCTACCCGAGGCAGGTCCGCCGTTGGCTCCTCCCCAGGAGCCGCAGGCGAAGCGTGCCAGCAGGCCCGGTTCCGGGAAGCATCACCTTCCCGCTAGCACGTCGTGAACGGACGGGACTCGAACCCGTATCCAGCCCCGCAGGGCTGCTCTGACCATTGAGCTACCGTCCCAGAGGGAGCGTCCTCCCCCCTTCAACCTGACCGGGGATCAATCAGCCAGGCCCGAACAACGTGCCGGTGCGTGCCCTCTCAACGGGGACTGCGCCTCTGGAGGGGCACACACCAACACTTCGCGACCCGGAGGGAGTCGAACCCCCAGCCCGGGTACCCCCCGGGCCAGCTCCACAGCTGCGAGCCTGCCTGACGGCACAGACCGGCCGATCCCTCCCGTCAGGCGCCAACGGGATCGATCGCCCCCGTTGACATACACAACTCTACTCACATCAAGGCTTGAAGTCAAATCTTAAGCGCCACATCGATGGAGGGCGGCGGGGACCGGACTGACCGGGAAGACACCGGGCGGCACACGACGAGCAGACGCCGGGGCAGCCCAGCGGCGGGCGGGCGCAGGCATGACCGCCAGCGCCCCAGAACACGGCCTGGTCGGCGAACACCACTGCGGTGGAAGGCTGTTGGCCGGCGGCGGAGGCGGGCAGGGAGCGGCGCAGCGTGAGGGCGGCGAGGGCCGCCGGGACCGGGCCGGTCGGGAAGGTGTCGGGGTGGCGCGCGGCGAGGGCGGTGGCGGCGAGGTAGAACGCGCCGAGCTCCGGCAGAGCCAGGGTGGCGAGGACCCCGGGGACGTCGGCGGTCCAGGCAGCCGGGTCGGCCTCCACGAGGCGGTGCAGCACGGTGGCGTAGCCGTCGGCGCCTGCATCCTCGGCGCCGGCCAAGGCGGCGGCCGCCGCGCGCGGGCCGGCCGCGGCGGCCAGCCGGGCGAGGTCCTGCTCCTCCAGCGCGACGGTGTACTTAACCGGCACTGCGTGCTCGGGGGCGCGCGGGTCGGGCGGGCCGGCCGGCCGGCTTCACGCGGCGCAGCGCGGCCAGCAGCGGGGCGAAGCCGGCCAGCAGCGGCGCCTGCAGGACCGGTGACCAGTCCCACACCCGCAGCCAGGAGGCGAGCGGCTCCGCCGCGCCGTCGGCCTGGTCGGCGCCGGCGGGCAGGGCCTTGTCGATGTCGGCTGCGGAGGGGACCGGGCCGAGCGCCGCGCGCGCCCGCTGTTCCAGGTCGGCGGCCCGCTCGGGTGGGCAGTCCTCAAGCACCAGGGCGGCCAGCCGGGCGCCTTCCGCCGGCGGGCGGTCGGCCAGCAGCCGCACGGTGACCTCGACCGCCCGGTCCCACCACTCCCCCGCGCCCGCGGCCGCGGTGTCGGTGCCGGCGGCGGGTGGGTGCGCGGCCAGGTGGGCGGCGAGCAGCCAGTCGTGCAGGTGCGCATCCGCGGCGTCGATCGCGGCCACGCCCGCATCCGCTCGACCAGGGGGACACCGGCCGCGGCGACCGTCGCTGCGAGGTCGAGGACCGCCCGGGCCAGGAGCGGGCCCAGGAAGGGCAACACCGGATCGCGGAGGCGGACCTCGTCCAGGTCGACGTCGAAGACCAGGTGCCCGGCCGTCGGGGAGGACGCTTCGACGTCGCGGCGCAGCAGGCCCGCCAGCGCGTACCGGACCGCGCGGGCCCAGCGGAACAGCCCGCCGCCGGCGCCGTGGACGGTCGCTACCAGCTCGCACAGCAGGCCCGCGACGTCGTGGTCGGGCAGGCGGGCGGCCCACTCCCGCTTGATCGTCTCCTCCAGCTCCAGATCGGCGAACGCCTCCTGGCGGGCGGCGCTGGCCGGTGCCCGCTCCTGGTCGGCGTGCGCGCGCTGCAGCACGGCCTTGAGGGCCAGGTAGCCGGCGTACTCGATGTCCACCGCGTCCTGTCCAACTACGCGAGCTCGCGGTCCAGTACGGCTTGGTACTTCGGCCGGTATGCCTCGCACTCCGGGCACGTCACGGCCATGTCCTCGGGCAAGGCGCCCTGCTCTGCAGAGCGACCGCACAAAGCCAGGCCAGTGGCCCACTCCTCGACCCGCGGCAACCACTGGCACAAGGACAGGTGCACCAGGTCCGGCTCGCCGGGCAGCTCCAGTCGGGCCACCGGCACCAGGTAGCGGCGGGACGTGTCCCGCTTGGTCGCTTCGGCTTCTCCTTCATCGGTCACGGGGAACTCCTTGTCGGTCAGGGGCGAGCGTGCGCGCAGCTCAGCTGGGGCACATCGCGTCGAACGGTGCGGCCGGTCCCCCGGTGGCGTCGTCCGCATACGCGGTGGCGTACGACGGCTCGCCCGGGTTGTCGGCCCACGCCACGACACGGCGCGCACACTCACGCCACCCCGGTGCAGCCTTCACCCGGTCACCCCACCGGCTACGGCCCTGCGCGCACACCGTGCACAGCAACCGGCCGTGGACCTCCCACACCTCCGGATCGGTGGTGAAGCACACCGGGCAGCACCCCTCCGACCAGGCCGGCGGGTGGCACGGCTTCATCACCAGGGCCGTGATGATGATGTGGCCGCAGTACGCGCACTCGATGCCGTAGAGCGCGTTCCGGTCGCAGCGGGGGCAGTGCTTACCGGCCGGAACCTCCGCCGGAGTGTCGGCGTCCACGGCCGTCGACGTCGGGGCGAGCTCGGCGAGGACGTCGTGCACCGCCGGGAGATCGGCAGGCTCGACAACCCGCACGTAGCCGCCCTCCGACTCCCATCCCTCGACCGGGTCGCCGGCCGTGGTCACCACATCGAACAGGCCGTCGGACGCGCACCATGGGGCGATCACCTCGACATCGGCGTTCCCGCGCGCGGTGGCCACGAACGCATGCGCGTGCTTTCGGCCGTGGACGAGCGGCAGGCACACCGCCTCGTCACGCCGTGCCCGACGACCGTCGACCGTGGCCACCACGACCGCCGAGGTTTCGCCCCGGCTGCCGTTCCAGTTCCCGGACCGCACTCGGTTCGCCCACACCTGGCCGGTGTACGCGACCCCGGCCACGGTCCAGGCCAGCATCACGCCCGGGGCGTATCCGACCGGTCGGAATTCTTTGAATTCCTGCGGCTCGCCCGGCCACATGTCCAGCAGTCGCTCGCTCCACTCCGGCGTACCTGCACCGCGCTTGGCCACTTCCCCGGCCAACTCCCGCGCCAGCGCCGCGAAACCATCCCTTGTCCCCTGGTGCGCGTCGTCCGGCACTGTGGGCAGCGTGTACGCCATGCGGCCGTCCGCCGACTCGATCCGCATCCGGGTGCCGTCCCCGGTCACGTACGCGCGCCCGGAGCCGTGCGTGCCGATCAACCGGCGCGCATTGTCCGGGGTGCCCTCCGGCACGGTCTCCGGCATCTGCACCTTTGCCTCGACCGGGGTATCGAGGGCTGGAGCCTCCGGGATGCGCCGGTCCGGCCCCTCGGTGCGGGCGCTCAACTGCTCCGGGAGCGGTTCGGGGGCGGTCGTCACAGCCTGGATCGTCACAGGGGCTCCTCGCGGCGAATTCGTAACCGTCATGCCTGCTCACCCGCGGAGCTGGCGGGGCGGAAGAGGACACGGTCCCAGGCGGGGTTCCAGCCGGTGCAGTGCGTGGTGTCCTGCCCGTCCCGGTCGTAGCGGACCGTGATCTGCCAGGTCGGCCAGCTCGTGCGGGGACCGCGGTCGACGGCGAGAACCACGTACGCACCGGCGATATGGCCGTGGTCGTAAAGGCCGCCGACGACGCGGGGCCCGACCTGCATCGTGACCCACTCCTCGTGGGTCATCTCGAAGCCCTTGTCGCGGTCCCCGAGAAGCTCGGCGGGCATGGTGTTGCCGCACTCGCCGCACTCGCCGCGGCCCCAGGTGCTAACGGTCCCGCAGGCCGCGCACGTCCACGACGGGCGCTGGCAGAAGTGACAGGCGTCGTACGACGGCGGGTTGTCCTCCCCGCAAATGCAGCCCCAGGCGGTGCCCGCCCGCTTGGCAGCCGCGAGATCGCTCTCGTACGTCCCGGCGCTGCCCGACTGGCCCATGCTCTGGCTCAACTCGCGCTCCTCAGCGTCTCTCGTGCGCCGCCGAGCACGGCGTCGCTGTCGGTAGTGATCATCAGTGGCTCCCGATCGGCCCGGCTTCCGGCTGAGTTGCCGCCGGCGGCCGCTCGAAGTGCGTGGGCTCGGGCATCAGGTCATGTCCCCGTTCACGCTGCGGCGCGCGGCGGGAATCAGCGCGCGCTCCATGCGGATGGCCTGGCGGCGGGCCGGATCCCGCTGGTAGGCGGTGGTGGCGAGCGCCTCCCGGACGGCCCGCCGGTCACGGCGGTGAGCGGCGCTCTGGAACGCCTTACGGAGGCCCGGCTTGGCCCAGACGGTCACACCCCGGCTGTACTCGGGAAACCCGTGCTCGTCGCGGCCAGCGGACCGCAGGACGCCCTTACCGACGGCGGCCTGGTCGTCGACCATCAGCCGGGCAGGGTTGCCCGCGCGCAGCGGACGGACGCGCCGATGGTGATCGGTACGGGACATCAAAGCCTCCAAAAGGGCACGGCATTCTTCACGGGCCGGCTGAGGGTCCGGCAGGGCGGGACGTCGGCCGCGGTAGGGACCGCGGAAGCGGGCGGGGAAGCCGGGCAGCCGGGGCCGGGCGGCGGCACTGGAGACAGCGCGACAGCAGCAGCGCAGCGGCGGCCCCACCCCACCCCACCCCGCCCCGGGCCGAACCGGAGCGGAGCGGAGCGGAGCGGCGCTCAACGGGGACGACAGTTCTGGAGGGCGCGCCCCGCACGCCGCGACTCATCGCTGCCGTGCCTTGGCCTCGCCCTGGTCATCCCGGCTCAGGACACCGTCCATCCCTTGGCAGGCCGCCCGGGCGCGCGACGGATGGTGCCACCGGGGGTGAGCAACTGGCCAGTGGCCGCACCCACACCCAGGGCATCGATCCGGTCCAGCAACGCGGCCACCTGCTCGGCGAGTTCGAGGGCCTGCGCGCGACGCTCATTGAACTGTTCGGCAGTGCCAGTGAACATGACCATGGTGGTTCTCCTAGTCGTGGGGCCATCAAGAGGCTGCTTCGAGCAGAAGACGCGGGCCGCGGAAAACACCGCCGCAGCAATGACTAAATTACCCACAAGGAGCCCCGAAGTCAAATCTTAAGCGTCGCCGACGATTGAAGCGCAACCCCGGCAGGCCGGGCCGGATAGCAACAGCAGACCCACCGGCCGGAACTCGGGCCGGGGCGTGTCCGTCGACGAGCTGCTCGCCGCCGCGGGGTCGCGGGCCGGGCCAAAACGTCCGCACGGCGGCGTGTGGTGCTCCTTCTGTGAGTTGGTGGCGAGGTGGCGAGGTGGCACACCCACCGGGCGGTGGCCTTCGTCGTTCCTGCGATCAGACCCGGCCGTCTGGTGAGGCGAAGATGCTGCGCAGCTCTTCCTCCGAGCCCGCCGACAGGTCCCAGGTGTCGGACCACTTCTGAATGCACTCCAGCTTGCGCTCCGCGATGCCAACGCGCTTACCGAAGTCGTCACGGACATCAGCCAGATAATCGTTGGCCTGGTCGTACTGCCGCAGCCATTGCACGAGGGGGCGTGCGATGGCGTCGGCGATTTGAGTGACGGCCTCCGCAGTGGCGTCTGCGGGAAGGAGGTTACCGACCAGAGCCTGTGCGGCTTCACGAGCGGCGTCCTTGGCGCGGGCTTCGAGCAGGTCGCGCCCAGTCAGGGTGAGATCGGATGACAGCTTCTTCGATCCGGCGACCATGTCGGCGAGAAACGGGGGGAGGTCGGGTTGGCTGCTCACAGAGGGCTCCTTCGTGACGTAGGGGACGCCGGTCTTCTTGTTCCGGGCGACGGGCCGGGGGCAGGCGGCACAGCGGGCACAGCGGAGCCCGGCGAGGTCGGCGGCGAGGCCGGCGACACCGGGCCGAACAACGGCGAACACCGCCGGTCATCTGCGAACGCCCGCCGAACACGGACGAGCGCCCAGGAAGCAGCAGTGCCTCCTGGGCGCCCGGCTGCCGGCGGCTCATTCCAACGGCTTGCCGACGCAGGCGAGTGCGAGGTCGTGCGCGAACAGGTCCCCGATGTTGGACACTTCCCTCTCCGGCCGCTCCATGGAGACGGGAGCCCCTTGGATGGGCATGGAGATCAGCCGTCCCAGCGCCGGGCGTTGCCGGCGCTGGTCCACAGCTTCTGATCCCGCCGCTTGGTACATGAAGGCCGCCACTCGTCGGCGTAGCGGGCCACGACGTCGCGGCCGAGCATCCCGCGCGCCAGCAGGGAACGGATCTCATGGACCCTGATAGCCCGGCGCAGTGCAGCCTGGGACGACTCACCTGCTCGCGGGGAGCAGTTGATGCCGAGGCGTCCGCAGATGGAACGGGCGATCGCGGTGACCCCCATCGGCTCGGCGCCCTCGTCGAGCGCGGTGTAGACGTCCATGGAGGACGGGTCATAGGGGGTGGGCACGGGGCCGGATCCCTTCGTCGGAAGTCTGATGAGCACGAAGTCGCGTCTTGGTTGCCGGGGCGCGGCCCCGGTGCGGCCGCTACCTGCCGTAGGCCGCACAGGCACGGTGGCGCTCCCTGGGGCGCGTGCTCGGGGCCGGGTGCACCCGTAGATCAGCTGCGGCCAAGGTCACTGTCGTAGACCACCGAGGTGCCGCTGTCGGTGGTGCAGCGCGACCGGACGGCGGACAGGCACGGATGGGCTGCCGCCCAAGCGGGGCGACGTCGATAGATGGCCGGGCGGGTCGCTGCGTCTTGCTCCCGGTCGCTGCGCTGGCCGGGTGGCTGTCACGCGGGGAAGCAGCGAGGGCACAGGATCGAACCCCTTTCGAGGCGGCGGGTCACCTCCTCTTTGGTGAGCCGGATGTTGAGGAGGACGGCGCCACCGCAGACGACGTCCTGCCGGTGCCACGCGTGGCTCTTGTGGATCACTCGGCCGTGGGTGGCTTCGCCGGAGCGAAGTACGTAGCGGGTCATCTGTGCCTCCTGCGATGAAGGGTGGCCGTTGCCTATCCAGGGCCCCTCGGCCGATGAGAAATAATTTACTCGCAAAAGCGCCTCTGTGTCAAATGTAAAGCGTCAGCATGGCGCTCCGTGGGGCCGCTCGCCCCGAACTCACGCGCGGGCGCGTTCAGCCAGGCGCACGCCGGTCGCGGCATCCGCCGCGGCCAAGCCGAGGACACCCCGGGCCAGACGCCGGCCGCAGAAAGCCGCCGCGTCGCCGACGCAGACCTCATCCAAGTCAATGCCGAAGACCACATGCCGGGCCGCCGCGGCCGCCGCCTCGAGGTCGCGGCGCACCAGACCCGCCAGACCGAGCCGAACGGCACGGACCCAGCCGAACGGCCGGCCGCCGGCGCCGGGCGGGTGGACGGTGCGCACCACCCCCCGCAAACAGGCCCGCCACCTCGTGGCCAGGCAGACGGCCAGCTCCCTCCTGAGCAATCGCCGCCTCCTTCTCCGCCTCCTGCCTCACCGGCCGACGGAAGGCGCCGGGGCGGAGCGGCGAGACCGCGCAGATACGCCAGAAGGGAGGCCGCGGTGCCGTCCGGGGTGGCGCGCGGCGGTGGCGGCCGCGGCGAGGTAGAACGCGCCGAGCTCCGATCCCTCCAGCGCGGCCAGGACCGCGGGCACGTCCCGCGTCCAGGCAGCCGGGTCCAATCGCGCGGCCCGCCGAGGCGACAGCGGGGCCACGAACGAGCACGTCCGCAGCCCGCTCGCCCGTTCGTTATGACCGATCGCCGGAAAGGGACCGCAGGACCGGCAGGACCTTCCCCCGCTCAACATCCTCGGGCAAAACCACCGCGCCCTGCCCCGCGCTCAGTGCCTTGAACACGATCTCCGACAACAACCCCGAGCCGATCGGAAAGGAAACCTCCGCAACGACGCCGGACCACCCCTCCGGAACAATCACGACCCAATGCCCCTTCGCGATCACCCGCTCGACGAAACCCACCGCCAGCCTCATCTCATGCCCCTTCGGACAGGCCAGATCCTCCACCACCCCATCCTCGAAGACCCGGTGAATCGTGATCCCAAACGGCAGCTTCTCCATGACGCACACCTCGCAGAAAGTCAAAAAAGGGCCGGCCCGGAGATCTTCACCCCCGCACCACAGGTAGGTAATTTAGCCGATAGACTGGAGCGGTGTCAACTGCACTGACGGCGCCCGACACAACAGGGCGAGGAAGGCAGAGCACGGGCCGGACAGGCAACACCAGCCCAGAACAAGGCAATCGGATCGGGGCGCAGCGAATCTGCCGGGCAGCACCCGACGAACACGCTCGACACAAAACCACCCGACCGGCACTCCGGCAGACGACCGCGGGCAAAAGCGGCGGAGCCGGCACGCAGCGAAGAGCAGCACACCCAACACGGCGACCAGCAAGGCAGGAACCAGGAGCCGACACGGCGTTCCCCGGCGGGCCAGCCACAGCACCGCGCTGAACACAGACGAACACCAGCGAACACCGCTGAACAGCTCGGCCGGCGCCTGCCCACCAACGGTGGTACACGCCGCCGCGGGGCGAGACGATGGTCAGGGACACCAAGCGACTGCCCGCGCCGCCGGGGACTGCGGCAGGCACGGCACCGTCCGAGCCGGTATCGGGCTCGTCGGTAACGGGCTCGTCGGCAGGCGCAGCGGGCGGGCCGGGAGCGGGAAGGACGTCCACCAAGTACAGCAGGGCCACGGCCGCGGACTTCAGACCCGCCGCGACCGGGGCACCCGGCAGGCACGGCTCCGTGGGCTTCCCCGCCCAGCAGAGGCAGCCGCGACGCAGGACGACACGGCACCTTGGAGCCCGGGGCCGCAGGCAGCCGAACAACGCCCCGCGCCTGGCGTCAACTTCCTTGCACGAAGCCAATTTGACAGTTCAGGACTGGTTGACTAAATTACCCACCAGAGATTGCGGGACGGACCCGCCGGACCAACCACCACGAAAGGAAGCCCAGACCTCATGGACATCGAGATGCTGCACTTGCCCTTGAAGGCCAAAAACGGACACTGGCTCCCCGACAACGCTGAAGTAGAGGCGGCCCGACTCAACGGAGAACTGTTTATCGCTGGCTCCACGCCCATTTGCCGCAGTTGTGGCATCCACCCGAGCACCAGGGTCGCTGGAGATGTCGCCGAGGTGAAAGACCCCTGCCCCCACCCGGACGGCATCACCACCGAGATCACCATCGACGTACCGTCCGGAAAGCTCCTTGTCACCGACGACCTGCGCCCCGTCTACAACTGGGACGACGACACCATGGCCAGCTACGAGTCCGCGCTCGGCAAGGCTCAGGCAGTCAAGGCCATGGCAGCCATCGGTTGCGCATTCGGCCCAGCCAGCAACTGCGGCCTCGGCCTGTACCGCACGGGTCCGGACAGCTACATCATCGCCAGCCCACGCGCCGACGATGAAGACAACCCGTCGCTCCCCGAGAGCACCCGCCTGGCAGGTATCTGCACCGACCTGTGGGCCTACTCCATCGCCGACTTCCAGGCTTGGAAGTCCCGGGGAGGCGACCCCGCCAACCTCGGCTGGAGCGACACCGTCGTGGACGTGCCGCCGGGCACATACCAGTTTGTCCATCACTCCGGGGAACGCGGCTTCGACCTCGATGCCGCCGAGACCGTGACCTTCGCTCACGTCCAACGCATCTCCCCATCCCCCACGGCCTGACAACGGCGCTGGCCCTTGGGCCGACCCCCGCCGCTTCCCCGCCACCCCCGAACCCGAAGGAGCCGCATGATCCAGGAATCCCGCTTTCTGATCTCGCGCAGGCCGTTCGCGATCGACCTGTCCACCGTGAC
The DNA here is from genome assembly GCF_040253635.1 of Streptomyces sp. Edi2. Classification (NCBI taxonomy): domain Bacteria; kingdom Bacillati; phylum Actinomycetota; class Actinomycetes; order Kitasatosporales; family Streptomycetaceae; genus Streptomyces; species Streptomyces sp. Edi2. The sequence goes on along the minus strand of NZ_JBEJGX010000001.1, from coordinate 308,453 downwards.
CGCTGAGCTGCGCGAACACGGCGGCATCCACCCCTACTACAACCTCAGCGGGCAGGCCAACGCCGTTTGGTACCGCCGGGAAAAGGGCGTAACCAAGGCGTGCATCGGCTCTCTCATGCTGATTCGCCACTACCTGCGGAAGCCTGTCAACCTCGACGACCCGCACGACATCCTGACCACCGACCTGGACGGCCGCCACGGCGGCGAGTGCCACGGCCGCTGGGACGGCAAGCGCTACTGGGGAGCCCAGGAGCCCCAAAAGATGGAAAAGCACCTCGCGATCCTGCGGCCGATGCTCGACAACTACCCGTGCCTTCCGCCGGGATACGACGGCTGGTGGACGTTCCAGGGCACGCAGTGACTGGCGCCCCCGACACCTACCCCTCGGCAGGCCGAGGCCCCTGGACTCCAGGCACCTCCCACCTCGTGCCGCTGCCGCGCTGCCAGACCTCCTTCGACGTGCCACACTCCTGACGGTTCCCGATCAGCAATCTTTGCGCAGGTCAGAGGTGCAACACAGTCGTGTTGCACCTCTGCGTTGCATCCTGCGTTGCACTCACAGGCTGGCCGCGTTGCAGCGGCTCCGCGCATGACCTGTGACAGCGAAGGCGGACCGGTTGCCATCGAAGTTGGACTGACGGCTGTTTGTGTCATCGAAGATGGACCGCCGCAAGTCAGCGCGATGGAGTCAGCTGTGGAGTGGACTGGCAGACGAACGGCGGGCATATCCGGGCTGGCTTGCTCGCAGAGGACGCCGTACTTGGGCCGACCCTACTGCGGGTGGGCTCTGCGCTCCTGACCTGCGGCGGTCCATCTTCGCCGTCAAGAAACGGCGTTGGTCCATCTTCGGTGGCAATCGGTCCAGGTTCGTTGCCAAAGGACAGCGCAGCGCCGTGGTCCCGCTGCGAACGGCGAATAACTCCCGAGATCACCACACTCTGACTGGAGCCCCCGCAGCCGCAGGCGAAGTCGGTGGATGAGGCTGACCGCTGCTCGCGCTTCTCAACCGATCTGATCGGCGCCTGGAGTCGTTTTGCTTGGGCACCTAGTGATCACGGACGCACACCGTGCCCTGCCACAAGCGGATTGTCCGTACTGGACCTGTCGAAGGCCGGCAGGAGCTCGAAAGGGAGGGGATCGCGACCGGCGGGCCCACGTCTGGCTCTGTCGGCGTGAAGAGACCAGTTGGGGTACGACGGCACAGCCAAGGGCAATGGACGGTGCTGGGATGCGGTAGCAGCACGAATCTCGCGCCTTCAGGCAGCGTGGGCGCTCCTACGGTGCAGCGGCGTGAGCAGCAGCGCGCCCGCATGGTCTGGCCACACCGAAGCAGCAGCACCACAGGGCAGCGACTTTGCACCATGCCCGAAGGCAGCAGTTTGTCGATCCACTGCCAGAGGCCGCCGCACACCTCGGCTCGTGGCGCAAGCGAACCGAAGTGAGCCGCGGCGGCTTACGCACGTGTAGTTGGCCGCCACGTCGACTCGTGCCGTGCGGGAACCAGGTGCAGAGCGGGATATCGGTCCACGTACGTGGCTACATCTCCTTGGGGCGAATGCCGTCCGGCAGACAGAGCTCACGTTTCGTCGGTCGCGTACTGCAACACGCTCCGGCAGACAGTCCTCGGCTAGTGTTTGCGCAGGTCAGCCCCGCAACGCCTCTCGGTGTTGCGCATCTGCGTTGCAAAGCCAACGCCCCGCGTTGCACCGGAGCGAGCGGCCGCAGGAAGCCGGCGGGTCCTGCCCGCCGTCGAGTGCCCCGACCGCCCCGAGAGACACAACGCTGGGGGCGTGACGGTGCGTTTCGGAGGCCATCACCGTCAGCAGGCTACCGAGTGGGGACACCATGCGTGATGGGGAGCAGCACGTCAGCGCGGCGGCACGGTGCGACAGCCGGCGGCACGGCGCTGCCGAAGGTAACAGTCGCACTCAGCAGCACGTGTAGCACTCACGAATAGCAGCGGATCGCAGGGTTCGAAGCAGCAGGTTGCATCCCCCGTCCCCGCCGGGAGGGCAGCAGGGGCTGGTAGCCCTTGCTGCGAGCGGAAGGTAGCCGGCGGGGTTGGCGTGGCAGCGCAGGAGAACTCTGTGACCGCAAGCGCGCCGGTGCCCGACACCAATCGGGATGAGCCAGAAGCGGCCGTACTACGTCGCGCATCCTCCATCTAGATCGCGGCAGCCGTCCAGCGCCCGGCCGTCATGACTTGACATGCTCTCACGATCTGGCTAAATTACCTGCTAATGGTCGAGGGGCCCACCACCCACCACGCGAGCGACCGCGCAAACCGGAGGACTTGTGATCACCACGCTCACTGACGCCGCCATCACACACGGCACCCGCGGCGTCCCCCACCGCATCCTCCTCGCCGACGACCAGTGGATCATCGTGGCCGCCGGACCCGAGACCACCTGCACCCCCACCCCGGCACCGGAGCGCCTCTACCGCTGGAACCGCGACAGCTTCTTCGACGTACCCGCCGACTACCCCGGCCCCTACACCACCCTGTGCGTCGGCATCGACTTCGGCCCCGACTTCCTCGACGGCCCCCGCCACGCTCCCGCCGACTGGCCCGCACCCGAGCCCAGCGCCACCGCCGACATCCGCTGGGAACTGCGCGAGGCGCACTACGAAGACGACGACGTCCGCTGGTACCCCCATGTCCCCGCCGAGATACTGCGCGCCTACGTACTCGGCCATGGTGGCGAGCACCCCCACCAGCCCGATGCCTATGACGACGCCTACGCCATGTGCTCCTGATAGCACCACAAACCGGCAACAGGGCCCTGCGCACCGCACCCCGGCCCCCTCCCCCGCAGGTGGGCCGCGTCATGAACCGCAATGACTGGTCCCGCAACTGCGGCACCCCGCAGAGAGGACACCGACTATGAGCACGAAGTGGCCCGAGCGAGTACGCCTCCCGCGTGGCCGACACACCCACGCCGCCGGGTACGCGTCTGGATTCGCCGACCGCGTCACGGCATGCAACAGGATCGCCGAGGACGGCGAGTTCCTGGCCGACGACAACCCCGTCACCTGCCCCGCCTGCCAGCGCGCCACCGGAAAGTGACGACGCCTACAGGACCGCTACAGCCGCGGCGAGCTCGAGGAGACAGGGCTGAGTGAATGGGTGAAGGCGCTGGCTGTGTCGCCAGCTTCGAGGAGCGCGCGTGCCGTGTCGGTCGCGACCCGGGCTCAGTGCTCGGGCATGGGCAGGACAGCCGGCCCCAGCCCAGCAGCGTTCACGAGTGCCGTATCAACAGGGCTTCCGCGGGCAACGCGGAGCAGCGGCGGACCGGCTGACGCTGCTCCGCCAGGAGGTGGATGCGCTGCTCAGCGTGCGGCGCGGATGCGCTCAAGCTCCAGGGCCTCCGCGAGGAGCCGGCCTGCTGTGGGCCGCATGTGCCGGTCCTCGCAATCGGCCGCCCAGGTCTGGTGGGTCCAGCACGTCTTGCGGTCGTCCGGATGCATCCCCGCACCCTCCAGCAGGTCGTCCCGCTCGATGGCGGCGGCGAGCTCCTTGCTCATCAAGTTCCTCCGGGTCTGCGGGTGCTGTCGAAGCACCCCTCGGCATCGGCACGGACTTGTGAAGGGACCCGTGTTCTTGGGCCCTTTCACAGGCGCGGTGTTCAGTTCTTCTCGTCGCGTAGGTGTGCGCTTTGCGGGTGGCCGGTGCGGGGCTTACCTTCTCGCAACGCCTGATAGGTAATCTAGCCAACTATCGCCATGACGTCAAGTCGCCGCGTTCCGGGCGAACCCCCCCTCGACCTCATCGGCTCACCCTGATTAATCCGCGGGCGGCGGGACGGGTAGGCATCCGCGTCGATTTCGGCCGTGCGGCAGTGCGCGGCAGTCAGTGCGCATGCGGAATGCGTGGGGGTCGAGTGGATGGCGGCACCAACTTGACGCATGATCCAATATTGACTAAATTACCTACTAGACGGTGCGGGGAGGCAAGCCTCGGGCCGGCCCCACGAATCCCCTACCGAAGGAGAAGCATGATCGCGACGCAGACCCAGCAGCCCTCCGCCGTCACCAAGGGGCCGGTTGTATGGCTCCTGGAGCGCGCCGAGTACATGGAGGGTGGTCGCATCCTCGGCGCCTTCGACGAGTTCGCCCTCGGGCTCCGTGAGTTCATCACCGAGGTGCGGGGGCTGTACGAGCACGTCGAGGGTGTGCGCCAAGAGCCGGAGGGCTCGGTACGACTGAAGGCGGGGGGCGACTCGCTGTCCCTCAAGCCCTATCGCGTCACCGGCCCGGTGTCCGCCGTGTGGGTACTGGAGGAGGGTGAGGAGTACATGGGCGGCTGCCTGAAGGGCGTGTTCTGCGACCCCTTCCGTGCGTTCGAGGCGTTCCGCGCCGCCGCGGGCCCGCACACCCCGCTCGGCGACTTCCAGCTGCAGCCGGACAACTCGATGCGCGTCTCGGTGGGCTGCGACTGGGTACAGCTGCGGCTGCTGGCCGTCCGCAGCCGCGCCGAGCGCAGCTGACAACCGTGGCCGGGCTGCACAGCGGCCCGGCCACGGGGGTTCACCCACGAGCCCCCACAAGCCCCGCACTGACCACCACGAAGCACCGGGAGTCGAACCATGGCGCGTACCTGGCACCACCGTCCCGACCGCGTCCAGGCCACCGACCGGCGCGCCGGCCACCGCGGCCGCTTCGCAGGCGAGGGCGGCCGCACCGGACACCAGAAGGCCGCACACAAGCGCGACCGGGCCGCTGTACGCCACGCGCTGCGCACTGGCGGCGAAGCCCCGCGTTCGCAGCGCCGCCGCGTCGACCGCGACGCCCACTGACGCGCCCGGCATACGACGTCATGCCACCGGGACCGGCAGTTACCACGAACCCCAGGAGTCACGCCAGTGAACACCGATTCTGAACTCATCCCGCACGTCGAAATGGTCCGCACCTCGCCATGGCTCGGAAAGACCGCAACCGGACCCCGTGGCCGGACGGGCACGGTGCGCCAGGTCTACGACGTCGAAGGCGTACACGTCGCCGTTCTCACCGCCGACGACGCGGACATCTACAACCGCCCGATCTGGAACGAGCCCGTGGACCTGCTGGCCACCGGCACATCACCCGCGGCGGTCCCCGACTTCAGCGACAGGCTCAGCGAATTCACCCGCCTTGAGGTGACCCTCGTGCGAGGCTCGCCGAGCGAGGCGGAAAACGAGAGGTTCGGCGCGCTGCGCGAGAGCCTGTCGCCCTACCTGGCGGCCGGGCCGCGCCTGCGCAGGGCGTTGATCGAGCAGGTACAGCCCGGTGACCGCGTCGTCGCCTCTCAAAACTGGCGTGCCACGGTGCTCGATCCCGACCTTGAGCCGCAGCTGCCGCTGCGCACCCGGATGCGGGTACGGGTCGACGCCCGCCACGTGCAGGCCGACCCGATGATGCGCGAGCGGTACGCCGACGGTGTCATCGACCTGGCGCCTAGCATCCTGGTGCCGACCCTCGGCCTGATCTAAGCCAGCGCCGTCCGCTGCCGTCCGCGCCCGCTTGTACCCGGTCGGAGCTCCCCCGGCCGGTACATGCATGCGGCACGCCACCCAGCTGCACTCGCCCCGGCATGCGAGCAGGCGCGTGATTCCGGGCACCGGCGCGCAGGGCTGGCAGCGCGAGCACAGCAGCCGCCCGTAGGCGGTCGGCAAGCGCCCCCGCGACGCCCTGCCGGTGATCCGCTCAGGGTGCTGCAGTCGGCGGCCTGGGGTGCCGGAAGAAGCAGCGCTGCACGGATCGCTACGCCGGCCCGACAGGCGCGCCGAAGCGGTCCTCAGGTCAGCATGGGGACACCACGGCGGTGGTGCGGTGCGCGTACTCGACGAGGCCGGGCGCATCGGGCTGGCGGGGTGCGGGCGATGGCGCAGCGCCGGCCAGATCGCACACGCAACGGACGCCGCAGCACATAAGGTACTTGACGCCAATGCTCAACATGACTAAATTACTCATTACTGGAGGAGGCAAGCCCCAAACCGGCCACCACGAAGCCCTCGCCGAAGGAGAAGCGCATGACCACCATCGCAGCCAAGATCGGCACCACCGACTGGAACCTCATCGGCATCCGCAGCAGCCAGGCCGGTCAAAAGTGCGACCACTGCCCCCGCTCCCTCAAGAACCTCTACGACGTCGAGAACCGAGTCACCGGCCAGACGATGACCGTCGGCCGCGGCTGCTGCAAAAAGGTCACTGGCTGGACCCTCACCGCCGCCGAAGCCGCCCGCCTCCTTCGAGTTGCCGCCATCGAAGCCCGCCAGGCAGCCGTGTGGGCTGAGTTCACCGCCAAGCACCCCGATGACGCAGCCCTGCTGGAGGCCGACATCGTCGCCTGGCGTACGGCACGCCCCGGGCGCTGCAACATTCCGGCCTCCGTCAAGAACGACATCGCCCGCGGCGCCACCCCTCGGTCCTGGTGGGCAGGCCGCATGCAGGAATACCGCCGCACCCGCCTTTCTTGACCCAGCCCGCCCGGCCTTCGAGGCCGGGCCCCACACGCCCCCACAAGCCCCGCACTGGCCATTACGAAGCCGTCCGAACCGGGAGCCCCGCCCGCTTGTGCCCAGCTGGCACCCTCCCGGCCCTGTATGTGCGGAGTTCCGCCCGGCCTGGCCCCGGACACCCGGACGAACGGAGATCCCCCTGATGCATACCGACAACTACGTCGAAGTCGACTGCCGCGCCCTCGAAGTCGACGGCCTCGCCAGCCTGGATTGCCTGCGACTCGACGGTGTCATCCACCTGCACCAGCCCGCTCTCGGCATAGCCGCCGGCCACTGGCGGGCAGGAGCCTGGCAGCGCGAGCATGGCCGCCCCTCGGCCTCCCGGATACTGGAACCCATCACCGACGCCGAGGCCGCCGCGTATGCGGACCGCGGCTACACCGTGCACCAGGCCCGCGTCGCGCCCAACTGGGTCGAGCCCCGCCCGAGGGAGCTCATCGGCTTCCGCCTCGGCGACCTGCGCCGCCAGCTGGCAGCCCTCTGCGAGATGCCGGATGACGCACTTGTGGTGATCTCCCCGGCCGACCACCCTGACGAGTCCCGCTGGTCGCCGGCGGCGCTGTACGTCAGCACGGGCCTGTACGCGCCGGACACCTCCGGCGGCGGCAACTACGGCCGGATGTACGACGCCGAGCCGGACGACGAGGAAGACCGCGCACCCGAGGGCGCCGTGCCGGCCGTCGTGCTACACCCCAGCAACTGACCCCGGCGGCAGGGCGAGGACCGCCCCACGGGGGCGTGGGGCGTGGGGCGGCCGAGGTGCGGGAGCTGCGTTCGGCCGTTCCGATGCGGCAACAACAGGGCGGGGCCGTCACCGACGTGACGGCCCCGCCCTACGCCTCTTGGGTCAGCCCCGGGCGATGTTCTCCGCCTGCGGGCCCTTTGCGCTCTGGCCGACGGTGAACGTCACCGGCTCACCCTCGATGAGCTCCCGGTAGCCGCTGCCGGAGATGTTCGAGTAGTGGGCGAAGACGTCGGGGCCTCCGTCGTCCTGGGAGATGAACCCGTAGCCCTTCTCGGAGTTGAACCACTTCACCGTACCGGTGGCCATGCCTGCGGACCGACTGTGCACCGGGCCCGGGGTGTTGACCGTCAACATGCCGGATCCGGACAGGAGTTGAGGTCCAGCGGATTTGACACTTGCGCATCAGTTGACTAACTTACCTATCAAGCGGTGCGGGGAGGCAAGCCCCGCTGGCCGCCGCCACGAACGTCACCAGGGAGGGCCCGCCATGAGCAGCACGGACACCGTCTTCAGCACCAGCGACCTGCACACCCCCGAGTACCGCGCACTGCGCCTGACCCCCGGGGCCCGCGTCACCTACCACGGCAGCGTCGACGCCGCGCACGGCGAATGGACCGTCCACCCCTGCAGCTGCCGCTGGTGCACCCGCGATGTCCGGCGCGGAATCCCCGCCCCCCGCTACGAGCTGCGCACCCTCGAAGGTCGGACCACCGGCCCCTACCACGTGCGCCACACCTCCGTCACGCCGGTCATCGGCGAGGAGGAGCTCAACCAGGCCGACATGCGGGTTTCCACCAAGGCCACCGCCGCCTACCTGCGCCGCCAGCTGCGTGCCGCCTTCCCCGGCGTGAAGTTCTCCGTACGCTGCGGCCAGGACCGCAAGCGGGGAGACATCACCGTGACCTGGGGCGGCGGCCCCTCCAAGACGGCCGTACACACCATCACCGCCCCGCTGCTCGCCCGCTACGACACCCCCGACCGGGTCCGGCCCCGCGCGATCACGGTCACCACCGGCGGCCGCACCTACAGCGGCACGCCGAACGCGGCCGCCATCCACCTGGGCCGCACCACCCACGCCTGACCCGACCGGGGCGGGGCCCGCACCCCGCCCCGAACCACAACCCCACCCGCCGCCGGGCCACCCGGATCCGGCCCAGCCCGGCGGCGCCCACCGACCCCTGCAGGGAGAGTGCAATGGCACGGATGATGACCCGCGAGGGCAAGCGCCGCGACTACTGCTGTCACGGACACAACCCCAAGGAACTCCACCACGGCACCGAACGCGCCCGCGAGAACAGGGAATGGCGCCGTGAGGTCGAGCAGGACGTCGCCGCAGACCGCACCGAGCCGACCACGTCCGGACGGAACGCGCGCGAATTCCCCGCGATTTGACATGCCGCTATTCCATGACTAAATTACCCACCAGTGGTTGAGGGGAGGCAAGCCCCGCGCCACTGCGAAGCCGCACCCCGACGAGGAGAAGCCCATGACCGCGACCCAGCAGCCCCACCTCGCCAACGCCCGTACGCGCGTCTTCCTGGGGCGCGCGGTCCGCGCCCTCGCCGCGCCGCTCGCGGCCCGCGTAAGCCGACACCGTCGGGATGCGGAGCTCACGGCCCGGTTCGACCAGCAGCTCCGCACCGCCGCCGACGCAGCCATCTCCCTCGCACGCCGCGCCCTCTACGACGTCACCTGGCGCAGGCTGATGCCCCAGGAGCGCCTGACCGCGCGTGGAGAAGTCACCGTGGAGGACGTCACCGACGCGATGCAGCTGCTCTACGGAATCGTCGCGATCCCGCCGGAGAAGACCGCGGCCGCGCTGCGGGCCGCGTACGAGGCACGCGAGGGGCACGTAGACCTGACCACCGACGCGTATGACCGCTGACTGGCCGCACCCCCGAGTGATCGCCGGCGCCTCCGAATTATCCGAACACCGGGCGCTGGTCTGCCCTTTCAGGCAACGGTGTGCATCCACGGCGAAGCCGACGAGGACCGCCACGCAGCAGGCGGCTGCGTGGCTACCTCGCACGCACGCCGGGGCATCGGCCGCGGCCCTCTCGGCCCACCTAGGCCCAGCGGTCCCGGGTGCCTACCGTCGGCGACTCCGACGCCGGCTCCCGTACCCGACGGCGCGCACCCACGCGGATTCCGGATTCATCCTCCACCCAGCACTGAGACCAACGATGCTGGCCAAGAAGCGCCCCCGCAGACCAGTCACCGGACGAAGCCACCGGCTCGACCACCGGAACAACTGCTACAGCCATAACGACGCCCGTGGAGACCAACATGCCCGACCCCGCCGCCGCGAACGAAGCTCTCGACGCCGTACGCGCCAAGGGCCGAACCGCGCTCGCCGCCCTGCTCAACGCCGGCGCGGACAAGGTTCACGACGCGGTCCGTGCAAAGGACCCTGCCGCGCTCGCCGCCCTGCTCACCAAAGATGTCGCCCTTGCCCTAATCGAGGTACTCAACGCCAGGGCCTACCTCGCTCACACAGGGGACACCGCCTTCAACCCCGAAGCCGCCACCGACTACGAGGCCCTGCGCCTGGCCGAAGGGATCCTCGCCGCCCCTACCACCCCCCGTAATCCGGGATCCGTCCACCGCAACCAGTAACGCCGCAGACAGCCCGGCCGCCCCACGGCCGGGCTGCCGCACGGCACGCCGGCGGTCGCGGAGTCCTGACCCGACCCGAGGGCGGGACGCCTCCGCGGTGACTCGGCCCCGGCGCGACCGCATACCTCGGTATCCCGGCCGGGCATCGGAGCATCTTCGGACACCGCGCCTGGGCCTGCGAGACGCCTCGCGCCGGCGATTGGAAGTTGTTCGGCCATAGCCCGCCGCAACACCGACCGGTGAGAAGCTGTGTCACAACCTCACGACGGGCTGTCGAACTGCCGCTTGGACACCCAGTTCCGATCGAACTGCGGAGCAGGTTGATGCTGGTCAGATGCACGCCACGAACGGGCGTTGGTGAAACTCCGTCTCGGATGTGTGCACCACACAACGATGATCGCCCCAGCCAACGGGCTGAGCCAGCCACCATGCAGCAGACCCGTGTTCCTGACGCTCCGCCCAGCGTGAAGCCCGCTGAACAGGACGCCAGCACCGCAGCGCGTATCCGGCTGAGAGTCCAACGGCCAGCACGAAGAGGGGATTCACCTCACCATCATCCCGTGCGCTCCAGGGATATGACACAGCTTCTGACCTCACGCTGCACTCCCCGCTTACCGCCATCCCGGGCGCCAGCTCTCTCGGGATCCGCGCCACCTACCCCACGGCGCATCCTGCCCCCGACCTACACACCAAGGCCCAGCCACGGTCCGTGACCCGAATCAGAGTTGACATTAACTCAATATTTGGCTAAATTACCTATTGGCGGTACCGGGGAAGCAAGCCCCGCACCGCCACCACGAAGCGCCCAACCCGAGGAGAAGCCCATGGACCAGCGCGCCCAGGAACGACAGGACACACTCCGCCAGCTCATCAAGAGCGACTCCCTGACCCTGGATCAGGCCAGGGCCGCGCTGCTGGACCTCTTGGACGTGAGCGCCGTGGCGCAGACCGGCCCCGATGTCACGGCATACCACGGTGGCGGAAGCTTCTCGTTCTCCCACGAGGAGGTCGTCGACGCCGAGTACGCTGCGCGGGAAGATGTCGGCAACGACGTGGACGGCCGCATGCTCGACGCGCTCCAGCCGTCAGTGAGCTGACACCAGGGCAACCGCCATGTCGAAGGGCGCCCGGCGCCGCAACCGTCTCCGGGCCCTGGAACGGGGGCTCCGGCGCGGAGCCGGCCCCATCCCGCTCTACCACGTCCGCCCGCTGCACGAACGCCCGCACCCCCGGCCAAAGGCCCCGACGACCAGGAAGGCACGTCATGACCGTCCAGACTCTCGAACAGCTCGTGCGACTCCTGCTCGACGGCGACCCGGCAGGCCGGGCGCTGTTCGCCGACGCCCTCGCGCTCGCCTACGACGACCAGCCTCTGCGCGCGCTGCGGTACGAGCACGCGGCCTTGCACGTGGAGCACGCCGAGATGGTCCTGAAGCAGCTCGCCGCCCGCGCCGGTGAGCTGGACCAGCACAAGGCCATCTGCGCGGACTGTGGGAGCCAGGCCACGTTCCCCGGCGGCCGGATCGAGGGAACCCGGGCGGCTCGCGCCGCAGGCTGGCGCGACCACGAGGAGCTGCTCAACGACTGCGGCGTCACCTGCCCCGCATGCACCGCGAAGTGCCCGGGCCTGCACGGCTTCACGTCGTAGTACACCGCTGGGCGCAAAGCCCGCTCACCTGGCACCGGGCGCCGCTATCCGCCACCACCTCAGCGACACCGGGCCACGGCGCGCCACCCGCTCGGCCCCGCCCTGGCCACCTGACACCCCAGACCCGAAGGAACCTCGCCCCATGCCCTGCATCACCCCGAGCGCCTGCCGGCACTGCGGCATCGGCCACCTCGAACACGCGCGGCAGTGGACCACTGCCGCCGGCTGGCACCGATGGACCCCGCCCACCCAGGAACAGATCAAACAGCGCATGATCGAGCGCCGCCGCACCCGCACCGCGCACAGCTGACCCGCCCAGCGCCAGAACGCAAAGCGCACGGCGCAACTGCTCCTCGCGCTGCACCGCCATACCCTCAGGCGGTCGCAGGCAAGGAGGACGGATCCCACTGACCGGCCACCTTCACCGCTCGGACCGAGGCGGTCACGCAGTACCTGACCCCGCCGCACGCCACAGCCGCCGCACTGCGCACCGTCGCATCGCGTGGCATGGCCGCCGGACCCTGACGCCCCGTCGCTACCGCCCTTCCCTTCCGTCCGGCCGTGACACGGGGCACCGTCCTTTGTCCCCGCTCCGCGCCCCGGGCCTGCCTCAGGGCTGTGGCTGACACGGCACCCGACGACGTCCCCGGCGGATCCACGGGCATCGGCGCATGCTCCCCGATCGATCCATGACCTGACGGAACACGCACACCCCCAGGCTTGACACCTTCGCAGTACATGGCTAAATTACTCATTAATGGCTGAGGGGAGGCAAGTCCCGCACCGCCACCACGAAGCGCCCAACCCGGGGAGAAGCCCATGGACCGCACCGACACCGCCACCCTCGAAGCCATGCTCTCGACCGCCCCCGAGTGCGAGATCGGCCACACCTGCTGCGAAGGCACGGCAACTGAGCGGGACATCCACCCCACCGGCGCAGCGCTCGGCGAGGACTGGCTCGTGGTCTGGTATTGCCTCCCCTGCGCGTGGCAAGCCGCTCGCGGCTCCTGAGCGGCGGCGGCCCCGGGCCCCACCGGCCGGTCCCGCCGCCGCCCGAGGCTGGATGCCATCCCCTGGCGGGCCGCAAGGCCCGACGGCCGGGCCCACAGAAGCCCGCCGCACCGGGCAGCATTGACACGCCTTCGGCATTTTTGAATAAATTACCCATACGCGGAAGGTCCCTCCCCGGACCTGACGGCCCTGACCGAAGGAACCTCGCCCATGCCCGCCACCCCGAGCGCATGCCGGCACTGCGGCATCGACCAGCACGAACACCTGCAGAGGTGGTCCACCGCGGCCGGCTGGCACCGCTGGACTCCGCCCACCCAGGAACAGATCAAGCAGCGCATGACCAACCGCCGCACCCGCACCGCGCACACTTAACCCGCCCGACGTCAGAGCGTGGCCACGGGCGAGGGATCGCCCACCGCCTCCTCACCCCCGACCAGGAGACCCACCCGTGAAGCCCCTCACCGACATCCGCGCAGCCTTCGCCGCCCTGCCCGAGGACATCGATACCGATCAGATCGCCGAGGCCACCGGCCGCCAACGCGCCTCGGTCCTGCGCAACTGGGCCCAGGACCCGACCTTCCCGTCTGGCACCCGCGGCCCTGACGGCACACGCCTACGGAAGAAGAAGGCGGTGCTCGCCTGGATTGAGAAGCAGCCGTTCGCGCAGAGGGAGAACCCCCCGGGCCCGCGTAACCTCGCCGAACGCGCCCGCGCACTGCCGCCGCTCGCTCTGCGCCTGAGCGTCAGCGAGATGGCCGAAGTCCTCGGCGTCGTCCGGCAGGCGGTCAACTACTACGCCGCCAACTACCGCCCCGGCACCACCGACCGCCCCTTCCCGGCCGCCGACGGCAAGCGGAGGCGCAGCTGGCCGGAGGTACGCGCCTGGATCCTGGACCAGGACCCCCAGACCGCCGAGCAGACCCCCCTGGCCGAGTGGCTCGCCGCCCAGCTCAAGATCCGCACAAAGACCGCCGAGGCCCTCCTGACCGACCCCCAGGCAGCCGAAGGGGCCGGCCTCGTCGAGCAACTCGCCACCCGGCTCGGTATCGGCACACAGACGGCCGAAGCCCTCCTGAAGGCCAACGTCCCCGCCCTCGTGCCCGCCCCCGCCCGCAAACGACGCCAGCCGGCACCCGGCCGCATGCTCATGGCTCCCCTCGCCCGTGCCGTGGGCATCGGCCGGGGCTCGCTCTACAACTACGCGAGCAACCACACCCTCGACAGCGACGACCCCTTCCCGGCCGCAGACGACGACGGCGCACGCGACCTCGAGGAAGTCCGCGCCTGGCTCACCCGCCACGGCAAAAACCCCACATAGAACAACTACACCCGCAACCGCAGCACTGCACCGGCCAACCGGCAGCCTCCACTACGCCCCGTCCGTCAAGGAGTCCACCATGCCCGAGCCCTTCCGCACACTCCTCACCGTCGGCATCGTCCTCACCGGCCTGGGCCTGATACTCCGCCTCTACGGCGAATCCGCACATCGCCCCGTCACCCTCTACGGACTAGGCACCGCCGGCATCGGTCTCACCGGAGCCATCCTGGTCACCCTCGCGAACTGACCCCAGCCACCGATGCTGACAGCGACAGCCCAGGAGCAGCGCAGCACACGCCCCGGTAGCCCCGGCAATGCCGCACCCCGGGCTGCGGCACGCCAGACCGCTATAGTTACCCGCAGGGCTCACTCCTACGGAGGGGCTTCGTGGAGGGGCCAGACGATCTTGCACACCACCCCTTCCGGGTGGAGGACTTCGGTCCTGTCGTCTGGCCCCAACCCCTCCCCCGCAGCCCGCACAACACACCACCGCCGCACCGACGGCGAGCCGGGCGAGACCGTGCCCAGCGCGCCGGCCGCCGGCCGGGTCGGGCCAGCCCCGCAAGCTTCCCTTGCCGGGGACACAACGACGGCCGTGGCCTCAGCCGAACGGGAGGCGCCAACGAGACAGGCCCGGCCGCCCGTCGGCGGGCACCCAAAGGACCAGCACCTGGTCGCGGACGAAACCGTGCTCGTCGGCCATTGCCAGGCGTGCGACACGGACAGCGGCGAGCGGGCGGCCGACGAGGCCCGTACCCCGGACAGCGGGCCCGTCGACGGCCGGCCTCGTCAGGTCGGAAGGGTCGGCAGCAGCTGGGCGCGCCCGTGGCAACCGGCCGCGGCAGTGCCGACCAGGTCAGTAGGAGGCGAATCCGAAGAACAGCCAGCCGCGGTGCTCCAGCGGTCCGCCTGCCAAGGGGACGTCCAGCTCTCCGGAGACCAGATAGCCGGAGCGGGGGTGGGTTCGGTACATGCCCTGGATCCCGTACGCGGGCTTCTCGCCTTCCTTGAGGTCCCCGCTCTGCTTGAGGGCCACGATGGCGGCCTCCTCCTTGGTCTTGAATCCCTGGCGGGTCTCGGGGATGACGATGCGGACTCTGCGCCGATCGGTCAGTACTGGTATGGCGCCCGCAGGGCCGCACTTGTCGGCGAGGAGTGCATCCTCGCCGACAACGAGTTTCGAGGCGTACTCCTCGGCCTCATCCAGTGACATCGGAGTCTGCGCGACGACCTTGTAGAAGCGCTTCTCGGCGATGGTGCCGGTGTATCCGCCGTGGCCGTGCTCGTACTCGGCGTCTTCGACGGCGTCTCGGAACGCGTGCTCAACCGCGGTTCCGTCCTGGTAGACGGAAAAGTACTCGGCTCCCATTTCGGTCCTCTTTCTCTGTGCTCCTCTACGCAACATCGCGAGTTCGGCACCGCATCGGAAGGTACGGCCCGTTCATCGGCTGTGGGCGAACCCCATCGGACGTCCTGGGCGTCTCCGCGATGTAAGAGCCGATCAGCGGCCAACCCGCTCGTCGCCTACTCCCCGAGGCATCAGGCCAATCAGACCCCGGGGAGCGGACGGAACTTCGACGATCGCACCCTGGAGGGTGCAGAAGACGAGACCGGAGGGTCAGGCTTCGCCCCAGTCGGCCGGGCACTGTGCGAAGTATGTGAAGACCGGCCCCGCGTCGTCGAAGGTCACGGTCACACTCGTGACGTCCTTGGTGATGTACACAGGCTGTTCTCCGTACGCACTCTGGATGTCCTCCTCGGTGAGCAGGGTTACGGTGCGCAGGTCAGCCTGGCCGATGCCGAATACGCTGACGCGGACGTACTTGTAATCGATGAAAACCTCCAGTGCCGGCGTGACGGGGTCAGAGGTGATGCAGTTATCCCTTGGCGAGGGCGAGCGTCGCTGAGCGGCAGCCCGCCTACGCGCGACAGCCCGCCCAGCGTCCGGCAGCTCCCCGAGGCGTCAGACCTCGGGGAGCCGATGTGAGTTCGGTGATTACGCCCCGCCAACGAGCCACCCCCTCTGCGCACCAAATCGGCGCAACAGCAGCACGGAGAGTCCTACGCTTCAACCTCGATCAGGGCGCGGACGCGCTCCGAGACCTCTACCTGGGACGTGCTCGGGACATTGCCCCGAGCACCACAGACAGGTCGGAGAAGTGCGGCACCGGCGTGGCGCGAGGCCGCAGGGCCGGAGTGCGTACCGGCCCTGCCAACGGCTACTTCATCATGCATCGGGCCGGAGTCTTGCTGGCCGGTGCGAAGGTGTACAGCTCACACGGACCCACGAACCATGCTGCGGCCGAGGCGATCAGTGCGAGGACGGCGATGATGCCGAAGATGTAGGTCTTCATGAGGACTCCTGGGACTCGGTGGCAAGGCGTCGACAACAAGCATTAATTTACTCTAGTTCGCGCGCTCGCGTCAAATCTTAGGCGTCGTAATTTGTGTCGGCTGATGCCCGTGCAACCGCAGCCGCGCGCCTCCGAAAGGCCATGGCCAGCTTTCGGTGCCGGGCACGGGAGCGCACAGTGTTTTCACCGCGCGCTTGGTGCAACGCGACGTGCAATACCTCTAACGGGCTCTGATCGGCGCCATTTACACAGGTCAGGAGCGCAACGCAGTGGCCTGTTGCATCCTGAGTTGCACCCGCGGACTGGCTGTGTTGTGGCCGTGGGGCCATGGGCAATGTGCAGTCCGATGGACAGAGCGAAGCCGCTGCCTGTGGCAGTGAATCTCGAGTGATTGCCACAAAGTCGGGCCCAGTCGGTTCGCGTGATCGAAGTGGCAGCGTCCCCTGGCACGCGCACCCAGCCAGCGCAAGCAGGGGCGCCGCCGCTCCTCTTGGTGTTGGCGTCCGCCACCGTTGGACGGCCTCTGGGCCAGGTGAACCCGCAGCCTCCCTACACGGCTCCGCACAGCGCCGCGATCTAGTCTTCGGAGAAGGCGGATAACTCACGCTCAGCACACTCCGACTGAACAACCCGCGCCACCGCTGCACCGCGGTCGACGGGCTGCACCAAGTCGGCGGCAGGTGCCGACGCATTTCCTCCAGTGCTCCGACCACCGTCTGAAATCTCCTCCCACCTGAGCGCCTTGCGATCCGGGCCGAGCAGCGCGCCAACGTCCGTAGGGGAACCCGACCGCCATCCCACGATCGGCAGCTTCGGTCACCTCCTACGGTCAGCACCGCTCGAGATCAACCGGCATACGGCAGCACAAGCCCAGAGCAGCAGACGGCGCACGGGCGTTGTAGCAGAACGTCGCAGGCACGTGAACAGCAGCAGCGCGCCCGCACGGCCCGGCCACACCGTAGCGGTAGCGCCGAAGGCAGTGCCGTTCCAGATGGCCGACGGCAGCAGTTAAGCCGATCCCCTGGCCAGACGTCCGCACCGCGCCAAGGGCAGCAGCGCATGCAGGAGCCTGGCTGGAGTGAGCCGCGCACCGTGGCCTGATGCAGTCGGCCGCAGCGCCGGCGCCCACCGTGCGGAACCAGGTACGGGACGTCGGCCCATGCGGGCGCTCTGCGCAGCTCCCGTCGGCACCCGGGACGAATGCAGTCGGCGGTACAGGCGCCGCCACCCTCGGCTTGCCAGAGCTGGGCCACGCACCTGCAACACGCGTCGGTGGAACGTCCTCGACGGGGGTTCGTACAGGTCAGACCGCAACACAGCTCAGTGTTGCGCTTCTACGTTGTGGAGCCGGCACCCTGCGTTGCACCTCAATCTCAGCTCCGGTCAGGGGCGGCGGGAGCACTCATTGGGGGAGGCTGCGAGGCATCGAACGCCGTCGAGGTACCCCGGCCACCCACAAACGCAGTGCCTCCCGCTCACGGGTATCCAACCTTCTGCCCCACGGCCTCGCGAGGTGTGACCTGAACTTCACGGTGGCCGGCGTCAGCGGGCTTGTGGGGACACCAAGAGCGATGAGGAGCAGCACGGTAACGCAGCAGGACGGTTCGGCAGCAGGCAGCACTGCGCTCGAAGGGCAGCGTCCACACTGAGCAGCACACGTAGCACTCCCGAACAGCAGCGGACCACAGGGTTCAAGCAGCAGCCCCCCAACTGTCCCGGGAAAACAGCAGCAGAGAGCGGGTAGCCAGTTCTGCGGTCAGAAGGTAGCCACGGGGTCGGTGTGGCAGCGTGAGACAGACGCAGCGGACCGGCCAGGAAGGCTGATGGCATCAGCCCGTTCGGCACGTTCTGGCCGATGAGCTGGCAGCGGCGGCTCCGCAGGCCCGAGACTGCGGGCCGTGGCGTGCGTAGAACCGGCCATCCTTGACTCGACTTGGAGCCGGCCGAGTGGCGCGGCTCGGCAGCGAACTCTCGGCAGTAGGGCCGGCCTCGACGCACCGCAAGCGACGGTCGGCGGGCCATGAAACCTGGAGCAGACGCCGACCCCGCCGGGCGCTCACGAGTTACGCCGCACATCGGGAGCCCCGGGACCCGACAGCCATTGCGGGCGCCTGATCATCACACGCGGGACCGCGGCCGCTCCGCCACGCCCGAAGCCTCACCGGCCGCAACTTCTGAAGCGGGCGACGCATTAGATTTGACTCAATGGCGCAGAAGGGAGTAAATTAATTTCAGAGTCGAGGGGAGCCCCGGCCGCGAACCCAAGGAGCCAACATGCAGCGCAGCCTTCGCCGCCACATCGAACGCGCCGTCAACAAGACCCTGACCCCCGACTCCACCGCATACGGGGTGGGGATGGCGGGCGTGCTCCTGCTCTTCCCGGACGACGCCTTCGCGGACGCTCCGACCTGGCACCCCGGCTCCGGCTTCGAGAACTGTCTCGCCTACTCCTGGTTGCGCTCCAACGGCGACGGCACCGCGACTGCTGTGGTCGCAGGCGTCGGCCCGAAGGAACGCCCGGCATACGACGGCGGGGAGTGGACTGAGGCAGAGGTGTGGACCGTCACCGCGAACGAGGAGCGTCTGTTGGATGTCTCCTCGCTGTGGGACAACCCGCACCGGATCACCTGGATGCTCGATGAGGAAGGCGCGGAAATTCAGCGCGAGCCCTACGCAACCCACCCCATCGCGGCCGTTGAGAGGGCGTTAAGTCCGATATTCCTCGGTTTGTGATCGCTCGATCGTGGTACTGATCGCGGCACGGGCCATCTGGTGGGCATGTCCATGTTGAGATGCGGGGGGTGAAGAGAGAGCCGTACCTCAGCGACTTATCGGACGAGCAGTGGGCGTTGATCGAGCCGATGATCACGGCCTGGAAGCAGGACAGGGTGGCGCGGTCGGCGACCGGAGATCCCGGGTCCTGCGACCTGAGGGAGGTCGTGAACGCTATCTTCTATCAGAACCGGACGGGCTGTCAGTGGCGCCTCCTGCCACATGACTTCCCGGCCTGGTCGGCGGTGTTCTACTACTTCGACCTGTGGCGTGGGGACGGGCTGGACCAGCGGATCCAGGAACTCCTTCGCTGCCAGGTGCGGGAGAAGGCCCGCCGATTAGAGGACCCGTCCCTGGTGGTCATCGACACCCAGTCCGTCCGTGCCGCAGCGGGTGTCCCGAGGACCACGACGGGGCTGGATGCGAACAAGAAGGTGTCGGGACGCAAGCGGGGACTGGCCGTCGATGTTCTGGGGCTGATCATCGGCGTCGTTGTCCTTGCCGCCTCCGCGCACGACAACACCGCCGGCACCGCACTGCTCGACCAGGCGGCCGAGCGGTGCGGAAACCGTCTGGAGAAGGCCCTGGTGGACCAGGGCTTCAAGGACGACGTCATCATCCACGGCGCCCTGTTGGACATCGACGTCGAGGTCGTCCGCCGCAACCCCGCTGACCAGGACAAAGGATTCGTCCCGCAGCCGAAGCGCTGGGTGGTCGAGCAGACGAACGGCACCTTGATGCTGCACCGGCGCCTGGCCCGTGAGTACGACCACCGGCTCGACGCCTCCGCCTCCCGCGTCTACTGGGCCTCCACCGCGAACATGGCCCGCCGCCTCACTGCGCCCACTCCCACCTGGCGCGACACCCCCGGGCTGGCCGTGTGAACGTCTCCGAACTCCTGGCCGACCTTCAGGCCCAGCAGGAAGAGGCCACCGCCCGGGCCGCAGAACTACGCAGCCAGATCGAGCACCTCACCGCGGCCCTGGCCGAGAGCGAAGCGCGACTCACAGATCTGGCCACCACCCGAAAGATCATCACGGAGGTCACACCAGCGGGAGCCGAACCCGATCCACCCGAGCCGAACGCCACATACCAGGCCATCGTGAACGCCTTCAACCAGCACCCCCGCCAGCAGTTCCGAGCTCGCGAGCTGCACGAACTCCTCCACATGCCCACCGACGAGGCATCCGTCAACATCACCCGCAGCCGCCTCGCCCGCCTCACCCGCCAAGGCTTCCTCACCCAACCCGGACGAGGCCGCTACCAGAAACGGACTTAACGACCTCTGAGTGCGCACCAAGTGGCCGGTGAACGGCGGGGCCGACCGACATAGCGGCTGCAACCCTCCGGCCACCACCTGCGGCATCTGGCCGCCTCTCTCGCCGACTGGCCACGCTGCCCGTCAAGTGCACCCGCGACACTGCCCGCGCCTTCTGCCTCGTCGCCGACAAGGCTTCGACGCGGTCTTGCCCCTCTGCCCGCCGTGCCCGTCGACCGACCGCGGCCGACCGCGCCGCCTTAAAGGAAGCCACTCTGAACACCTGGAACTGGAACCCCATCGACCGCGACTCCGCCCGCATCCCCGAACTCCGGGAGAAGTTCACTGTCTGCCGGCGCCGCGACACCGCCCCTGCCGGCCGTGTGTGGACCAAGGTTGACCCGTCCGAGGCATGGGCCAAGTACGACGATCCCGCCTGGCAGGCTTACATCAGCCTCGCCGCCGACTCGGACCGCATCCAGATCACCTCCCAGTTCGACCGCAGCGGCGTCTTCTACGAGCTCGCCCGCACACCCGTGAAGGTACTGGTCCTATCTGCCTGGATCACCGAGGACGGCACCGTCACCGAACGGCCGGAGACCATCCACAACGCCAGCTGGACCGAAGCCTTCGAAGGCGACTGGGACCGGCACGCCATCCGCGCCGCCCAGTGGATTACCTCCGTGCCCAAGCCCGGCGACCCGTTCAACTACACCCAAAGCCACCGCTTTCAGGAGGCCATGAACCGGGCCACCGTCCGGCTGAAAAGGTGGGCGTACGCGCGGCTGGAGACCTCCGGAGTCCCCATGCGCTGGCACATCGAGGACCACCGCATCCGCCTGCGTCATGGCTGCTATTGCACGCGCGTGCTGCTTACCGGATCCGACTTCGAAGCGGTGCGCGATGAGTGGATCGGCGGTCTGCCCCGCACCCGCCGCCACGTGATCACCGAAGACCGGTTCCGCCGGGCCGTCAACCAACGTGGCAACGTCGTCTACCTCAACAAGATCAAGGCCGGTCCAAGCCTGCTGGAGGAACTCCGCCACGAACTCTCCAAGGACGCCATCCCGCAGCCGCGTCCCGCACCGTTCCGCACCCCCTCATGGGTCGCCTGGACCTGCCCGGACAGCGGCAACGAGCGACGCGGCGTGGTCGTCGGCGAACGCCTGAGCAGGTCCAAGGTCGTGGCGGTGTCCATCCTGCCCGACGACGGGGGAGAGGAGATCGAGGCCCACATCGTGGGCGACGTGGGCACGCTCAAGTCCTGCGGGAAGATCCGCGAGGGAGATCCGGGCACCGTCACCCCGGCACCAGTCCCGTCGCTGGATGTGCCCGGGGGTCCTCTCGCTGGTGACACCCAACCGCGCGGGTCTGCCTGAGGAATCAAGCCGAGCAACTCCGAGACCACGTCCACTCCCCTGGCCGTGATTGGCTCCAACACTGCGGCGGAGCGCCTGATCGCGAGGTCGGTCAGCCGGTACACGGGAGCTACCCAGGCGAGCCGAGACGTTGGCCTTTCCCGCCTGCCGGCGGCGGCTGATGTCAAGGTCGTACGACTCGTGCCGAAAACTGCGGGTGCTCACGCGCGGCTCCGCTCAGCGGCGTTGAAAGCGGCGGCCTCGGCGGTGCAGACGTCGACCACGGGCCCCGTCAGGCGCCCGGCCCGCCAGGAGACGCGCAGGCCGGCGTCGAGGTCGAGGAGGTCGGCGCTGGTGGCAAGCAGCCGCTTCTCCCCGCGAAGCAAGCGTCAAACGCGGCGTCAGGTGTGACCACGGTCGGCATGCCCGCACGGTCGGCGACGAGAACGGAACTCTCGCCCAGCGTGGTGAGCGCCCGCAAGTGCTCTGGTGTCACGACATCCGGCGCCCACGCCTTCGGAACGTCTACCGTCATCTGCTCCCCCTGGCCTCTCTCGGGTCGTCCTGACGAAGTCATCAAGTGGGCGAGCGACATGCTGAACTTGTCCGCCGGGCAGAGCCACGAACAGTTCACCGGCGGCATGCTCCCTACGACATCGACTCCTGCCTGCGCGACGAGCGATCGTCGCACCGCAAGAGCGGCGACAGCCGGGCCCCGGTGGCAGGGGGACACTAAGTGCGGCGCGCTGCCCCCTGTGTGGTCGGCCCCGCGATCAGGCCCAGGCCAGCCCCGCCGGTGCATTCAGAAACACCGCAGCAGACCTACCGGGGATCGGCCAGGTGCGGCGGTGGGTCAGCTATGGGGAGTGAGCCCCACCGCGGCAGGTGTGCCGGCAGCCCCGCCGGGTCGATAGGGCCAAGGAGGGTGTGGACCCATCCGCAGGCCCGGTCTCCCGTCCAGTCAGCGGCGCGCCCAAGGGCGGTATGCACGGGCGTACGAACGAGGTGGATTGGTCTGGCACGACGACTATGCAGGGCGCGAGGGTGCGTGCTACGTCGGGCCGTACAGCTTCGCGAAATTGTCGATGCGCAGCGCGCTGCGCATCGTCACGGGTCGCCCGCGCCTGTCCCTGCCGAAAATGTCGAACGCCACGCGCGTTCCGTCGTCATCCGTCCAGATGCGGGTCACCTTGACCCATCGGCTCCGGCCGTCGACATGGCGGTAAGCCCGGTGAGTTTTGACTTCAGCGATGTTCATAGTCCTCGATTCGTTTCTGGTGGTGGGGGTGGAGCGTGCGTGTCCCGGAACGGGCTCTGGAGTCGGGTCGGGGGCCGGGCCCGGCCCAGATCACCTCCAGGCGCACGCCCCGGGCTCGTCGGGCCGGGAGCTGGGCGCCTGGCATCTTCCAGCGGGCCGAGTACCGTCCTTGGCCGACGCGAAGGCGTACGCCTCGCGCGGAGCGGCGAACCAAGCTGCGATCGAAGCGATGAGCGCGAGGGCGGTGAAGATGCCGAAGAGACCGGTCTCGTTCCTCGGTACGGTCCGTGATCACTCAGCAGGGGGCTGGCGGAAAGCCATCAGAATCTCGCGCCACAGACGCATACCTCCCTTGCGGGGATGAAGGACGACGATGTCGACAAACAGCAGCGGCGCGGCGAGACACCACCACATAAATCCGGACTGTCCCGTTGACCGGGCACGGTCCCCGATGCGACCGGCCGCCATCACAAGCGCGACGTATCGGTTGTGAAGGTAGCCGGGCAGCCCATTCCAGCACGCCACATACCCGGCAACGAATCCAGCAGCGATAGTGATAGCCAGCATTCGCCCTCCCTTCAGCCTGCGGTAGTTCCGCACGGCGCGACGAACCAACGCCTCCTAGATGAGGAAGGTCCTTGTCCGGAGGCGGGCGGTGCAGGCCAGGCTGGCCGGGCCTCCGCGCTGCCCCAGCCCGGCGAGGGGTTGGGGCAGCACGGGGAGCCGTCAGCCGCCGTCGGTGCTGTTCGTCCAGCCGTGTCCGTTGCCGCACTTGAAGGTGTGGTTGGACAGCAGCTGGAAGTCGCCGCGGTCGTCCCAGGCGTGCGTGCCCTCCACCGGGGGTTCGCCGCACCGCCAGCAGGGCTCCCGGCCCACCAGCTCGTACGCCGCCAGTGGACGGGGCTCGGTGGACCGTGACTTCCGTTCCGGCGCCGGATACACCGGCTTCGCCGCCAGGAGCGTGGCCAGGTGATCCATCGGGGGCGGCGGCGAGTACACCGTGTCCGGTGCGCCCCACCGCCGGATCCGGACCGACCAGTTCGACGTCGGCCCCCAGCACAGCGGCCCTGCAGCGATCCACACCCCGAGGCCGACCACGAGCGCCATGGCGGCCGCCATCCACAGCGGCACCATCAGCACGCCGTACGCGACGATGCTGAACAGCACCCCGGCCACCCACGCGACCATCACGTCCGCGTGCCACACGGTGACCGCGGCAGCCAGTGCGATCGGCCGCTTCACCGCGGCCAGCAGACGGCTCCTCTCCTGTGTCACCGCCATCACCTGACGATCATGTGGTCGGGGTGGCCGTTGTTCATGTTGTTCGCACGGCGGTTAGCCATGACGATCTCCTTCTTCTTCACGAACCCGGGCCAGCCCCCGGATTCTTGGCCGACCCGCAGTGGGCGGCGCGGTGTACGGATTGGAAGAGCGGACAGGCGGTACCGCTGAACGCCCGGGGCCTGACGGCCCCGGAGTCGGATCGCGGTCAGGCGCGGTAGACGGACGGGCGGACGCCAGCACGGAGTTCGCGGATGATCGAGCAGGGGCCCTTGGTGGCGCAGTACACGTCTAGTGATGTGCACCCTTGGGCCGCACAGCCGTCAGCGTCGTCGCGTGAGGCGCGCGAGGTCACTACGGGTCATGTGTGGGGTGGTGACGCCGAGGTCACGACGTAGCCGCTCCCACTCTCGGTACTGCACGGTCCATCCGTCTGCGACGGGCCTCGCCGAGTGAGCGTCGGACCAGCCGGTACCAATGACCATCTGCTCGCCGCAACCGTTCGGGCACGGGCCGTTGTAGGTGGCGCGGCCTCCGGGGCGGAGCTTCTCGAACGGACGACCTCGGGGATCGAATCCAATTTGGATGGTGCCGCCTTCGGTGGCGAGGTAGACAACCTTCCGACACTTCGAACAGTGGAATCCGTGCGTGAAGCGGACGCCGGTGATGGTGATGGTCCAGCCGTCCCGATGGACGTGAGGTACCGGCGAGGGGAGAACGCCGAGTTCGACATACGTGCAGCCTGGCTCTGCACCCCATGCAGCCGGCGGGATACCGGGGCCTGCGAGGGTCGCCTTCCCTGATCCCTTGCACTGACCGTAGTTGGATGCGGCGTACGGGAAATCGTGGACAGGGGCTAAACCAGCGCGGGTCGGCTTGATCGGCATGAGGCAGTGGGCGCAGTGGGCTCGGGCGGCTTCGGTCAAGGCAGCTCCTATGTGTTCAGCAATGGTGGAAAGGTGCGCGATAGCGGGCAAGCGTGGCGATGTCCGTCGACCCATCTGTGGGTTCTGGGCAGCGGACCTGCATCGAGGTGGGCTTCGTCGAGCGGCATTGGCGGCCGCAGCGATCGTCTGGTTTCTCGCTGTGCGTCGCGACGTTCCGCGACACCACTCGCACGAAGCTGTGACGCTTAAGATATCACATGAATGGCCGGGAAAGTGCACCCCGTCCCCAACCGCCAGCCCCAGCCCACACGCGTTCGCGCACCCAATAGCGGCCACGACACGGCAGCCATCGAGCATCCAGCCAACGCGACCACACCTTGGACTCCGCGACGCCCGAACAGACTTCCCGGAGACCCCCGGGCGACTTCCGAACGCGACCAGGCGACGGCATTGCAGCGCACACCTGGGCAGCAGTCGGCATCGACGGGCGCAGCCTGGGCCGGAGGCCGACTCGGTCGCGCCGAATCCGGGGCGCAGCACGACGCCCAGTCACGCCCCGTCAGCAGGTGAACGTCACGAGGCGCCCCAAGGTGGAGGCGCTTCAGATTTGACATATTGGCGCACTTGAGAGTAAATTCCTTCTTGTTGGTGGGGAATCCCACCGCCGCCGGCACTGCAATCAGCAGCCGGGGATTACCGAACAACCCCTGGGAGCGCTTGTGATTGACATCCGCACTCTCGACCTCGCCGCCCTCAATTCGGCGACCAAGTACCCGCCGATCTTCACGTACCACGAACTGGACCCGAAGAACGGCAACTTGCTCGACGAGGTCACCGCGTTCACCGGCGACGTCCATCTGACCGAGAAGGTCGACGGCACGAACGCCCGCATCATCAGCTTCCCGGATGGCAGCTACATTCTGGGAAGCCGCGAGGAACTGCTCCACGCACGCGGCGACCTGATCCTCAACCCCAAGCTCGGCATCGTCGACTCCCTGCGCTCCTTGGCCGACCGCATCACCCCGCCCGGCGCCGGCATCCGCGTGCACTACTTGGAGGTGTACGGCGGCAAGGTCGGAAGCGCGAGCCGCCAGTACACCGGCGACCTGACGATCGGCCACCGCCTCTTCGACGTCGCCGAGATCCCGCTGAACGTCCTGGACCAGCCGCTCGCCTCCATATCCTCGTGGCGGGAGAACAGCGGCCAGCGGTACCTCGCCGAGGACGAACTCGCCCGGCTGGCCAAGACGGAGGGCGTCGAGATGACGCCGCGCCTGGCGACTGCGGAAGCAAATACCCTCCCGCGTGACATCGACGGGATGCTCGCCTTCCTGCGCGGCCACCTGCCCACCACGCGCGTCGCCCTCGATGATGGTGCCGGAGGACGCCCCGAGGGCATCGTCCTGCGCACCTCAGACCGCTCCGTGATCGCCAAGGCCCGCTTCGCGGACTACGAGCGCACCATTAAGCGCCGCGCCAAGCGGTGAACTCCCCCGAAGGGGCGTTGAGGCAGCCACCGAGGCCGTCTCAGCGCCCCTTCGGCATTCAAGCCCCCTGTCATGCAACAGGCGGCCCAACGGGCAATGCGCAGCGACTTAAGCGACTCAACCCGAGAAGAGCCAAATGAGTGCGACGCTTAATGTTTGACATCATCGCGCACATACGAGTAAATTAATGGCTACCGGGACAGCGGAACGGCCGCCGATCCAGATACACCGAGGGGCTAGCCAATGAACACGGACTCCGCGAACATCGCCGCCGACCTCCGCACGGCCTACGCCCACGTCAGCGGCCCCGGTTCGCTCGACCCCGAGCGAGTGGCGGCGGCAGTCGAGCTTCTAACGAAGGCTCACCAGGCGCTCGTCGAGCGTGACGCGACCGAACGGGCCTCTGCGTCCCGGCGCTTCGACCGGTTGGCGATCGCCTGGCGCCAGCGGGAGCACGGGCACACGCGCATCGTCCGCCGCGCCCTCTCGCGAACTTCCCTCGTCGCCCAGGACAGCAAGTTCGATGGCCTGTACTTCATCGCATCGATCTGGCCCCTGGCCGATGTCATCCAGTGCCTGGAAGGGACGCACGACTGCCTGGCCTACCTCGCCAGCTGAGGTGAGTCCAGATAGGAACCCGGCGCCGCGCTGTCGCAAGCGGGGCGCCGGTCGCATGGGGGTACCCCCTCCGCTAGCGCCCGCCCCGAGCCGTAGGGCCACCGCCGAGCATGCAGACGACTGACGCCCAAGGGGCGCGGAATGCCTCACCCTTGCCACACCAGCAGCAGCCGCTTCCGCATGTTCGACGCTTAATATTTGACTTGAGCGCGCACTTGCGAGTAAACTAATGACTATCGGGGCGGCGCTGGCCTCTCCGGTCACACCGCCACCAACTCCAGGGAGTCGCGCCTTGACCGTGCTGATCGCCGAGACCACCGCCCCGCTTCCGGCCCCCGTCCATTCGCTGGACGTGACGGAGTACGAGCGGATCACCTGCGACCAGTGCGACAAGCCCTCCCCGTACTTCGACGACGGAGACGGCGACCACGACGCCCAGGACGCCGGGTGGCATGTCCTGGACCGTGACGAGTGCGGCTGCCCGGTCCAGTGCCGCGACTGCGCCGACGAGTGGTGCGGCTACCGCGACACCAGCCCCCGCCTGGTCGGCATGCGCGTCGTCTGACGCCCCTGGCGGTCCCTATCAGAACCGCCCCGCCCGACCCTCACATCCCCACAACGGAGGCCCCATGAGCATCCAAAGCGACCCGCAGCAGTTCGACACTCTCATCGAGACCGCCACTCCGGACCAGCTCCGCGCGGCGCTGCGGGCAGTGCGCAGCGAGATCGCGTACGTACAGCAGCCCCTCACCTATACCGACTTCCCCACCGACGGCTCGCCCTCTCCTGAGACCGAGGTCAGGCACGCGGCGCAGCGCGAAATGGGCGAGGGTATCGACGGTGTCGTCCGCGCCGCCCTGCTGGCCCGCCCGTAGGTAGCGCCTGGCGCTACCTGGCCCCGGCAGGGCCCAGAACGGCCCGCCGGCGCCGGGACACCACCGCCCCGGGCTGGCCCCGTCCGCTTTGCCCCGACCACATGCGATCCCCTGGAGGGCTACATGAGCATGGAGCTACTGTCCGTCGACGAGCGTGTTGACAACGGTGTGAGGTTCCTGGACCACTACGGACCGTGCGGCTGGCGCGGCCGGATCGATACCACGGTGCTCGACATCGACTCGGGCCTGAGCTGTGTTGTGGGCCAGTTGTACGACGACTGGGAATTCGGCCAGGCTGAATTGGGGTTGCGCGACTGGACCGACGACGCAATCTTCTACGGCTTGTACCCCGTTCAGGACGGCGAGGCCGAAGCCCTGACGGCGTCCTGGCGCGCTGTGCTGCTCGGTGCCCGCGCACCCAGCCTGCTGCCGCGCGTTGCGGAGGAGTCCGATGTGCTGCACTGGCAGTGTGGCTGGCAGACCGCCTACGGCATGCCGTGGGAGGAGTACTGCGCGGCCCCCAAGGCCGTGGGAGACGACTACTGCCCTGAGCACGAGCGGGACTTGGCAGAGACCTATCCGCACCTGAGGCGCTCAGCAAGGGCCGCTTGATCCTGCGCACCACTGGCCGCCACACACAAGTGAGATTGCGTCCCTTATGATTTGACGTACGGAACTTATGAGAGTAAATTAGTGCTCATGAGGGAGGGCGCGGAGGCCCCCCGAACTTCCGGCTTCGAGAGGGTTCACCCACATGAGCGTTCACACCGAGTCCCGCCTCTTCCGTCCGGCCGCCCACCGCGCCGTGCCGTTGCTGCGCTTTGCGACTCTCGCCCTGACTCTGCCCGCAATGTTGAGCGACGTGACGCCTCTTCTGGTGGTGGCGTTTGTGGGCGTAATGGGCCTCGGCCTCTGGATGCTGGCCTTCGCCATCTACCCCGATGGTCGCAGCCGAGGACGCTCCGTCGCCTCGAAGCTGACGGCTCTCGCCCTCCTCATGGACGGACTGGCCTTCCTGACCGTAGCGGGACTTATCCTCGGCGTCCTGATCAACGGCAGCCTGGTCGCCACTCTGATCACCCTGCCGGGGCTCGCGGCCGTGGGCGTCTTCGCCGTACTGCGCATCATCCACCGCAAGATCTACCGGGCCGTCCGCCGCGCTCGCTGGTGACGTCCGTGGGGCTGCGCCCGGCGCAGCCCCCACCCGCCCGGGTGCCCCGACACCAGACCGCCGGGGCGCGGACCGCGCCACGCCGACGAAGACGTACCACCTGTGCTCCTCTTCCCCAGCAACTGAGACATTCCACTTCCTGGGGCCAACAGAAGGTCGGCCCGGGTTCCGCCCTACCGAGAAGAGGCCCGTCATACCCGACAGCCACAACATCGAAGCACTGCCGCACGACCACCGCCAGGGCCTTCCCAAGCTAACGTTCAGCTCCGAACTCGACCGCCGGCCAACTCTCGTGACGTTTCGCCCGACGTTCAGCTACGACGGTCCTGCCTCGACGGTCAGTCTCACCGCCGACGTCGCCACGCGATTCCGCATCTCCCTGAACTTTTCTGTCCACTTCCGCAGCGAGGACAGCACACGCTGGGAACTGCAGTACATCAAAAGCAAGCAATCCCAGTGCCTGGCTTCCGTCCAGGCTGTCCGCGACCGCGTGGCTGAACACGTCGCGCTGATGCTGCAACAGAACCTCGACCAGCTCCAGCCCCTGATCGCGGCCGCACGGGAACTCGGGGCCGCACGGGCGCTGCAGGACGTCTACCGAGCTCGCGAAGACCTTGCCCGCGCTGCCGCACACGAGAATCGCGCCATGGACGTCCTTGCCACGCTCGGCGTCAGCGAAGACCGCGCGGCCGAGGTGTCCACACAGCTGCGCGCCAGGACAGGGGCTCGCCTGGGCTACCTGTAACCGGCTGCCAGACGTTCACCGAGGCAGCCGGGAGCTGAGGGACACCAGTGCCGTCCTCCATCCATACGCTGCCGTCGGCCGCGTTCAAAACCCTACGAAGGAGGCCACTTTGGCTCGCAACATCGGCATGGGCCCGAGTACCCCGCTGTACCGCGCCGCGATCACCGCCACATACACCGACGAGACCCAGCTCATCAATGACATGAAGCGCTATCGCGCCAACAACGACACGCTCTTGCGCAACGGCATGACCCTCACTTGGTACGAAGGCCCGTACAACGCCTCGGGCAAGGCCCGCAGTCGCTCCACGATCTGGAGCAGGGTCTACGCCGCGAAAGGCGGCAGTGCCAGCGTCGAGTGCCACCTGGAGATGTGCGAACCGCAGTGGCAGCGTCTGCCCTCAACCTCTGAGTAAGAGAAAGTAGACACCGCGCCCACTTGTGAGTAAATTAGACGTGATGGGAGCGTCATCTCGCCCTCCCCTGTCCCCCATGGAGATTCCTTTGACCAGCTCACACGACCTGGAGCAGGCGTTCGCAGACCTGCCCAGCTCGATTACCCGGAAGGAGATCGCCAGCGCGGCCCGCCGCCCCGAAGAGGGCGTGCAGGACTGGATCGACGCCTACGACGACTTCCCGCCCGTCGTTGGCCGGCGCGGCAACCACCCCTGTCGCGACCGCGACGGAGTACTCGCCTGGCTTCTGGATCATCCGCACCTGTTCACCGAGAAACGGCGAGGGCCTCAGGACATTGCGCAGCGCGCACGTGCTGCCTCGCCTGAACTCCTCGTGACGGTGAAGGGTTTGGCCGACGCGCTCGGACTCGCCCGAGAGGCTGTGCAGTACTACACAGCCACTTTCACGCCGGAGAAGACGACTGACCCCTTTCCGCCGGCCGCGCGCCAGGGGCGGACCACCGTGCGTTCGTGGCCCGCGGTTCGCTCCTGGCTCCTTCGCCGTAACGACCCGCTGCCGAGCGGTGAACTTAGGTGGCCGGAGCTTCGCTCCTGGCTTCTGGCCGTGTATGAGCAGGAGAAGGACGAGCCTGTCCAGCTCCACGACGAGCACGGACTGAGCCTGGCTCAGCGCGACGTTGTGGAGCGCGTTCGTGTGGCGGTCGCCTCCGGCCATAGCGTGCATGCCCAGTGGGCATCCGAAGTTCCCGGACTCAATAGGGCAAAGGCCGCCGCCGCACTGTCCGCGGGGGCAGGCCCGGTGCTCTCGCAGCGCCTGGCACCCACCGCGCTGGCACGGGAGCTCGGCATCAGCATCGGCAGTCTGCGCGGTTTCGAACGCCGCTACCCGGACTGGTGCCGCGACCCGTTTCCCGCGAAGGACGGCAGCGGCGCCCGCGACGTCGAAGAGGTTCGCGCATGGCTCCGCCGCGGCGACTTGCTGCCTGCATCTGAGGATGCTCCGTAGGGGGAGCTTGTCCACGTCGCCCACGGCCGACCCCGCCTCTGTCCACAGGCGCCGCTCCGCACACTCCGTACGTACGGAGTGATCAAAGGAGTGAGCGGCGTGGTGCCCACCTACAACCGCAGCGTCAGGCTGACCCGAACGCAGCGTGCCTTGATCGCAGTCGTCGTGCTCGGCGCGATCATCATCGCTGCCATCGGATTTTCCGGGTCCTACGCCGCGGTTCGAGATCTCGCCGAACGCAAGGGCTTTGGATCCTTCTCGGCGTACTTCCCGATCGGTGTCGATGCTGGCATCGCCTCGCTGCTCGCCCTGGATTTGTTGCTCACGTGGCTGCGTATCCCGCTGCCTCTGCTTCGTCAGGCCGCGTGGCTGCTGACCGTAGCGACGATTGGCTTCAACGCCGCGGCGGCCTCCGACGTGATCGGTGTTGCGATGCACTCCACGATTCCGCTGCTCTTCGTCGTCTCGGTCGAAGCCGCACGGCATGCGGTAGGCCGGCTCGGCGCGATCACCGCAGACCAGCACATGGACGGGGTCCGCGCCGTCCGGTGGGTTCTCTCACCGCTGCCTACGTTTCTGCTCTGGCGCAAGATGCGGCTGTGGGAGCTCCGGCGCTATTCGACCGTCATCCGTGACGAACAGGACCGCCTCGTCCACCAGGCCAAGCTGCGCTCGCAGTACGGCCGGCAATGGCGGCGCCGTGCCCCGATCGACCAGATGTTGCCGCTGCGCCTCGCGCGGTTCGGCGTGCCCCTGCGCCCGGGCTCCCCCGCGGCCGGCGCCCCGGGCCCTACCGAGGTTCTCCCGTCTGGCTCCGAGGATCACGCGGAGGAGCCGGCCGGCGCAGCAGCCGAGCCGCGCGCTGCCCTGACTCGAGGTAACCCCCGCAGTGGTGCTGCTGCCGAAGCGGCGGCTGACGAGCAGCGCCGGCACCGGGAACAGCACAAGGACGATGAGAACTCCGCGCGTGAGACAACCGTCCAGGGGACACCGCGTGCTGCCCCGCGCCCCGCTGTTGACGACAGCGCCGCCACTCCGCCCGGCAAGACGCAGCAGAAGAACGACCCACATGTGGCTGAGGAGCTCGCTGCGGACTCGCAGGCGCATCGTGATGCAGTGGCGAAGGCGCGGACGAACGCTGATGCGATCCGCTACGCCCTTGGCGCGAACGCCGGTGCCGACGACAGCGCGATCGTCACCTGGCTCGCGCGCTTCGGCCGTACGGTCAACCGCGGCCAGGTCTACAAGGTCAGGCAGCAAGCCGAGAAGAAGCGCCTTCAGCTTGCCGTCGCTGATAGCCACGAGTAGCCGCCTGCCGCCGCGCCCGTTGTTGCCCTGCCGGAGCCGTCAGGGCAACAACGCACGTCGTGCTGCTTCAGCTGCAGCAGCGGCGCCATGAGCTGCTGGCAAGGGCAGCACGCACAGCAGACGGCTGCTATCGCGGGCAGCGGGCTGCTGCGTTCGCAGATGAGGTGTGCGCAGCTGTACGCCGCGCCCGTGCTGCTTCTTGCCGGACGAGCCATTGCTTCCGTCCGTGCGCTTCTCGCGTCTGTCCCTTGTCCACAGGACCGCGGTCTTAGCGTCCGGTGATCTCCCGGCTGGCCGGGGTGGCACGAGACAGGACCCGAGGAGCGGACGCATGGCACGTACGGAGCTGGATCGGCAGATCGAGGAAGGAGTCGAGACCGCCGCGACGTTCGTGGGACGTTTCCTGAGCGGCGCGCCACTGACCGATCAGCCGCGCGCGCCGGGCGGGTTGCCGCGTTGGCAGCATGTCGTGCTGCGCCTCGTCCTGCTGGGCTGGGCGGGCTGGGCCGCGTGGTCTTGGTGGCGGCTGGGGGAGCACGAGCGGGTGATCTGGTGGTCGGCTGCCGCAGCCGTGGTCCTCGGCCTGGTCATCGGTGTGCTGCACGTCCGTGGTCGTGCACGTCGTCGGCACATGCAGACTCTGGTCGTCCCACTGTCCCTGGCGTTGAAGGAAGTCATGCCGGCCTGGGACGACGCCCAGCGGCTGGCCGCGGTGACGATCCCGCTCGACCGGTCGTTCGTGAAGATCGCCCTGCCGGACGGCTGGCACGGGCAGGACGGCCACAAGGAGATGCTGCGGGAGTTGGTCCACGCCCGGCTCGGCGGTCAGTGGTCTGGGGAGTGGAACCTCAAGCGCCACCCGTTCTACGTGCTCTTCCAGCCGCAGAAGAAGAAGGTCACCTACGAGATTCCGGACCGGGTGGACTTCTTCGCGCCCGAGGTGCAGCAGGCTATCGGCCAGTGCCGGCCCGGTCAGTTGATCCTCGGTCTGGACGAGCGGTCCGAGGGCCTGATGAAGGAGATGACCGGCGAGAGCGCCATGTGGGGTCTGTCGGTGGGCTCCGGTGGCGGTAAGTCGAGCTTCCTGCAGATGATCATCACGCAGCTCGTGGCCCAGCGGGCCACCGTGATCGGTATCGACGTGAAGATGGCGTCGATCAACTGCTTCGAAGGTGTCGAGGGAATCCACCTCTACAACGACCCGGGCAATATCGGCGACATGCGGGCAGCCATCTCGTGGGCTGCCCGGGAAGTCGAAGCGCGCAACTACGTCAAGCAGCAGAATCCCAGCAAGGATTTTGACCGGCTCACCCTCATCCTGGAGGAGGGGAATGAGTTCGGTGACGCGTCAAAGGAATGGTGGAACGAAAACAAGGAGAAGGGTGATCCGGCCAGCGACCCGATCTGGGGCGACATCGCTTCCATCATGCGCATGGGCCGCCATGTGAACGTGACGATCATTGGCGTCTTCCAGGACCTGCGGGAATCTGCAGTCGGCAACCGCGGCCTGCGGAATATGTTCCGCCTGCTGATGCTGGGTAACTTCAATGCCAATCAGTGGAAAATGATTGTGAACACGAGTCCGGTTCCTGAGTCCGTCGACAAGGCGGGCCGGATGCTCGTCATTGAGGGCAACCGCCGCGTGTGGATCCAGGTCCCGTACGCCGAGCCCGACGCCTTTCGCGACCACTGCATCAAGCTGCGCGCCGAGCGCGGTTACTCCACCGAGGACCTGTACGGTTCGCCTCCTGTGCGCAGCCCGCAGCGGCTGCCCTCCCTGCTGCAGGTCTCCCGCCCGCTGTTTACCAAGCAGGCTCCGCAGGACGTCCAGGAGACCGCGGACGCGCGGCCCGCTCTGGAGGGGGATTCCGCAGGTCAGGACCGCAACGCGCAGGAGCGTTTCGATGAGCGTTTCACTGCCGCGGAGGAGGCCCGTTGCAGTGAGCCGTCCAGCGACGCCGCCGGGGCAGGCGATGAGGCCGCGCCGGCTGTCGGGGGCGGACCGGCGGAGTGGGAGGAAGCGTCCACGGTGCCTGAGACCAGTCCGGAGTTGCTGACGCTGGCGGAGATCTCCCGGCGGTTCGCCGACCGCGGGGTGCAGGTGAACGCCAACACCATGCGAACGCACAAGCTGCGGCGCGCAGACTTCCCCGTCGGCGCGATGCAGGACGACGGGAAGGAGCGGTTCACGATGGCTGCCATCGCCGCCTACTACAACCTCGGATGGGGCGAAGAACCCGAAGAGGGGAGCGCTCAGGAATCTTCCGAGGAAGGTCCACCTGAAGGGCATGTGCCCCTGAAGGAAACGCGAGGGCAATAGCAGTTCCGGTCCTGACATGGCCGCGAAGGGAGCTTCCCTTCGCGGCCATTGGCATGTGCGTCGGCATCCAGGCTCCGGGGCGCTGGACTTTATCCACAGGCCCGCGCTCATAGCTTTCTCGTGTGAGATTCCCGCCGCAGAGCGCGAGTGTGAGCACCTTTCGCACCCGCCCGGCTGGAGCCGGATATCGCGATGGGCCGAGGAGCAATTCATGAGCACTTTGCGGAAGATGCTGAATCTTCCCGCCAAAGAACCCAAGGGCGGTGAGCACAAAGCCGACGCGCCCGGCGAGGACGCACCGTTCGAGACCCTGCCAACGCCAGGAGCGGCACCGGCGGAGCCGAGCTGGAGCCACGGGGGATGGGCTGAGGAGACCGAGTCTTCGGGCCGCTCCTTCGCCCGCCGGGCCGGCCGTGTCGCGATCTGGGCGGTGATCGGGCTGGCCGCGTTCACCGGAGTGCGCAGCTGGGTGTTCCCCGCCAAGCCGCCTGCCGTATCCCAGCAAGCCGACCCGCAGAGCGAAGCACGCAAGCACGACGTGCCGACCGAAGAGGCGCAGCAGGTCGCCGCTCGCTTCGCTCGCTCGTACATGACGTGGAGTTCGCAGGCTCCCCAGCTGCGGGCCAGGGACCTGGCCATGGACCTGCCCAAGGACGCCGATTTGAAGATGGGCTGGGATGGTCAGGGGGCGCAGGCGGTAGCGCAGACGATTCCCGGCAAGGTCACGCAGACCGGTGGGAAGCACGCCCGGGTCGTGGTCGATGTGCGGGTCAGCTCCACGGTCAAGGTCAAGAAGAAGGACGCCACCGTTTCTCGGTGGCAGGGCCTGGAGGTGCCCGTCGCACAGGTCGGCGACCGGGTACTGGTCACCGGTCAGCCCGCTCTGATCGGCATGCCGACTGCGGCTTCCTACTCACCCAGGTCCGAAGCGGATGCCGATTCGGCGATGGCCGGGCGGACTCGGCAGACGGTCAAGGACTTCCTGGATTCCTGGGCGGCCGGCAACGAGGGTCAGACCGCCGCACCCGGATCGCATATCGCCCCGCTCGGCAGCGGTATGTCCCTGGATTCGCTGGACAACTGGGCGGTCGACGCCGGGTCCGGCGACAAGCGGGTCGGCACCGCCACGGTGCGCTGGAGACTCGCCGGCGCCCAGCTTCAGCAGACCTACCGGATCACTCTGATCCGGGTCTCCGCCAGTAGCGGAGCCCGGTGGCAGGTCCAGCAGGTGAGTGCCGATTCCTGAGCTCTGACAGCTGCACCCTGCACAGCGCGGCCGGCGGTGTCCCCGGCGCCCTCCCCTCCTTCCCGCTCACCTTCAACTGCAAGGGAGTCGCTGCACCATGGGCGAAACCAACCCCCTCGTCTCGTGGATCCTGACCACGGTCGGATCCCTGTTCATCGCTGTCCTCGCCGTGCGGGCCTTCGGCCACTGGGCCAAGAAGGAGCACGGTGCGCTGATCACCCACATCGTGGGCGGCGCCGTCGTCGCGTT
This sequence comes from Streptomyces sp. Edi2, assembly GCF_040253635.1. Lineage (NCBI taxonomy): Bacteria > Bacillati > Actinomycetota > Actinomycetes > Kitasatosporales > Streptomycetaceae > Streptomyces > Streptomyces sp. Edi2. The sequence goes on along the minus strand of NZ_JBEJGX010000001.1, from coordinate 272,010 downwards.
CTTCATCTTCAGCTCCACCAAGACCGTCGCGATTCTGAAGATGCTGGGCGAGAAGCTCGCCTCCGTCTTCACCGGCTGACCGGGGCCGGCATGCGTACCACGCACACCTACTCCCGGCACTGGGACATCGAGACCCGCCAGCACGAGCTGCTCGGTCTTGATCTCGGCGAGGGGCTGCCGCGCACCACCCTGCGCTATGGCGCCGTCATCTTCCCTTTCTACTGGGGCGGTTGGCTGCTGCTGTTCGGCCTGCCGGCGCAGTCCCTGACCCCGTTGTTCCTGCTGCCCCCGCTGGGGCTCACCTACTTCGGGGCGAAGCGTTCGCTCACCTACTGGCGGCGCACCAATCTCCTTCTCTGGGCGATCCGCCTGAACTACCTGCACACCGGTGTACGCCCCGTCATCGGCCGCGGGCGTATCCCCTCACCCAAGCCCGGCCTGAAGCTGCGCGCCCGGCGGCTGGGCGAGCAGGTACCCCAGCTCGCCGACCTGCCCGCCTTCGCGCCCCTGCTCGCCAATGAAGACGTCCAGGACGCGGACCGGGCCGAGTCCTACGGGCCGCCGGCCCGCATCCGCCCGCGCCTTCGTGCCTACGGACCCGACGCCGTGGCCAAGGCACGCGCCAAGTACCGCAAGAAGCAGCGCCGTTCGAAGAGCGCTGAGAAATGAGCCGTCCCACCATGCCCCTGAACACCCTGCGCGGCTCGGTCCGCTTCAACGACCCTTTCACCCCGCCCCTGCTGGCCGGCCACGACCTGCTGATCGGACTGGCCAGCGGCGACCAGCCGGTGACTCTACCCGTACACACCGGGCACGTTCTGGTCGCCACCGGCGCCGGGGGCGGCACCACCACGGTGCTGCGGGCCCTTTCCGCCCAGGCACTCGCCCGCGGCGCCCGCACCGACATCATCGACCTCACACACGCCGAACACACCTGGGCGCGGGACCTGCCCCTCGCACGGCACCTCAACGATGTGGCCGCCGTCCACGACTACCTCGTGATGTCTGCGGCAGACCTCAGCGGCGGCCCCCGCGGCTCGGCCGATGGTTGGGGCGAACGCCACGTCCTGGTCATCGAGGAACTCGACGGCGTCATCGACGCGCTGCGCCACTACTGGCTACGCACCCGGCCGGAGACCCAGCTCGAGGAAGCCCCGGGTGTGGAAGCGCTCGCGCTGCTGCTGGCGTCCGGCCGCGCCTGCGGCTGGACGGTCCTGGCCGGGGACACCGGCGGCGGTCTGGCGGTCCGGGGGCCCGTGAGCTACCGATCCTTCTCCACTCGGATCCTCGGTCACGGCAGCCAAACGCTGTGGCGGCGCCTGGCACCCGGCGCTCAGGCGCCAGCGACCTCGCCGGGCGCCGGCCGGTTCCACGTGATCGACGGTAGCGAGGCCACCCCGTTCCAGGCCCTGTACCTCACCAGCGCCGAGGCCCGGGCATTCGCCCGGTCCGCCGCCGCCGACGTCGCCGGCATGCGGGGGTCCGCGTGAGCGGGCCGCACCCGACGGGACCGCGGGTAAGGCTTGACGATCTGACCGCCGATGCCATCGATCAGGGGCCGGGCCCCTTGCTCGGCCTCACAGACGGAGCCGCCCCGGTCTACCTGGGCCCCGCAGCCGGCCACACCCTGCTGGTCGCCTGGCCGGGTCTGGGCGCCACGATGGCGCTGCGCACGCTGGCCGCGCAGTATGCCCGACGCGGGATGCACGTCGATGTCCTGGATGTCGCCGGCCAGCACACCTGGGCACGCGACCAACGGCGCATCCATCTCTACGGGGATGCCACCGCCGTGCACCGTCACCTGTACCACCTGGCCGCCCAGGTACGCGGGCAGCGCTCGGGCGCGCCGCGCGTCGTGGTGGTCGAGAGCGACCTGACGATCAACGCCCTGCTGCGGTTTCGGCACTACCCCTTTCCTGGCGGCACCGGACTGGACGCCCTCACGGCAGTACTGGGCGCCGGCCGGTTGTACGGGATCCGCGTCGTACTGGCCTGCCGGGCCGTACCCATTCCGCTCGCGCATGTGGCCCGCAGCCTGTTCACCACCCGCCTGCTGGCCGCTCCCACCCCGCGCACATGGCACCTGGTGGGGACACCGGGTGCTGCGCCGCCGCAGGACGAACCCTTTCGCGCCGGACAGATGCACCTGATCAGCAGCAGCGGTGACAGCCCCGTGCAGCTCCTGCAGCTGACCGGTCTCCAGGCCGCCCAGCTGGCCTCCACCCAAGCCCCCGCCCCCGCCGACGGCCTGACCCGACCGCTGCGGCGTGCAAAGGGCCGGCCGCCGGCCGCCGCTCCGGCCGCCTCCACTTTCCAGATGCCGCGTACGCAAGGAGATTGACGATGAGCACCACCAGTAAGGCGGCCAAGAAGTCCGTCTCCCGCTTCGGCCGGATGCTCGGGCTGGGCGCCGAGCGCATGATGAAGGAGCCGAAGCTCGTCGCCCTGGCGGACGGACTCGTGGTCACCGACACCGCCGCCGAGGCGTGGTATGTCCTGTCGGCCTCGAATACCGATTTGATGCCTGAAGCGGTGCAGGACGCCGAGCAGGACGCTGCCGGCCTGGCTCTGGCCAAGGTGCTGCCCGGCTACGACTGCCATCTCAAGGTGATCTGGGCGCGTTTGGACGGCGAGATCTACCGCGAGGAGGCCCGGAGGATCTTCACTGCCGGCGATGTCGAGGCGGTCGCGTCGATGTGGGCGGAACGCCTGGACGCCCTCGACCTGCCGCAGCGTCACATCCTTCTCGGCATCCGCATCGCCGAGCGCGACTCCGCCACCAGCGCCACCGTCAAGAGCGCCACCAGTGACGCGCTGGGTATTGGCCGTACGGGGCTGGAGAAGGCGGAGCTCGCCCAGCTGGACGCGCTCGCCCGCCGCATGGAGCGGCGTCTGGAAGCCACTCCGTGGCGAGCGCGGATCGCGCCGGTCGAACTCTTGGCCTGGGCGATCAGCCGCGAGTCCTACCGTCCTCAGCCCGCCCCGCCCCGTCTGCCCACCGTCACTGGCGCCTCCCTGGTGCGTCTGACGCAGTCCAAGGCCATCCCGCACGCCGACCATGTGCGGCTCATCGACGGCCGCGGGCAGACCGCGGCCTGGGTGTCGGTGTTGGCGATGCCGGAGTTTCCTGAGCAGATTGTCACGCCCGGCGAGCAGGAGTGGTTGCGGTGCCTGAGCGAGATCACCTACACCCACCCCGAGACCGGATTCGATGCCCTGGTGTGTCCCGAGGCCAGCGTGCGGTTCACGGTGTGGCGCAAGGGCCAGGCGATCAAGGCCGTTGACAAGGTCCGCCAGAGCGCCAAGGAGCAGCGGCGCTCGGCTGCCGAGGGGAGCGCCGGGGAGACCTTCGCGGAGACGGAGGAGACCGAGCTGGTCATGGAGGGACTGCGCAAGGGCATGTCCCGCGACGGCCGCACCCTGCTCGAGGACCACCCGCGTCTGATCGTCGTGTCCACCGAGTCACTGGAGGACTTGCGCGCCCGCACCGACGCGGTCATCGGCCACTACGCCGGCCTGTCGATCGATGTGACTGTCGCCTCCGAGGAGCAGCGCGAACTGTGGCTGGAGTCCCAGATCGGGGACATGCTGCGCGTCGATGACCTGCGGCACATCCGCACCACCGACGCACTCGCCGCGAGCATGTTCTGGGGTGGGAGCGAGGCCGGTGACGACGAGGGGCCGATCATGGGCCTGCTCACCGGAACCACGCCCGGGGTGTGCAGGATCGACATCACCGCCGGCAGTGCGAGGGGCGACGCGACCACGACGGCGTTCGTGGGGCGCAGTGGCCGAGGCAAGACCACGTCGATGATGCTGGCCACCCTCATCGCGGCCTTGAAGGGCAGCTTTGCGTTGATGCTCGGTTTCAAGGGCGATGAAGGAGGGTTGGTCAAGGCGGGCGAGTATCTCGGTCTCGCCTCGCACCACGTCACCTGCGGCAGCGAAACCCCGGCCGTCGCAGACCTGTTCCGGCTTCTGCCGCAAGGTGACGCCGCGCTCCAGGTGGTCTCCCAGCTTCTGATCATCCTGCCCGAGCGGTTGCGCAATGCCGGCGTGGAGACGCGGCTGCTGCGTGCCTGCAACGAGATAGCCGCCCACTCCGACGCGGCGACCTGGCGCGTCGTCGAACTCCTCAAGAACAGCGCCGATGAGCTGGCTGCCGAGGCTGGCGAGGCGCTGGAAGAGCTCTCGCGTACGCCGCTGGGGGCTCCGCTGCTCGGTGCCCCGCGTCCGGGCGCCTCCCCTCTACGTCCCGAGCCGGGTCTGTGGCTGGTGCAGGTTCCCGGGCTGACGATGCCGCAGATGGGCACCGCACCACGCGACATGACGATGAACGAACGCGTCTCGCTGGCCCTCATGCGGGGATTGATCGCGTACGCATTGAACACGTCGGCTCGGCCGGACCTGCGCGATCTGCCCAAGGTCATCTCGATTCCCGAGGTGCACGTCCTGACCGGCACGGACGATGGCCGCAGGTTCGTCGACTACATCGCACGTACCGGCCGCGCCCTCGATACCAGCCTCGCCATCGACACCCAGGACCCCAAGAGTCTGCTGGGCATGGACGGTGTGCTGGAGGCGATCACGACGGTCTTCGCGTTCGAGCAGAGCACCGCCTCCCAGCAGGACGCCATGGCGGAGCTCCTGCGGCTGCCCGTCGGTGAATCGACCCGAGCCCTGATCCACGGTGTCGGCAAGACCGCGCACGGCGAGATCCGGCACGGCCACTGCATCGTGCGTGACCGCCGGGACCGGGTCGCCACCATGCAGGTCGACGCGCCCAGCGCCGAGCTCCTGCGCGCGCTGTCCACCAACCCCAAGGACCAGGCCGAAGACCACGAAGCCGGGGACACCACCGGCCCTGACCTGCGCAAGGACGACGCCCCGCCTGGCCAGGACGAGGAGGCGGAACCGGCCGACTCTGTCCACAGCCCGGGGCCTGCAGCATCGGAATCCGCATGACACCGATCCGCTGTGGCCCGGCTGTTGCCGACCGCGCCGTGCCAAGGAGGCAGCCTCGCATGACGATTCATCGCCGGGACCGAGCCGCGGCCGCCGCGGCGATGCCCCGTTCAGCGGCAGCCGGCTTCGGTTCCTGCCACGCCGCTCCATCCAGTGGCCTGGTGACTCGTGGGCGGGAGGAGAGGTGATGAAGACTCTGCTGAAACGATTCCGTACCGTCCTGTTGTACCTGTGGGTGCGCATGCCGCGGGCTCGGGCTCTGCTCACCCCGACCGCTGCGCTCCTGGCGACCTGCGCCGTCTTCGCGCCGTTCGCGGCCGCCGATGACAAGTACAAGCCGGCCGGTATCGGCGACTTGATGCCCTCGCCGGATCATCCGCACGGCCAGGGCACCCTCTATGAGATGTACGACGCCGACGTCTACCAGCTCGACAAGCAGCTGTCCGACAGCGCCGTCGGCGGCGACCTCATCGATGGCTGGCTGCACGGCGTCGGCACCATCCTCATGATTGTCCTGACGATGATCGGCCAGGCCGCTGTCGTGGTCACCTCCTGGTGCTTCAACGTCGTCAGCCTGCCCGAGGTGGAACAAACCATCTCCCATGCCATCGGTGCGGCGGCAGGGCCGATGTTGAAGGTCTTCATGCCGACGGCAGTGGCTGTTGGCATGTTCATCGCCTGGGCCAAGCGCTCGGACCAGAGCATGCTCGGCCAGCTCGCCTGGGTCTTCGCCTCCGCGGTGATCGCCACCACCTTCCTGGTGGCCCCTCAGACCTGGGTCAAGGGCGTGGACCATGGGCGTCAGCTCGGCTCAGACGTGGCGATGACCACGATCGGCTCCGGCCTGTCCAGTCAGGGGAAGGCGACCATGCCCTTCAAAACCCCTGAGCCCGCATGGTCCGGCAAGTCGAAGGACGACACCATCCGGCGCGCGTCCGATGCCGTTTGGCGCACCTACGTGGCAACTCCCTGGTGCATTGCGGACCTTGGCTCGATCAACGCGTGCAAGAAATGGGGCAACGAGATCCTCAAGCACGGGACGGACATGGACGCCCGTGAGGACTACATCATCGACAACATCGAAGACGAGGTGGGAGACGAGGCGGAGCAGTGGATCCAGGGGCACTCGCCCGGCGGCCGGATCGGTGTGCTGCTCCTCGGCAATGTCTCCGCAGTCATCTTCTGCGCCCTGGTGATCACCCTGGCGTTCGCGACACTTGCTTCTTTGATCGGCGCGTTGATGCTGCTCGTGTGCGGGGTCGCCTTCGCCACGTTGTGGTGCATACCCGGTAAGCCGAGAAGTTGGGGCGTCCAGTGGTTCGAGATGCTGCTCGGCCTGGTCGTCGTCTCGTTCACTTCCACGATGTTGCTCGGCACGGTGATGGTGGTCTCCGTCGCCATGCTCGAGCTGCTGCCTTCCTACGGATGGCTGATGGCGTCCGCGCTGAACATCACCACCGCGGTGATGGCGTTCCGCGTCAAGGGGCGCCTCGACGGCATTGTCAGTGCTGGTGGAGCGCAGATGGCCGGCCGCGGCATCCTCAGCACCCTTGGCCGTATGCGCCAGATGCACAGAATGGGCAAGCTGCTGAAGCCCAAGCGTGCAGGCTTCGGTGACATGGACCGCCATCCCGCCCCGGACAGCGGCTCCGGCTCCGGCTCCACAAGCAGTCGTTCGACAACGAATAGCCGCACCCACCAGACCCGCACCTTCCCGCCCCCGCCCAGCCGGCCCGGCGCCGGCGGCGACTACGCGGCCCAGCCCGGCGCTGGCGGCGACTACGCGGCCCAGCCCGGCACGATCGAAAGGCTCGACAGGCAAGGCCACGACGGCAACGACCCAGCGGCGGCCCGTCGTGCCAAGGCCGACCTGGCACAGCGCAAGGCCGGCGAAGCCGGCCCGGCCGCGATCGGCCCTGGCAGTCCCGACGGTGGTCGCGGGCCCGGTGGCCCGGGCCGTCCCGGAAGCGGCACGCCGGGCAGCGGCGGCTACACAGTGCGGCCCGGTGCGCCGCCCCGTACCGGTGTACCCGAGGAGACCAAGGCCGTCGGGGACCGGGTCATCCAGGGCACGGTCGTCAAGGACGGAGCCGGTCCGGCCAACCCCGTGGGTGCCAGGTTCCGGCAGTTCCCGCCCCCGCCGACCACGTCCGCACCCGCACATGCAGCAGGCCGAGCAGCCGGGTCGGCCGCCGGCCGGACCTCGGTGAACCCGGCCGGCACACCACGGTCGCTGCCGCCGGGAACCTCCCGCAACTGACCCAGAGCCCGCGGCACTCCCCCTCCCTCTCCTTCCTGCGAGATCCCGGGGCGATCCGGCCCCTGTGGCCGGAACGCCCCAGGGCCATCTCGCCTTGCCCGCCTTCCTCTTACGGAGCCTGCTGTGACGTACGACCAGCACGAAGAAGAGCCGACCGGCCCCCCCATCAACCGCCCGTCCCGCGGTCCGGCCGGCGCACCAAGCACGGCCGCGGAGTGGCGCGACCTGCTACGCAAAGACGAATTGCCCGACGAGTTCGCCGACCTGCCCCGCCGCCAGCGCCGCCGGGCCGCCAAGCGCTGGCGCTCAGCCCGCCGCATGGAACGTGAGCAAGCGATCCGGCACGCCCGCAGCAAGCCTCCCACCACGCTCGCCGTTCCAGCGCTCGCGCTGGTCGTCGCCGCCGCGATCGCTGTTGGCACTCTGTTGTGGCCGGGCGACGACGGGCCCGCCCGGACGTCGAAGCCCAAGGCCGGCCCGGCTGCGCCCATCAGCACGCCCTCCACAACGCCGTCCACGCCTGCGGCCCACCCCACGGTGGAGCTCACCGACCCCGACAAGGTGGCCAGGGAGTTCGTCAACGCCTACACCACCCGGCTCCCCTACCAGGACGGCTCCCACGCCGCAGCAGTGAAGCGGGCCGCCCCCTACGCCTCGACTCCTCTCGTCGAGAACCTCAAGCGCCACGGTGACAAGGACTTCGACCATCTGGTCGCCGCCCAAGCACTCGAAGCCAAGCCCACCAAGGTGGAGATAGCCCAGCCGACCGAGAAGCAGCGGCCCGCCCCCGACACCTCCGTACGCGTCTACCGGCAGGCCACCGTCACCATCGCGGTCAAGGGCACCGACCCCTACACCTACACCCGCCACCTCACTCTCGAGGTCTCGCGGGCCGACCCGAGCGCACCGTGGATGGTTACCCGCGTGCTGGGCATCGAGGAGTAGGCGTGGACGGGAAGGACGTCGCCCACACAGCCCTCAAAGCCACCGGCCTCGTCAAGAAGGGCCTCCAGCTCAAGTTCTCCGCCATCGCCCTCGCCGTGTTCGTCATCGGCCTGATGCTCCTCGGCCTGCTCGTTCCTGCAGGAGGCGCGTCGGCAGCGAGCTGCACCGACGCCGGCGCAGGAACGGATGACTCCTCCGCCGTCTCCCCAGCCGGCGGTGACCATGCCAGCGGATCGCTGCACAAAAAGCAGATCAGCTACGCCAAGACCATCGACTCCGTCGCCGTCAAGCTCAAGTTGCCCGGCCGGGCCACCTTGATCGCTCTGATGACCGCGATGCAGGAATCCACCCTGCAAAACCTCGATCACGGTGACCGCGACTCCGTGGGCCTGTTCCAGCAGAGGCCCGGTATGGGCTGGGGCACGAAGGCCCAGATCATGGACCCGGCGTACGCGGCGCAGTCGTTCTTTGCGGGCCGCGGCAGCAATTCCGGGCTCATGGACATTGCCAACTGGCAGAAGCTGCCGCTCGCGACGGCTGCCCAGAAGGTCCAGGGGTCCGCCCACCCGGAACTGTATGCCGGTCACGAGACCCCGATGCGCAAGCTCGCCAAGGAAGCCGGCGTCAACCTCAACCGCGCCGGCAAATCCTCCGGCTCAGACAAGAAGGCCCCTGCCGCGAACGAAGGAGGTGGGGGCGGGGACACCAGCCACAGCAAGAAGAACGCCTGCGGTGTCGCGCCGCCTTCGAAGGGCGGCAGCGGCGGAGCGGGCGGCACGTTCAGCGACGGGAAACAGACCTGGACCCTGCACAATCCCAGGTCGGTCGCCGCGGCCATCGCCTGGGCCAAAGCGCACGCCGGCCGCAACTCCACGAAGAACTGGGAGCAGCGCTGTTTGGCCTACACCGCGATCGTCTACGGCTGGCACGCCAGCGGCGTCAACTACGCGAGGGACCACTACACCACTGTCCCCAAGTCGATGCGTCACGACAAAGACCGCAAGCCCCCGCCGGGCGCCCTGATGTATTGGGACACACACCACCCAGCGGGGCATATCGCGGTCTATCTCGGCCACAACAAGGTTGCCTCGAACGACATTTTGCGGCCGGGCTACATCGACATCGTCGACGCCGACCAGTTCGAAACGAAGTGGAACGCCACCTATATGGGCTGGACACCGCCGGTCTTCCCCAAGGCCAGCTGAACACCCTGGCGCAGCCATCTCCGCTACTACCCCACCCCATTCGTCTTCACTCCACACCCACAGGAACCGGCCCGTCATGACCACCCGCACCGCACCCGCGCCGCGCGCCGACGTCCGCAGACCCGTCACCTACCGCAGTGTCCTGCAACTCCCCCACGTCAAACGTCTGCTGGCCGGCGCGATCGTAGGGCACCTTCCGGTCGCCATGGCACCGCTGGCCATCCTCCTGGTGGTCCGCACCAGCGGCGGATCGACGCGTCTGGCCAGTGCTCTTGCCGCCGTCTACGGTGTGAGCGCCGCCGTCGGTCAACCGCTATGGGGCCGCCTCCTGGACCGCCGCGGGCACATACCGACGTTCACCGTGACTGCACTCGTCTCAACCGGTGCCTTCGCTGCGCTCGCGCTGCAGGATCCTGCCGGTCAGCCTGTCGTGGGGGCCGCGTGTACCGCAGCGGCAGGGTTGGCGACGCCACCACTCGAAGCTGGGATGCGGGTGCTGTGGCCCGTTGTCGCACGCAGCCCCGCTCAGCAACGGGCTGCATTCGCATTGGATGCCTGTGCTCAGGAAGTCGTGTTCATCGCGGGCCCGTTGCTCGTGCTTGTCCTGTGCTCAACCGTCGGGCCATCGGTGGTGCTGGCAGCTACCGCCTTGTTCGGTCTCTTCGGCACCTTGCTTTTCGCCGCGGCGCCGCCCTCGCGTCGGCTGCGGCCGGTGCCGACGGTGCGTGCCGACTGGCTCGGGCCGCTGCGTGCCCCTGGGCCCCGCGTCCTCGCAGTGGCGTTGCTGGGAGCCGGGGTGGCTCTCGGGGCACTCAACGTCGTTGCCCTGTCGCTGGCCGAGCTCCACCAGGCGCCAGCTCTGACCACCCTCATACCGGCCGCTCTTGCCGTCGGCAGTCTCAGTGGTGGGCTCGTGTACGGGCGCCGCATCTGGTCGGCTTCCCTTTTCGAGCAGCTCCTGGGGGCTGCGGTCGGTCTGTTTGTGGGGTTGCTTCCCTTCCTTGCGGTTACCGGGCCCGTCCCTGCGGTAGCTGCGGCATTCCTTCCGGGGTTGTTTCTGGCACCGCTGTTGGTTGTGTGCTTCGCGAGCCTTGAGCATCTCGCGCCGGATGGGACGCTTGGTGAGGCATCCGCTTGGCTCATCGCTTGTCTGGGCCTGGGCCAGGCTGCGGGAACTGGTCTGGCCGGACTCATCGGTGACCGTGGGCCGTTGGCGCCGGCCGTAGTGGCTGTCATTGGTGCGGCGCTGGCATGTCTGAGCCTGGCCGGGCCTCGCAATGCCCTCGCCCCCCTGCCTCACCGTTCCGTTGACGCTTAAGATTTGCGTGGCGCGCACTCCTGCTGTAATATCTTAAGCGTCGGAAGGGGATCCCTTCCTTCGCCGGCCCTATCCCATGGGCACGGCAAACCCGACCGGTTGTCCCGGTCGATGACCCGCCGCCCTGACGCACGCAGTCCCCCAACCCGGCGTGCGCGGGGCGGCGGCACCACCTTCTTCTTCGCCGCGGCTTCACCGCGGGTCAGTCCCTGCACGCCTGGAGGCCACCGTGATCCCTCTCGCCACTCTCTTCTCACCGGACGACCTGGCCAAGGCGATCACAGACGGCCATGTGGTGCGCAAGCAGCACCGGCACCTTCCGCTGTCGATCTTCAACTACACCCAGTCGTGCCAGTACGCAGGTGCGTGGAACGCCGTGACCACACGGTGCCGCGGCCTCGTTGTGGACGAGCGGACGAGCACAGTTGTCGCCATGCCGTTCGAGAAGTTCTTCAACGTCGCCGAGCACGAGAACGGCCGGGCCTACGCACAGCCGCTGCCCAAGGAGCCGTTCCGCATCTACGACAAGGTCGACGGAAGCCTGTGCATCATCTTCCACTTCAACGGCCGCTGGCACGCCGCGACCAAGGGTTCCTTCCACTCGACGCAGGCCAACCGGGCCCGGGGGTGGCTCGATGCCTCGGACACCTCCCGTCTGCAGCCCGGCACCACGTACCTGGCGGAGATCATCTACTCCGGCAACCGGATCGTCGTGGACTACGGAGACCGCGAGGACCTCGTCCTCCTCGGCGCATACGGAGCAGACGGCGTCGAGCTTGACCTGGAGGAGGCCGCTGCTCACTGGGACGGCATCGGATCCGTCGTGCGCACCTGGCCATCGATGGACCTGAGCGAGCTCATGGCCCGCGCCGAGGCAAATGTCCACCCCGACGGATCGTCCGGTCTCACAGCTGAGGGGTACGTCCTGCGGTTCGACTCGGGAGTCCGGGCCAAGGCCAAGCTCGCCGACTACGTACACCTGCACAAGATCGCCACCGACGCCAACGAGGTGGACATCTGGCGGTACTGCGGCCTGAAGAGGCTCAACACGCACCCCGCGAAGGACGTAGCCAAGGTTCTGGGGTGCCCTGTCTCGGAGGTGACCCGGCTGGCGAGCGGGGACATTGAGCCGCTGGAAGTGCTGCTGTCCACTCTGCCGGACGAGTCGTACGCATGGGTGCGCAAGGTGGTCGACACCCTGGAGCGCCGGTACTCCCTGCTCTCTCAGGCGATCAACACGGCCTTTGACGAGCATGCCCACCTGGCTGGCGACCGTCGTGCCTTCGCCCACGCGGTAGCGGGCTGCGACACGGCCGTCCGGTCGGGGCTGTTCCTCCGCCTGGACAACCGCGACCCCTCACTGCACATCTGGCGCGCCATCCGGCCCTCCCAGGCTCCCGGCCCGGTCGCTCAGAGCGGGAACTGACCCTAGTCCCAGCCCGCCTCGGCCCGCCCGCCCCCTGCGAGCGGGCCAGGGCCCGATCAGGAGACCAGGAGACCACCGGCAATAGAACGGAGGAGTGCATGCCCACAACCAAGACATCAGCGCAGATCCACCCCAAGAACGCAGCGACCGGGGCTTTGATAGGGCTCGCGCTCGGTGACGCGATGGGCCACCCCACCGAGTTCGCCGACATCCCCTCAATCCAGGAGGCCGCCGGCCCCTGGCGGCAGATGGAGCTTCCCACACCGGCGATAGTCACCGACGACACCCAGATGACCATCGCCGTCGGCCGCGCCCTGCACACTGCCGGCTCCGACGGCCACATCAGCCCGATACGGCTGCAGCGCGCCATCATCGAGGAGTTCGTGCGGTGGTACGACGCCCCGGACAACAACCGCGCGCCCGGCAGCACCTGTCTGCGGGCCTGCTCCCTGCTGAAGTCGGGGACACCATGGCTCGCCGCGACCCAGGCCGACTCCAAGGGCTGCGGCGCCAACATGCGCGTCGCCCCTGTCGGTCTCGTCCCCTTCCTGGACGAGGAGGAACAGGCCGGCGCCGCTCAGCTCCAGGCCGCGCTGACCCATGGCCACCCCACTGCGCTGGCCGCGTCCGACCTGACCGCGCACGTTGTCCGCCTGCTGGCGAACGGTGCCAATCCAACCGTGCTGCCACATCTGCTGCGGCAGTACGCGCACGCCAACCGCATGCGGTACCACGAGCGGTGGCTCGGCGCTCTGTGGAAACGCGGCCCCGGGCGCACACCCGGTGCCTTCATCGCCCGCGGCTGGGACGAGGTCCTGGCTGCCCTCGACCGCCTAGATGCGGCACTTGCCGCCCCATCGCCTGAAGCCGATCCCTGCCTTGCCACGGGAGGGGGCTGGATCGCCGAGGAGGCCCTGGCCACCGGCCTGCTGTGTTTCCTCCTCTTCCCCGACGAGCCACTCACCGCGCTGCGCAGGGCCGCCTGTTCGTCCGGCGACTCCGACTCCATCGCATGCCTCACCGGCGCCTTCGCTGGCGCTCACCACGGCGTTGGCGCATGGCCGGTGGCCTGGAGCGAACGCATCGAATACCGCCGCACCCTGCTCGCCCTTGGTGCCGCCTGGGACCGCTGACCGCCCCCTGAGAGGCCGAGCCGCACGATGAGTGTGCGAAGTAATGGAGCGCCATGGACAACTTCACGATCACCGATGACGATGGCTTCGATGCGCTCCTGGACGCCTCCAGCCTGGGGGCTCACCACGTGACATCAATACACCTCCCCATGCCGGAGCTGGTGCGCCAGCGATTCCGGCATGCAGCCCACCATCCGGAGGCGTACGGCGAGATCGGTCTCACCGCGCTGGCAGCTCCGCGGCGCAGTGAGAGTGCCCCGGAACACGCCGGTGCTCTACAACGGGGCTCGGCTATTGCCGCCAATGAGGGCTGACGGCTACCACCTGCCTGCTGGTGGCCCGGGGCCGGCCCCTCGCGTACGACCTCGAAACCATCCGATCCACAGCCGCCCGCCCGCTACTCCGACGGGCTGCCAGCCGACCTCGCCGACGCCAACGTGCCCACTCGCCGCATAGAAGAACAGCGGTGTGAGCAGCACCTGGCTCGGCTTGAACACCGTCGGTGCAGCGGACGAAGACAGCGACAAATTCACCGCAACGAGGACGCAGGGTGATCCCCCGCCCTCCAGCGAACACCTCGCACTCTGCAGGACCGGTGCCCGACGCCCCCGCCCACACCCACCCTGCCTGCCGCCAGCGCGTCCGGGGGCGTCACACCCGCCCATGCCCCAAGCGGCAGGATCCGCCCAACTCTCAACCGCCCAGAGAGGCCCATGACCACACATACCAAAACCCAATCCGCTCCCGACCCCTTCATGAGCCCGGGACCTCCCGACACCTTCCTGGATGTCGCGGTGCCGGACGACATCAAGGCGCAGTGGCACCGCTGGGAAGGAGTCCGATGGCGCCGCATGCGCCACATGGGGACCAACAATCTTTTCCCGCCCGACCAGCGGTATTCCGTCCGTCCGCCGCGGGAAATGTGCCGGCTCCACCACGAGTTCTGGATCAAGTACCGAAACATGAACTTCGACCCGGTGAGTGGAAATCGCTGGCCGGGACACCCCGGGTCGCCGTTCATTCCGGTCACCCGCAACCTGGACCGGCTGCGCGAAGAACGCCGCGTGGAGTGGGACGAGAAAGCCTCCGAACAGATGCGGCTGACCGAGGAGATCTGCCTGTCCGGCCGCTCGCCACAGTGCTGCCCGCAGCACTCCCCGACCGCCGACGGCTCGCACCCTTCTGAGACGCTGCGAGGTGTCGCATGAGGCTGCGCCCTGACACCGCGTTCGACGCGGCTGCCGCACGAGCCGAGGCGGGCGCCGACCCGACCGCGTACCTCCTGGCGTACGCCAGCGGCCGCAGCAGGGCTCAGCAGGGAGGCGACATCGAGGCCGACTGGCTGCTGCTGACCACACGCTCAGAGACGTCCGCCGCGGTCCTCGCCGGATTCATCGAGGGGCTGGCGTCCACCCGCTCGTGGGTCGAGGACGGTGAGGGCCGGTGATCCGCCGCAACCCGCGGGATCGGCCGGCCGGAGCCTGAGCCGCGCGGCCACACCATCCCGCTCCGTGCCAACACCCCCGAGGAGAACGAGGCCGCGCGCCGGTACGTGGCCAGCCGCGCCACCGACGCCGACGGCCTCCGCACGCTCCTCGCCACCCTCGGCCTGAGCGACGGGAGCGACCAGTGACTGACCCGATAGAGAACGAGCGCCGCCAGATCGTCGCGGCAGCAATCCGTCGGCAGGACGGCCCGTGGACGAAGAAGCGCACCATGCGCGTCCTCCGCGCCGCCGGGCTACCCGGGCCGTACGACAGTGCCGCCCGCCGCGTGCTCGCCCACCACCACGAAACCGGGCTCCTCGACCGCCACGAGACGCCTGGCCGCCGCTTCTACACACGCAAGGACGATGCCCAATGAGCCTGACTCGTGCCGAACTCGCCAGCATCATCGATGCATACGCCGAGGCCGAGCGGCGCATCAACATGGCCACGGCTCCGGACTGGCAGGCCGGTCGCCATGAGTTGCGCTCCCCCGAGCAGGCCGTTATCACTCCGTCTTTCGACGAGATGGCCGCCAAACCGGGTACCACCCAGACCCAGTTCCGTGTCACCTACGAGCGCGTCGGCCGTCACGGTGGTTGCGACGGCAGCCAGCCGCCGGCCCCGCTGACCGTGTGGGCCATCAGTGCTGACGGTCTCGCCGAGCACGTTCACCACGACGTCCTGCCGTACCTGGCATCTTCCGACGTCGAGGTATCGGTGAACCTCCAGACGATGACCGGCCGCATCTTCGCGGGCTGCAACAACGGCGGCTCCTTCACCATCGAGCAGCTGACGAAGTTTTGCGACCTGCACGCCCACACCATCCCGATCGACGCCCCCGAGCAGGACGCCTTGGAACGCATTCGGCTGAGGGACGAGCGCATCCGACGCGCTCACCATTTGCTGGCAGGTGCCTGCGAGCTGCTCGAGCTCGTCATGGCTCCGGAGCGGCCAGTCGCCTCGGCGGCCGAGGAGCGCTGCTCGGGCCCGAGCGGGCCGGGCGCGCAGGAGCCGCCTTCGACTGAATGCGCCACGTGCGGGGACACCGGCTGCCGGGACCAGCAGGCTGAAGCACACATCTACTGCCGGCTGTGCAACTGGCCCCACGCGGAGCACCGCTTCATGGAGTGCGCCACCTTCACCGCCAGCTGACCAGCGCTGGCCCTCACACCGAACGCGGGACCGTGAGACGGCCCTGCCCCGTCCGGGCGGGCCATCGCCCGGTTCCCCATCTTCCGTATGGAGCTGCCAATTACCGCACTACTCACTCCGACCCCAGCCCTGTTCGACACCCCGGCCAGCACTCAGGCACCGGTGGAGTACGTGATCAACTGGGGCCGCGGCGTCGACTCCACCGCCTACCTGGTGGCCATGCTCGACGACCCCGCCCGCCACAGCGTCGATCTCGAACGGGCGTGCGTCATCACGATGGCGACCGGCGACGAGTGGCCGGACTCGGACGCCGACGCCGAGCACTTCATCCTTCCCCTTCTGAAGGCCCGGGGCGTCCGGCTGGTGCAGCTGGCCCGCGGTGGCCAGGCGGCACAGGCCGGGATCGATGTCCTGGACGACTCCCGTAGCCCTGAGCGTCTCATCCGCCGCGGCCGGTGGTCTCTGTGGGACGAGATGGAGTCCAACGGCACCGTGCCTCAGCAGGGAGGCATTCGCAAATGCAGTATCCGCGCGAAGGGCGACGTCGGTGACCGGTGGCTGAAGCTGGCCACTGGCGGCCGCCCGTTCCGCCAGATGATCGGCTTCAACGCTGACGAGACCGGCCGCCGCGAACGCGACCGCCTGGCCAACAAGAACCCGCTGCGTACGGGCGTGTACCCGCTCATTGACTTGGGCTGGGGGCGGCAGCGGTGCGAGGACTTCCTCCTCGAACGCCTCGGAGTGCGCTGGAAGAAGAGCTACTGCACGTTCTGCTGCTACCCGGTCTCGATGGGCGCGATGGCCGCGCACCTGGACCGGATGCGAGCCTTCCCCGAGATCGCCGGACGGGTGCTGCGCCTGGAGTACACAGCGATGCGCCTGAACCCCAACGCCCAGCTCTTCGGGCGCCGTTCTCTGCTTGAGCAGTTCGATGCCGCACGCGAAAGCGACCGCCCGGTGCTGGACGCCTTCGCCCAGGAACTGGCCTCGTGCCCTTGGGCCGTCTACCACCTGCGCCGCCTTCTGCCGCCGAGCACCAAGGACCCCGCCAAGCCAGGTGAGTGGCTGCGGTCGGTACGCCGGCTGCGCACCGACCGGCCTGCCGACCTTGCCCGAACCGTGGAACGGGTGGGTGCGCGGATCGGTGCGCGCCTGGAGGTCGAGGAGCAGTTCGGATCGGTGCGCGCGTGGAAGCGCGAACGCGGAAAGACCCTACCGGTGACGGAGGAGTTCCTGGTGACCGCGCCGGCGTACGTCGTCGACAAGCAGAAGGACGTCTTCGAGGCGAAGTGGGCCTGGCACACCGGCCTGCAGCCGCTCAGCCTGCCGGGGACATGAGACGGCCTACGGCTGGACGCTCCGCGGCGCTCGAAGGAACTGCCGACGGCCTGGACGTCCTCGCCGTCGGCGTTGTGGAGGCCGTGCGCGGCCTCCACAACGCCGACGGCTGACCATCTCGCGATTCCTGCCCCGACCGTCCGGCCCGGAGGCCCGTGGGCCCGGAGCGCGACCGAGCCAGACCGAACACGAAGGAACCGACCGTGATCACACTGAAGTTTGCCCTGAACGAGGTCATCGACGTCGCCACGCACGCGATGTTCTCCCCGCGCAAGACACTGCGCCCTACCTACGACCAGTCCAAGAGCGCAGAGCCCGTCTACGCCTCCCTGTGGTGGGTCAGGGACGGCAGCGGCACTTACCTGACCGGCAACTCCACCCACAAGAAGGCCCCGCGCGACGCGTACGCCGAGGGCTACGGCCCCGACGGCGGCGACGCCAGCGACCTCTTCGGCGGCGACTCCCGCGTGATCGACGCGATCCCGCTGCACGACCCGGCCACCCGCGCGTGCCTGCACTCCGACCTGCTCCGCGCGCAGCGGGCCGGCCACAACACACTGACCATCACGCTGACCCGCAGCGTCGTCAAGATACGCACCGGCCACAGGCCGGTGCCCGTCGTCCCGTACGGCCTCACCGCGTACACGCGTGGCATCGTCCTCCTGGCCCACGCCAAGGATCTGCATCTGACCTGGAAGACCGGCAAGGTCAAGCATCTGCTCCACCTGGCCGCGCCCGGACCGCACGGCGTCAAAGGGCACGTCATCGTCGGGGCCCGGTCAGGAAAGGTGCTGCGCGCGGCCCTCAGCTACCCCTCGCACCGGGACACCATCCAGATCGCGGCCGAAGGTACCAACGCAGTCCGCGAACTCCTCGCCGGTCTGTCGCCGTCGCCGTGCACGCCCGGCTGCACCGGGCCCGACGTCGACGCCTACTTCAATCGCGCCCTGCAGTAGCCGCCTCGCCGACCGACGGGTCGCAAACCGCCTCCTGCCGGTTAACTCCCCGGCGCAGAGCAACCGCCGCAGACCCGAACGAACTGCCTGATGCCCACTGCCACCGCAGTCTCACCGCTTGGCGGCCATGTGCACCGATGGTTGGGCCCTGTGCCGACCCATTAAAGACGAGTATCGACAACTTAGATTTGCCTCTGCGCGCATATATGAGTAATATCTAAATTGTCAGACGGGCACTGCCCCACCTCCTGTCGAAGGACTTCGATGACCGCCACCCTCGCCGATGCCCAGGCCGCCACCGCCCAGACGCTGGCCGTGATGACCGAGCCGCAGATCGACGCCCTGAACGCCGCAGTCGCCGCCGAGGTCGACCGCATCGACACCGCCCTTGACCGTGCGCGGGACCGCCTCTACGGCTCCCTGTGCCTGTCGAAGGTCTCCGAGCCCTACGGCCGCGGGTATCGCCAGGTGTGGCCGATCACCCACGACGAGGCCGAGCAGCGCGCCCGCCAGCACCTCACCGACGGCACCGAGCCTGACATGCGCACCAAGCTCATGGCCGGCGTGGCCGCCAGTGGCGCATACGCCGCGGGACTCGTCGGCGCACTCGACGCCATCGAGTCCCTGCGGGACGAGACGCGAACTCTCCTCCAAGGGGCAGGCGCGACCCTGGCCGCCGAATGGGACCGACGCGGAGGCTGGTCTCGGATGTTCCTGTGCCTGTCCAACGGCGGCCACATCCACGCCTCCCGCTCCTGCAAGTCCTTGCGCTGGGACACCCCGGTCGCATGGCTGCCGAAGCTGTCCGGCATGGAGTGGCGCGATGGATACCGCACATTCGCCGAGCAGGCGAGCGGGAGCAGCGAGGCCGTCATGTGCTCGATGTGCTTCCCTGAGGCCCCCGTCGAATGGACGCAGCCCGCCCCTGTCGCACCGGAGGCAGTCTGCGGCGCCTCGGGCCTGGATGGCTGGAATCTGCTGGATGACCGGCAGAAGCGCCGCTCCCGAGCTTTCGTGGACTGCCCTGGCTGCGGCAAGAAGGAGATGGCGCTCACCTCCACCTGGAAGATCCGCAAGCACAAGCCTGTACCGAAGGGCTAGCCCATCCAGCCTGGCCCCGGCGGGGCCAGGCTGCCCCGTTCGATCCGACCGTCCTGGGATCACAAGGGCTCTGAGTCGCGGGTGAGGGGCGGCCTAGGACTCACCCCCACTTTCGACGCTTATAGTTTGACATGTCGCGCACATGTGTGTATATTCTTAATTGTCGCGGGATTGCCCCGCGTCTCTGACTTCCAGTGCGAGTGCCGGACCGCACCGAACGCGGGCGTCTGCGCTCCGCCGCCCCTCCCTGCTGCCTCCCACCGAGGACACCGCCATGCCCCCTTCCCTTTCCAACTCCGCTCCGACTGCGACGGCTTGGTCTTCACTTCGGCGCCAGCGCGACGAAACCGCCGCGTGGGCAGCAGTGTCACGGGCCATCGACCGCGCAGTAGACGCGGTCAGCGAGCGCGGCCAACTCAAGAAGAACGCTGCCCGCGCAGCCCGCCCGCACCTGGCCGGCGCCCGGTTCCTCTACCAGCGCATAGCTGACCGGTACGTCGCGGACGCATGGACTGGCCTTGGCCGGATGTGGCGTCGCCGCCAGGTCCGGCGAAGTGCCTACACCCAGGCGTTCGAGGAGGCCCAGTGGTACCTGAACCGCCGGGAACGGGAGTGGGAGGGCCCGTTCGTCCTCCCTCCGCTCTTCCTGCGGCATCCCGGCGAGTTTCCGCTCCTGGAGCGCCTTGGCCGTCACCGCGCCCCGGCCGCGGCCATCTGACCGCCCGGCCGCCACCTGGCACGACTGCAACCTGCTCGCGGCGCACTGCCCGCGTAACCCACCCCGGAGGAGAGCGCTCCATTGAGCCTTGCCGAATTCAAGCGCCGCGCCACGCAGTGCACGACCTTCGAGGTCGAAAACTACCGCTTCCCCGACCGGTCCGGGCCGCGCACCGTGACTGGCATCAGTTCCACGCGTATCCGGGCGAGGCGGCCGGGCGCAGAGCACGAGGAGACGTACACGGCCTGGCCCAAGGCGAGCATGTGCCGCATCGAGGGCAACCGGATCACCTTCCTGCATGAAGGCAACGGCTCTGACTGCTTCACCTACGTCTTCCCCTTCCAGGTCTGACGGCCAGCCGGCCCGCACCAGACTTCGTCATCCCAGCACCGGGTACGAAAGGACCTCTGCCCTTGGATGCATTCATCGAGATCAGACGACGCAGGGAACTGGAGGACGAGGAGCGCCGCCGGCAGGCCGACAGGATCGGCCATCACCTGGCCGACGCGCTCAACGAGGCTGGGGTTGAAGGCGGCGGATGGACCCACCAGGCAAACCCGGCCTGCTACTTGAGTCTCGACCTCTTCCACTCTCGAGGTCTGCAACTGGGCCTCCGCCACGAACGCAGCCACCGCAAGGGAAACGCGGGGCGGATGCTGACCGTCAGCGGCGTCTACCCGCGCGGGTACTGCGGCCCCACCGCGAGCCCCGTCAACGTCGGCATCAACACGTCGGCCGACCACATGGCGCGCCGCATCGCGCAGTACCTGCTGCCGGACTACCTCAAGACTCTCGAGGTTGCTCTGGCTCAGCAGCGCAAGGCCCGGGAGGACGAGCATGCGCGCCGTGTGCTGAACCGACGCATGGAGCACACGCTGCCGGCGTTGCACGCTGCGTCCCACGAGTCTGAATCGGCCGCCCGCACTTATTCCTCGTGGTGGGCGCACACCCCCCTCACTCCCGACTCCCCGCGGGCCCGTGCGTCCGGCAGAGTACGGCTGAGTAGCGACGGGTCACGGGCCGAGGAGCTCAAGCTCTCCGACGTGCCTGCGGATGTGCTGCTCCAGATCCTCGCGTTGTTGAACCCCAATCCGCCCGTGGAGGGCCGGATCATGCCGCGCTCCGTCGCCCCCGCTCGGCGTGAGCTGTCCACGGTCCGCTTCGTCCCCGGTGAGGTGCTGTCTCTCTTGGCGCTGACCGCGGATGCCGGCGCTCCAGAGGCAAGCCGGACCGGCAGGCTCCTCCCTCCCGGTCTGACCGCCTCCACAGCGCCGGCCCGGGGACACCACGCGCTTAACCGCGAATTCGCCTTGCCCGAAGGCGTGCCCGCCGACCGGTCGAGCTCTGCTCATGACCTCGCGGACCGTGACCTGCACCGGCGCCTGATCGACGAATGAGCGCACAGCCCGGACGCACGGCCCGGGAGGCTGCCGCAGCCATGCGCGCCGCGGTGGCTGTCCTCCCTTGCGCCGACCCATCCCGCCACCAAGGAGGCACTGCCTGAACCACCACCCCGAGTCGAGCCCGGCCGGCCCCGCCCGGCACACACCTCGGTTCCCCACCCGCCGCTCCCCCGACGCCGCCTTCGGCGAGGCGATCGCCGACACCTGGCACCGCACCCACGGGGCCAAACGCCTGGACATACCTGCTGGCATCGTCGCGACCCTCGCGCTGTGGCCGACCAAGACTGAAGGCGCCTGGCACGCCCAACAGCTGGCGGACTTCATCGCCAACCAGCCCGCGGAGAAGTGGCCAGACACGGTCGGCGAAGTCGCCTCCGTGCACTGGGTGCAGCGTCCCGACCTGATCAGTACCGCCGCCCCGATTCTGCGCTGGGCCGAGGACGAGCACTCCCCCGACACCCTCTACGCGATCAAGGCCGTTGCCCTGACCGCCTTGAAACACGGGATCCTTCACCACACCGGCGACCGCGACCCAGCTCTACGCTCCGACACCGACCTAATGTCCTGGACGATCACCGCCCTGCGTCACCGCGGCGACCGTTCCTGGCTCGGCGAGTTCCACACGACCTCCGATGTCGCCGACGCCATGAGCCGGCTCTCGATGGGTGCCCACCCGCCCGCGGTGAGCTCGCTGTACGAGTGCGCCGGCGGCACCGGCGGCATGTTCCGCGCTGCGGCCCAGCACCTGCGTACCTGCAGCGTCGACCCTCGTCGGTGGACCTGGCATTTGCAGGACCTCGACCCCATCGCGGCTGCAGGCGCAGCCGTGAACTTCCTGATCTGGGACCTGGGACCGAACGCCACTGTCGCTTGCGGCAACGTGCTCAGTCAGGGCGACCTGCACACGCAAGCCCTCAAAGCTCGCGCCGAGCTCGAGGAGCTCCGCGACCGGTTGGCAGACAAAGCCGCCAGCACCGTGGCACAGCTGCGGACTCTTCGGATGCTCGAGGACCTGGGCATCTGCTCTCCCCCGCCGCACGCCCGGCCGGAGAACTCCGACCAGAGCGCCGCCTGACAGCTCCGCGCCATCATCCCCTCATCTGAAAGGGCCCTTTTGCCGCATCACGTAATCCAATTTAGCGGCGGGGCCGGATCCGCCCTGACCGCCGTACGCGTCGCCGAGCGGTACCCGGGGGAGCAGGTCACCCTGCTGATCGCCGACACCCGGGTCGAAGACCCGGACTTGTGGCGGTTCTCGAAGGACGTTGCCGACTTACTGGGGCTGGAGCTCACGGTTGTCCGGGACGGCCGCACGCCCTGGGAAGTATTCGCCGACCAGCGTTTCCTGGGCAATGACCGGCTCGCTCCGTGCACTTACTGGCTCAAGCAGAAGCCGTGCCGAGAGTGGATGGACGAGCATGCCCCGCCCGGGGACACCATCGCCTACGTGGGGATCGAGCCCAACGACCGTGACCGGCGTCGAATTGCCGCCATCGTCCGCAACTGGCTGCCCTGGCGCACCGAGTTCCCTCTCGCTGACGGTCCGGACGCCACCAAGGACGAGCTCCTGGAGGAAGTCCGTGCCCTGGGCCTCCGGCCGCCACGCCTGTACGAACTGGGGTTCTCCCACAACAACTGTTTCGGCTCCTGCGTGCGCGCCGGCCATCGACAGTGGAAGCACCTCCTGGCCACCCTTCCCGAGCGCTACGCCCACGCCGAAGCGAAGGAGGAGGAGTTGCGCGAGCTCCTCGGCGATGTCGCGATCCTGCGTGACCGCCGTGGGGGAACGAGCCGCCCGTTGCCGCTGCGTGAGCTGCGGCTCCGTGAGCAGTGCGCTGCCTGAACGCCTCGTCGGGGCAGCGGCCAACCAACAGAGAATCGCCACTCCGGCTCGCGGACACGTCGCCGGGCACCCAGGCGTATCTGGGGGCTCCTGCGGATTCCCGAGGACTTGGGCATCTGCAGGGCTCGGCTCCGGCCCGGCCGGAGTCCGGGCAGAACTGCATCCCATCTCGAGCACCCGGGCGTGCAGTGGGCGCGCGAGGCACACCGACGCAGTATTGACGCTTAACATTTGACTTCACGCACGCTCCAGAGTAATATCTTAAGTGTCAGAGGGCGCGAGGAGCGCCCCACAAAGCACACTGAGGAGTCGCTCTTGCCGCACGCTCTTGAGGTTCACGCAGATGGCACCACTTCCTTCGTATCCGCCAACGGAATCGACGCCTGGCACCGCCTGGGTACCGTCACCCGCGACGCACTGACCGCCGAGGAGGCTCTGTCCCTGAGCTACCTGGCCGGTTGGAACGTCCGCAAGCTCGGCGACGTGAGCGCCACCGAGATCACCGCAGACGGCACCACTCGGGTCGAGATGCCGGGCCAGTTCGCCACTGTGCGCACCAATCCCAAGACCGGCGGGACCGAGTACCTCGGCAGCGTAGGCAGCGTCTATGAGCCGGTGCAGAACGAGGAGCACTGCGAAATGCTCAACCTTCTCGTGGACGAGTCCGGCGCGCACTTCGAGACGGCTGGTTCGCTGCACGGCGGGAAGAACGTCTTCGTGACGATGAAGCTGCCGATGGGCGTGCAGATCGGGGGGTTCGACCGCCACGACCTCTACATCGCCGGTCTCAACAGCCACGACGGCAAGAGCGCCTTCCGTGTCCTGGCGACCCCGACCCGTGTCGTCTGCGCGAACACGCAGGCCATGGCGGAGCGCGACGCCCAGGCGTCCTACTCCATCCGCCACACCAAGAGCGCCAAGGGCAAGATCGCCGAGGCCCGCAAGGCCCTGGACATCATGTTCGCCTACGTCGAGTCCTTCGAGCGCGAGGCCGAGAAGCTGATCAATGAGTCGATGACCCTTGGTGAGTTCGAGAAGGTCTGCGAGCAGATCTGGCCCATGGACGAGCCGAACCCCGGTAAGCGCAAGATCGATAACCACCGGAAGCGGCTCAACTCCCTGCGCAACATCTACCTCAACGACCCCACCCAGACCGCGATCCAGGGCACCCGCTGGGGCGCGTACAACGCAGTCACCCGCTACCTGGACCACGTCGCCCCCGCCGGAAAGAACCCGGTCCGCGCCGCCGAGATGCGTGCGGTGCGCGCCGTGACCTCCTCCAGCGACAGCAACAAGGCCAAGCAGCGAGCCTACGAGCTGCTCGCGCTGGCGGCCTGACCGCTCCCGGCCGCCGGGTCCACCCGGCGGCCGGGTCCACGGCCCCGGCGCGCCGCCGTGCCGCCACAAAGCCGCCGGAGCGCCCGGCGGCCCGGATGACCGAAGACAGCGCCCGCCGCGGCCGAAGTCCCGCACGCCTGGACCGGTCGCACGCTCCGCCGCTCTCGCTCCCCGAACCGCCCGGCGCCGACGGTCCCACCGCCGCCGGCGCCATCCCCCGCCCCGCCGCCAAGGAGGCAGCATCTCCGCGTCCCCCGCCACCGCCCCGCAGTCCACCGTCAACGCCACCTCTGCCCCCGCCAAGCCGACCGCACGCATGATCCTCGACCACGGCCAGCTCACCCGCGCCCTGAAGATCGCCGAGTTCGGCGTCTGCGCGAAGGCTCCCATCGAGGCCCAGCGCGGCGTGCTCGTCGAGACGGGCCGCAAGCACGCGACGCTCACCACGTTCGACTATGAAACGGCCGTGTCGGTCACCATGGCGGGCCGGGCCAAGAAGGGCAGCAGCCTGCTGCACTTCGCACAGCTGAAGAAGGCTCTGGCGGCCATGGTGGCGGGCGAGACGAAGAGCCAGGCCGAAGGCACCGTGGTGTCCCTGACCGGCGACCTGCTGTCCACCGAGCACCTGACCGTGCCCATCGCCGCGCTGGAGCGCGAGGAGTTCACCCTGCCGCCGGAGCCGGTGCCCGCCATGGCGACGGTCGAGGCGGGGAAGTTCTTCGCCGAGCTCAAGCGCGTCCTGCCGGCCGCCGGACGTGACGACACCCTGCCGGTCCTCACCGCCGTCAATCTCACCCTGTCCGGCCAGACCCTCATCATGGCCGCGACCGACCGCTACCGCCTGGCCGAAGGCCGGGTTCAGGCCGAGGCGACCGTCCGCCCACCGGACAAGCCGCTGAGCGTCCTGTTCCCCGCGTCCGTCCTGGCCTCGCTGCTGAAGCTGTTCAAGACCTACGACGGCCCGGTCGGCATCGGCCTGCTGGGCGCGGACAGCGACATCCCCCGTGCCACGCTGTCGCTGGGGGACACCACGGTCACCGTGCGCGCCCGGGACGGGTTGTTCCCGGACTACTCTGCGCTCTTCCCGACCGAGTTCACCGCGAGCGCCCGCATGGACCGGGCGACGCTGGTGCGGGCCGCCAAGAAGGGCTTGGCCATGGTGCAGGCCGTGGGCGACACGCACGGTCCCGTCGCCCTGCTCTGGCGCGCCGAGGGCACGCTCGCCCTCGCCCTCGCCCCCGTCATCGCCACCCCCGGGGAGCAGGCCCGGGTCAGGGGCATGAGCGTCCCGTTCACTCTCACTTGCGGCACGGACGCCGACGTCGCGGGCATGAGCGTCCGCTTCAACCCCACCTTCCTGCTCGCCGCGCTCGACGCCTTCACCAGCAGGGAGTCCGTCACCTTGCACGTCAGCCAGTTCGAGGAGGGGCAGGCCCGCAAGCCGATCGTGCTGACCGCCGACGACGGCGAGGACACCTACCGGCACCTGCTGATGCCCATCCGGGTCGACCCGTCCAAGTAGTCCCCCTTCCGCCACTGCCGGACGCTCTCTTCCCCTCCCCCGGGGCGCCGCCCTCTCCAGGGTGGCGCCCCGCCGGAGCACCCCGGGAAAGGCCCGCCGGTCCCCTGCCACCAGAGCAGGTCGCCAACGTCCCGGAAGGACAGCCCCGCTTGCCCCTCTCACTGAATCTCGTCGACGACTGCGCCGAGCGGATCCTCCGCTACACCGGCACTGCCGACGATCTGGCCCCCGGGCACACCGACTACGACTTCCCGATGCGTCCCGCCGAGCTCCTGCTGACCTACACCCGGCGCGACCTCGGTGCCTGGCTGCTGGACAGCGTCGATGTCATCGGGCACCGCCCGCGCGCGGATGGGACCGTCAACGGAGGATCCCGCAGCCGCCAGCGTTACCACGTGGGGATCGACCCGTTCATCGTCACCACTGAGTTCGGCGTCCACGCCCCTCCCTGGCTGCGTGGCTTCGCCTGGAGCCACCGCGACCCGGATGCCGAAGCCGATACGCGGCCCGCATGAGTGCCTTCGGCCAATGGGCCTCCGGCCCCGACGACGACGAAGGCCAGGCCACGGCATGAGCGCCCTTGAAGGGGCTGGCCGTGACCTTCTGAGGCGGCTGCGCGCCGCCCAGCGCGAGCCGACCGGCGACACTCACGACCGCATCCGTGGCCTTTTCGAGGCGGACGCACTCGATCTGCTCCAAGCCCACATTCCCCTCACCGGCCAGGAGGTCCACGCATGACCACCACCACGTTCTCGGACGTCGTCCGCTTCGCCGCGGACCGCGCCACCCTCGACGACCTCGACCTGTTCTCCCAGGCCGCCAAGGAGGGCCAGGCAAGGCTGGACCAGGAGCGCATGGACTCCCTCACCGAAGGTCAGGACATCCGCCTGGACCGGCTCCAGGACAGGCAGCTCAACGACCTGACCGGGAAGATCCACAGCATCAACCTCACCTCGCGGCGTCCGGTGGCCGTCGTCGTCATCGACGAGAACTCGCTCTGGGCGCTCCAGGGACACCACGTCTACGCCCGCCGCATCCCGAAGGGCGCCACCAGCTACTCGCTCACGGTGCCGCTGGCCTGCGTCTTCTCCCGCTGACAAACGCCTACAACGTAAGGAACCCGCTTGACCTCCACCACCGAATCCCGCGCCGTCGACTGCGCCACCTACATCCGCGAACACGCGACGCCGGAGGAGTTGGAAATCCTCCAGGGGCTGGGCAAGCTGCGCCGGGAGGTCGTCTGGACCGTCCGGGGCAGCCTGGTGCGGATCGGAACGACCGTCGAGCTGTGCAACATGCGTCCGAAGTACCTCAACGGACTCGTCGGCACGGTCGCAAGTACCGGCAAGAACCGCAAGGGCGAGACCTTCGCCAACCTCACGCTTGAGCCCACCTCGTCCGCCCGCCTCGCCAAGTCCCGGCGCGGAGGGGGCCCCACCGACGTGCTCGAAGGCATCCCCCTCGTCGCGCTGCGCCCCCGCTCCTGACCAGCTGCGCATGGGCCCGGCGCTCAGCCGGGCCCGCCAGCAGGACGGCCCCATCCCGAACGCTGTGGAGCCCGCACGGCGAGGGCAGGCTGCGGAGTATTCACGCGACCGCGGCCCTCCCCACCGCATAGGCCCCACGGGCCCCGCCCCACCCGGCGCGGTTCCGCGCATTCCCATCGACGTCGCCGCCTCGCCTGAGTGCGGCGATGCCTCTCTCATCTGTCGGCCCGTTGCTCATCTACCGCGTGATGCGGCCAAGAGCCGGGCGGGCGGCCCCCTACCCCTGCGAAAGGTTCCGCTTGTCTTTGACCACCGCTGCCCCGATGCAGAACCGCGACGACTATCTCGATGCCGTCACGCTGATCCGCACTGCCTCCGCCGCCTACCACACCGACGGTGAGACCCCGCTGGACGACGCCACCTACGACCGTCTCCGCCAAGAGGTCGCCGCCTACGAGAGAGCACACCCCGGCCACGTCAGCGCCGTCTCCCCCACCGGCAAGGTCGCCGAAGGCGCGCTCGCCCCGGGAGCCGTCCCGCACACGGTGCCCATGGGCTCGCTCCACAACGTCACCACGCCCAACGAACTCTCCGGCTGGTACGCCAAGCTCGACCCCTCCCGCTCCCGCGGACTGACCGTGGAGAACAAGCTCGACGGCGTTGCGCTCGTCGCCCGCTACGTCAACGGCCGTCTGGTCGCGTTGCTCCTGCGTGGCAACGGCCGGCACGGCGACGACGTCAGCCACGCCATCAGCAACGACATCCACGGACTGCCCGAACAGCTCGCTGAGCCCTTCACCTTCGAAGCCCGCGGCGAGGTGGTGTTCACCTTCAAGCAGTTCGAGCGGGCCAACACCATCCGCGCACAGCACGGTGCGAAGCCGTTCTCCAGCCCGCGCGCCGCTGCGGCGGGCACGCTGCGGGCCACGAACCGGCTCTACCGGCTGGAGATGACGTTCTTCGCCTACCACGCCGTCGCCCTGCCGCTGGGCACCGGCAAGCCGCTGGCCGACGTGGAGACGCAGGCAGAGCTGATGGAGCAGGTGGCCGCCGCCGGAGTGCAGACCACCGCGGCCACCGTGCACGGGCTCCGTGTGGTCGCCACCGTCGCCGAAGCGCAGCGGTGTGTGGAGCAGATCGAAGCTGAGCGTGCCTCGCTGCCGTACGGCATCGACGGGGTGGTGATCAAGGCCAACTCCCTGGTGCAGCAGGCCGCCGCGGGCAGTGACGCGCGTGCTCCGTTGTGGGCGGTCGCCTACAAGCTCGCCCCCGCGGAGCGCGTCACAAAGCTCCTGGACGTGAAGTGGTCCATCGGCCGTACCGGAGTGCTGGCGCCGCGGGCAGTGCTCGCGGAGGTCGAGTTGGGCGGGAGCATGGTCTCCTCCGCCACCCTGCACAACCCGTCGGACATCGGCCGTTTGGACCTCCGGCTGGGCGATTCGGTGACCGTGATCCTCGCGCAGGACATCATCCCGCGGGTGCTCGCCCCGGTCGTCCACCTGCGGCCCAAGGCTGCGGAGCCGATCGAGATGCCCACGACGTGCCCGGTGTGTGGCGGCGGGCTGGACAAGAGCCAGGAGCGGTGGCGCTGCGCGGCGACGGCCGCCGGGACGACGTCGTGCGGACTGCCCGCGGCCCTGCTGTACGCGGCCGGACGCGACCAGCTGGACATCGACGGCCTGGGGCCGTCGGTCATCTCCGGCCTCATCGGGCATGGCTACGTCGCCGACATCGGGGACCTCTTCGCTCTGAACCACGACCAGCTCGCCCAGGCGGCGGGCGGCAGCACCGTGCTGGCGGACAAGCTGGCCGGGCAGATCGAGGCAGCCAAGGCCCGTCCGCTGCACCAGGTCCTGACCTCGCTGGGTCTGATCGGGACGGGCCGGGAAATCTCGGAGCGGCTGGCCGACCGCTTCGGTTCCATGAGCGCTGTGCTCGCCGCCGACACCACCGCGCTGCGGGCGGTGGACGGCATCGGCGCGAAGAAGGCGGCGCTGATCGCCGCCCAGCTGCCGCGTACGGCCAAGGTCGTCGCCAAGCTTGCCGCGGCGGGCGTCAACCTGACCGGCTCCGCCTCCGGCAGCGCCGGAGACACCACCACCGGCGGACCGCTGACCGGGAAGTCGGTCGTGGTCACCGGGACGATGTCCGGGAGCCTGGCCGGGTTCGACCGCGCTGGGATGCGGCACCTGATCAAGCTCGCGGGCGGCAGCCCCACGGAGAGCGTGTCGAAGAAGACGGGTCTGCTGGTCGTCGGCCAGCGGGCCGGATCCAAGGTCGCCAAGGCCGAAAAGCTCGGCGTCGAGCAGGCCGACGAGGAGACGTTCGCCGCCCTGGTCCGCGACTACCTCGAGGCCGCCTTGGATGCGATGGCCGAGAACCGCACCTGACGCAGTGCTGGGGCGCCCCCCTCCGGGCGCCCCAGCATCGCCGCGGCAGCGGCACCGCAAGCCCTGATCGACCGCCTCCCTGCGCACCAGCGGAGGGCGACCAATATCTGGAGGAGCTCTATTGACGACCTCAGCTGTGACCGGCCCGCCCTGTGAGCTGGAGGCTGTGAAGTACACGCCGCTGCCGCGGGCCGCCCTGGCACGGTGGCGCGTGATGCTCTCTCTGGCCACCTTGGCTGCCTGCTTCACGGTGGGCGGCTTGTTCGGCGTGCTCGTGCCCCGCGTCCTGCCGGCCGTTCCGGCCTGGCCGGCCTGGAACGTCGCCGGCGCCCTGGCCTGTGGGGGCCTGTGGCGTTGGTGGCGTATGGGTGCCGTCTGGCAGCGGTCCGGGTACCACCTCGCCGACAATGACCTGCTCATCCGCGGCGGCCTGTTCCGCCGCTGTGAGGTCGCGTTGTCCTACGGGCGGATCCAGACTGTCGCGATCGCATCCGGCCCGCTGCAGCGCAGGTTCCAGCTCGCCTCAGTGACGGTGACCACCGGCGCCTTTCACAAGGTGTGCGTGCACGACCTCGCACTGCCGGAGGCGGAGAGGGTGCGCGATGTTCTCACCCGGCTCGGCGTCGAACGGCAGGTGGCCCTTTGACCGCCACGACCGTCCTTGAGGGGCGGCTGCACCCCATCACCCCCTGGCGCCGGGCGTGGGCGGTGACCTGCGCCATCGTCGGCTTCGTCTTCCGCGACCTCCCAGAGTGGTTCCACGCCGCTCAGGGGTGGCCGCGATGGATCCTCGTACTGATCGCCGTATCCGTCTCTCTGGCCGGCGCCGGCTACGGCTATACGTCCTGGCGTGCGACGTCCTACCGGCTCACCACCGACGCGCTGCACTACCGCTGCGGCCTGCTCTTCCAGCAACGGCGCCGCTTCGAGCTCGCACACCTCCAGGCGGCCGACATTCGTCGTCCGCTACTGGGCCGCCTGATCGGGGTGTGCACGCTGCGCCTGTCAAGCTCCGGCCAGTCCAGTGACCTCGCCTATCTGGGAACCGAGCAGGCCGAGACGCTCCTGGCCGCTTTGCGCGGGCGCATGGCCGCGGACCTCCGGACCCCTGCGGCAGTCCGCGGCGCACCATCGGCTGCGACGGTCGGCGGGCAGGTGTTGCTCAAGGTGGCGCCGCGGGATCTCGCGGTGTCGTTGCTGCTGGATGCCCACACGATCCTGTGCGCTGCCGTGCTCGTGGTCGTGGGGATTGCACCGTACGTGGTGTCGAAGGAGCCGCTGGCGCTGGTGTCGGTAGCCGGTGTTCTCGGCCCGGTCTGGCGGTTGACCGGCTCCTGCTGGCCGCGTTGGCACGGCTGGACGCTGACAGCTGAACCTGGTGGGTTCCGGGCCGACTTCGGCCTCTTCAACACTCAGCACCAGACCTTCCGCCACCGGCGCACTCAGGCCGTGATCCTGGAACAGCCCGTGCTGTGGCGCCGGAGGGACTGGGTTCGCATCCGGCTGGCGGTCGCCGGATATCGGCAGGCGCAGCTCATCGCGCCCGTCTCTACCCGAGAAGACGCCGAACGTCTGATCGCCCGCCTGTACGGGACGGACGCGATCACGGCTCTGCGGAGCGTCCGTCCTGTGCCGCGCCGTGCCCGCTGGGTCACCCCGTTCAGCCACGCGCTGTCGTACTTCTCGGACGCGTCCCATGTCAGCGCCTGTCGGGGGATGTTCCTGCGTAACGTCGTGCATCTCAGCCTGGCCGACAAGGTCCAGCAGGTCGTCAGGGTCCAGGGCCCGTGGCAGCGTCGCCTGGGACTTGCCTCTGTCGAACTTCACCTCGCCGGCGGGCCACCCTTGACCGCCCGCCATCGCGATGCAGCCGAAGCTGCCGAGATCACCGTGGCCATGAGAGCTTCCCGGTTCACTAGCCCTGCGGCGCCAACCACCTGAGCCAGGCGGTCCCTGCCTCTTTACGGCATCGTGAGTCAACTAGCTGTTGCCTAGGGCAAGATGGGCTCATGACGTGGATGGGACAGACAAAGGGCGGCGGTCCGAAGTACAACACCCCTCAGCAGAATGCCGCAGCCGTCGCACGCCTCCTCATCGAGCGCGGGTACGCCGTGAGCGGCGCAACGGACAAGGCTCGCCGCACAAGCCCCTGCCCCGGGATGCCTCTCCCGCCGGACATCCTGCTCAATGCCGGGAAGCCGAAGGCCGACGACCAGCACGAGACACCCTAATCGGGTGCTTTTCGCACCGTGGTGCCGTGAACACGGCTCCCCTCCAAGACTCCGTACACGCAGCGGTACGGGGCGATGTCCACGATTTTGAGTCGGGGCAGCCTCTGCAGGCTGCCCCCGATTTACGCGTCTCAAGCCGTGGCGATATCAGCGTGTCCGCGCTGGTGGCTTCGTAGCCCGGCGATGCAGCAGGGATCCCAGCCTGAACAGGCCGACCGCCGCCAACAGGGCAATGGGCAGCGTCAGCACCACCGATGTCATGTTCCCCTCGCCCTCGCGAGGGGCCAGGGAGAAGGTGCTCGACGGGATCCACACAGCCATGGCGATGAACCCCGCCAAGCGTGCGAAGTCGAACGCAACGGCGGCCCGGGCCCAGCCATGCGCGACGTGCCCGGGCGTTGCCGCTTCGCGCTCGGTCGTGATCACGCTGGCGAGCGGGCTGCTGTCGTTCCTCTTCCGGCTGGTGGACAGTGCCAGCAACACGAAGAGCGCGAGGGCCGCCAACAAAATCGCCACCTGCTGCTCCCGGGAATCGGTCAGCGTGAGCACCAAGAGAGTGAGCGCGACGGCACCTACCCAGGAAACGGCACGGTGCACGTAAGGGCACAGCCGGTGGGGACACCGGATCGAGGGATAGCAGTTTTCGTCGGCATGCGGCGTGCCGGTCGCCCTCATGCGCGAGCTCCCAGCGCCTCGGCCACCTGGCCAACGAGCTCCCAGCCCACGGCGACAGCTTGCCGGTGCAGTGGACGGCGCCCGCCACCCCAGGACTCCATCGCGGGGTGCCGGGAAATGAGGACAAGCCCGGCGAAGCCCTGCCCCCGCAGCGCTTCCGTGACGTCAGCGAGCTGGTGCTGATCGGCGTCGTCACGTACGTGATTGAGCGCGACAACAACGGGCACACCACCCGGAAGGTCCCAGAACTGAGTGCGAAGCTCCTCAACTACTCGATCCGCGGGCCAGGGATGGTGTAGGTATTCGATCAGGTCAGCGAACTTTTCACGGAGTTGCTCTTCCTCATCCTCATCGGCGGCCTTCCACAGTGGCAGCTCCTGCTGCCACAGCTCCTGGCCCCATGTTGCAAGGGCCCGGTCCTCGATTTCCGCCTTGAACTGGGCGAAGATGGCGGCCACTTCGTCCTCGCTCGGCATGCCAGGCGCGAGCCCGGCCAAGTTGCGCTGCCGGTTGCGTTCGGCCCACATCTGGGCTACCTCCGGCCACTCGTCCGGATAGCGCTCGGCTCCTTCCTTGGAAAGGAACGCGATGTAGTCCGCACGCCATGCCCGGAGGTGGGGCGATTCCTCTTCCGCCGGAAGTTCCGAGCCGGCGTCGTCGTCCCGATGAATCTGGCGCATGTCCCCGTCGTAGTCGAGCCACCACCGCTCGACGTCGTCAGTGTCTGAGGCGTCGTAGACGGCGGTCTCCCCGTCCTCGGCCCGCGACTGCACGTACGCCTCGAAGCTCACGTCGAGGTAGGCCAGCAGCCCGCGGCGGACACTGTCGTGCCGGTGGAGAAAGTCGTGGAACTCGTCGTCGATCCATTCCCAGAACCGGGGCTTTGGGGGGCGGTGGTCGATGGTCTCGGTGTCGTACCACTGGGTTTTGCCATCGGCCAGCGCCAGGACCGCATCGGCCGCTGCGGCGAGATGCCGTTGCTGGACGGCGTTGCCGGCGTCGACGATGACGACGTCGTAGTCGTTGCGTGCCGCTGCAATCATCTGCTCGGCGGCCTTGGTGTCCTGTGGCAACGTCGCCATCCGCAGCGCCCTGGGATTCGGCAGGTGGTCGCCGATGTCCTGCCACTGCTCTGTCCTGTCCCGGTGCCCGAGCAGCGCAGGCAGGCCGAAGTGGTCGTCGGGTACCAGAATGCCAACGCGTGTTCCGGAGTAGGCGAGGACGCAGGCCATGATGTAGGTGATGGTGGTGCAGCCGCGGCCGCCCTTGCCGTCACTGGAGGTCACAGCCACCACTCCGCGGAACCCGTCCGCTCGCGGGCCTCTCGCACGGGGAGCGATCCGCGCGGGATCGGGGCCTTCGAGTTCTTCGTGCCGGGGCGGACGGTGCTCCCAGCCGGGTGGGCTGGTGATGGCCAAGCCCAGCCGGCGCAGAGCGCGGCTCCACAGCTCGATGTCCGAGGCGTCGATCTCCGCCGTGATGCGGGCCCAGGCCCGCTGCTCGTCTTGCGAACTCGCGTCTGTCTCCCACAACGGCTCTCGGCCGGCAGCCTCGGCGATGTCGCGGGCACGACCGAGTTCGACCTTCGGCCGGTGCGGCATCCAAGAGGGCCAGCGCAGCTCGACGTAGGCGCGGTGCCCGGCCCGCGCGAGGATGAGGCTGTCGTTGGGGCGGGTGGGGCGGGGGCGTGCGCGCAGTCCGGGAACCCCGATCACTTCGCCGTCGGGCGTGCGGGTCGGCAGCAGCCGGGCCAGAAGCTCCGCCAGGTGCTCCGGGGCCGGCCACAGCACCAAGCTGTCGACTCCGGGGCTGACTCCCGTCAGACCGTATGCTGCCCCGGCCACTTCCAGTGCGGGGAGTGTCGGGTGAGGATGTGCCAGGGTTCGCAGCAGGGATGCTTCGAGGATGCGCTGGCCGTGGGCGGACGCATCGGGGACCAGGCCGAAGTGCTGGCCGTGGTATCGGTAGAAGGTCCGCGCGGCGGCCGCCGGCTCGCCGGTGTAGCGGGTGCGAAGGCGTACAGGCTGACGTTCGCTGGCTTTCATTTGTGACCCATCCGCGGCACGACGCCCCGGACCAGCGCGCCGACAGACGCAGGAATATGTCTTGCTGAACTGACGTGACGAATGCGTCTCTTTCCGCCATGTCGCACCGTTGGGTCCGGGCCAACTCAGTGCGGACGGAGGCAGCAGTCTCTGCCCAGGGACACCATATCTACTCCCTTGCCGTGGTGGTAGACAACCTGGGCCAGGCCCTGCTGCGGACTGCCTCCGTGGCGGTCGCCAGTGCGGGGCGCTCGGGTGGTCTGCTGGTCGGAATCCGCCGCTTGCGAGGCCCTGAACCGGTTGGCGATTTCGGAGAACGGGCACGCGACCAGCGGATGTCTCACAGGTCGAGTTCTTGCGAACGACCGGGCGGTGCCCGGTACTTCTCGCTTTGCAGGAGGCGCGCCATTCCGCGCCTGGTCTATGGATGTGCTCGGCTCGGCTGCAGGACGTGGACGTGGGGTACTGGGCAGGGGCCGTCGAGCTTGGGTCGCGCGACACACTGGCGTTGATTTGTTCGATTCTGGGGGTGTGTGCGAGGCTGTCTGTGGGCTCCCCGCGCTGTGCGAGTGCGTGGGGGCCCACCAATTTCTTCTCTCACCGCGGCCACGTGCGATGGGACTTGCGGCTGTGGCCTTCGGTCAGCCCGGACCGCCACCGTCGCAGTCACGGAGCTTCCGGCGGGCCACGGCGCTGCCCTTCATGTGTGGGCCGGTGGCCTGAGGAGCGGTGCGAGCACGCCGCGGTCGTGAGGATGGCCGTGCGGACTGGCCTGGCGTTGTAGGAGTGCATTTCCGCTCCCGCGCCGTGAGGTGTCCTGAGGGCGGGGGCGCATGGGAGCGCGAACCCGGGATTCGCCTGCTGCCTGCGGTGGCGCGTGGCTAAGCTGGCGATCTGGCCAGACACGTACTGCCAAGGCCGCCGTCATCGTCGTCCACGCCCGTCGATGACACCGTCGGCAAGGGTTTGCGGACCCCGTGGTGGCATTTTCCCTTTATTGTCCCTAATTTCCGTTGTGGCATGCGGCGTGGTGGTGATGTCACTGCGGGGAGAAGCGACATCGTGACCAAGAAGCGCACGACCAGTCAGCAGCGCGCACGGGAGTTGCAGGCCCGGCATCCCGGGCTCTCGCTGAGCGAGGCTCTCGCTCTCGTGCGGTCGGGCAGCCTCACCGAGCCAGTGACCGCCGATGCCGCACGTCAGGCGCTGCGGGCCGTGGTGGCCGATGCGTCCGTGCATGACAGCTGGCGGGAGAGGTTCCGCGGATGGCTTGTGGGAGCGGCCGCGGACGACTGGCCGACGCCGCAGGTCTGCGTCGAGTTCTGCTCGGACTTGCATGCCCTTGCCGGCGAGAGCGAGGTGCTGGATCCGGAGCGGCTTCGCGTGCCGATGGCGATGACCGACATGCTGCTGCCACAAGTGCAGCGTGCCATCGGAGACATGGCGCGGCTCGCCGGGCGCCGCTCGTACCAGAACTGGTTTGGCGTGCAGCCACCGTGCGGGGCCGGCCGAATCTGGGAGGCCGAGGGGCCGTGGCACGCTGCCTCGCAGCGGTACGTGTTCGCGGTGGCTGCGGCGCTCGACGGGCCGTTGCGGCCGCTGCTTCGCCACGGGTTCGGTGTGCTGTCCGCGGTGCCCGATGTGGTGTACGGAATCAGGCCGGTTGCCGGCCATCGCTCGCAGCGGACGATGTGGATCTACACGCCCGACGGGCTGCGGATCCGGTCCGTTCCCTACCCCCGGCCATGGGGAACCGAAGCCGTGCACGGCAGTTTCTCTGTCCGGACGCTCGGTGACCGAGTCCTTGCTGCCCGGGCCCTGCTCAGCGATGCCCTGGGTGGCACCGCGCCCCCCGCTCAGGCTTCGTGTTCCGGCTGTCAGGGCACGGGATGGCTCGAGACCGAAGATGCGGACCACGCTGTGCACCGGCCGCACTACCACCCCGCCAACTCGTCCATGGCACAGACCTGTCTGTGCGGGGCGTGCCGCGGGACTGGTCTTCGGGGCCTGCCCGCACGGGAGTTCGCCGAGCGGTTTCTCACTCCTCTCGCCCCTTCCTGGACCATGGCCCGAAGTGACGTCCTCAGTTGGGCGGCGACCCGAACGGCCCGGGATGCTCGGCGGGACCTTCTCTCATGTGCACCGGGACTGCAGATCGGCTACGCCGACGCCGTGGTACGTGCTCTGGCGCGGGCTGGCTTTCCTGTTGACATCACGTGTGAGGCGGATGGCGGGGAAGGCTGGGGCGTCGACTTCGACACCGCTGGGCATCTTGGGGCCTGGGTCCTGTTGCCGGGACATCCCGCACCTGCCCATCCTGATTCCGACGGCACCTTTCTTGCCTGGTCCAGCGACCGTGGCTGGTCCAGCAGTCCCCATCACGCGGACCCGTCCGTGCCGATGAGCACCCGGCTCAGGCACCCACCTCGTGCCCTGTGCCCGGGAATTCTCGTGCCCGCGCCGGACGAGGTGGCCCGCGCCCTGGGCAAGGCATCGCTCGATGCTACGGCGGGCGAAGTGCGATGGGTCCGGCCGGCCGATTTCCACGCCGACGCCTACAGCCAGGTCCTCGCCTACCTGTCCTAAGGCCAGCCGGCGCGCTCCGCCCCGCGCACCGTCGCTTAGCGCGCGGGGCCGGAGGATAGACGGCTCCCGATGGCCCGTCGGGGACCAGGCGAAGCGCTCTGTCCACAGGCCGCTCTTCGCATCGTGTTCGGACCTTGTTGGTTCGACGCCCGGGTCGGCAGGCCGGCCCGGGGAGAGCGAGGGCATGCGTGTGCCGATCCATACCCCAGGGCGGGCGGCGGTGTACTGCCTCCCATCCGAGCGTGCGCGTTGCGCGGCGGGCCGCCTCTTCGACGCTCGCCCACGACGTTGCGGAGGCTGGAGAGGGGCACCCCGCCGCCGAGGCGTATGCACAGGCGGAGTTGTGGGCTGACAAGGCGCGGGAGGCGGCCCGCGGTGGTGATGACGACCGCGCCGGGCAGTGCGCCGCGAACGCGAAGCAGTGCGGGCAGGCATCACGCCGTTTGCTGGCAGACCGAGACGCGGAGACGCCGTATCCCACGGTAGAGGAGACAGGTCCTGGAGCGGGGCAGGTGCCACTGCCTCCCGAGGGGCGTTCGGCTCGGGTGCTGGCCGGTGCCGCGGGCGCGGACGACGCGACGGTGGTGCGCCGCGGGGACGGCGGCCAGAGCGTCGCGTGGAGCCAGGACGGCTTCGCTGGCTCAGCGACCGTGTATCCCGGCGACGACGAGGACGGCGGGCACCCGCATGCCCGGGTGGTCTTCACCGACCTGGACCGCGACCGCTACCAGGCCCTCGCCGACTCCCCCTGGAGCTATCGCACCGAGGACGGCAAGGTCATCTACGACCGCCTTCCCGCCGACCAGGCCGAGCAGGTCATCGAGGCCGCGGCCAACCGTCAGCCAGGGACACCGTGGAGGCGACACCGGCTGACCGCTGCGATCTCCCGCCACAAGCTGGACTGGGAGGAGGCGGAAGAGCTCGAGGATGAGTCGTTCCGCTGGTCGCAGGCCCTGACCGATGACCAGGAGAAGTACGTCACCGGGTATACGGAGGACGACTACACCGAGGTCAACAAGCATCTGTACGAGGGGAGGTCGCCGGACGAGAAGGTCAA
Organism: Streptomyces sp. Edi2; assembly: GCF_040253635.1. Taxonomy (NCBI): domain Bacteria; kingdom Bacillati; phylum Actinomycetota; class Actinomycetes; order Kitasatosporales; family Streptomycetaceae; genus Streptomyces; species Streptomyces sp. Edi2. The sequence goes on along the minus strand of NZ_JBEJGX010000001.1, from coordinate 233,429 downwards.
GGGCATGAGCGTCCCGCTGCGGGAAGTGACCACGCACCTGGACGCGGGGCTGGAGCACGCCAAGCGGCCGGAGCAGCCGCACATCACCTACCGCGGCTACACCCCTCCGTTGGAAGTCCGCAAAGCCGACCGCGTCCTGGAGTGGGCTCACGAGAACTTCAAGGTCGGCGGGGTCTACCGGGACCCGTCGTACATGTCGGTCTCCCACTGTCCTGACATCGCGGCGGGCTTCTCCAAAAACAAGTGGTGGGATTCCAGCGGTGATTCCGGCACGACATCACATGGTGTCGTCTTCGAGATCGTCTCTAGCCGCGGCGCTCCGGTGGCCGCGGTGTCCTACTGGGACAACGAGGAGCGGGAGCGGCTGATGCCTCGCGGCTCGACGTTCCACGTCGTCGGCATCCAGGAGAACGTGCAGATCGACAAGCAGAACAAGGTCGTCATTCAGATGGTCGACGTTCACGATGTCCCCCGTCACTGATCATCGTGGGGCGAAGGCGGAGAACTCGATCTTGTGCCGGTTCGCCGCCCGACCACCTCCGGTCCTGGCTGCGGTAGGGGCCAGGAGCCGGAGCTGGCCGGTGGGCGGGGTGCGGGCGCCCCACGGCCTCTGCGGGTTCGGCTATCGCGTGTGCACCAGCTCATGCGGCAACGCCGCTAAGTGTGTCCTGCCCGGGTTGGCAGCTGACCGCTAGGCTGCGGGCGTGACTCCATCTGCCGCCGCAGTGCGCCCCATCAACGACATGCTCCAGAACCCGGACTACATCGAGCTCACGTACCGGCTGGATGCATCGCTCGGGAACCATGAGTACGAGGACACCATCGAGAAGTGGACCGTCACAGCCCACCTCGGCGAGAGCTTCGGACTGGACCGCATCCCGCCCTGTGAAGACTGCACGGCGAAGTGGCAGGCGCTTTACGAGGCGGACGGCTTCGTCGATGAAGGCGAGGAATGCGAGCACCGCCTCCACGTGGGCACGCTGGAGTTCTACAAGGTCCGCTGGGGCGGCAGCCAGAACCCGTTCTGGGCAATGGAGGAGCAGTCCCAGAACCTCTACGAGATGGCTGAGGTCATCTTCTCGGCCGAGCACGACGACTACTCAGAGGAGTTCAACGAGATCACCGAGGGTGGTTTCGGCGGCTCCGACGTCCTGGTGGTCTACCGCGTCGAACTGACGGAAGCCTGGCGCGGGTTCGGGCTCGGCCCGATCATGGCCTCCGACGGCATCCGGCGCTTGTCCGGTGGCTGCTGCGCGGTGTTGATCCACCCCACGCCCATCGACTCCCACGGCATGACTCACGACGAGGTTCAGCATGCCCGCACTCGGCTGCAGCAGACCTGGGAAAAAGTCGGCTTCGTTCCCTACGGGGACGGCCCGTACATGATCTTCGCAACGTCCTGGGCGGCCCCGGAGCAGAAGGCCGTCAAGCTCCGTGAGGAGCTCAAGGATCTCAGCGCCCGGTGGCGGGCGAGCAGGCGGTAGCCGAAGGGTCGTCTGCGCTTTGCCGGGACACCAGTTCCGTTCGGGAAATGAGGCAGGCCGTTTTTCAGCCTGCCGAGGGGCGGAAGGGTGAGCAGCACTGTGACGACGCCCAGCGGAGGGTGGTCGGGCAGGTAGCTGGACGCAGTACGCCCGCCGCGCTCGAGGGCACGGCGGGCGGACGTTCCGGGTGGCAGGGCTCCGGAGGCACCAGCACGCAGCGTCGACAAGGGCGAGCTCGTGCCAGCCATCGGGGTGGGCCATGAGCCTGTAGGCGTCGTGAGAAGGCTGGCCAGCTGTCGAGAGTGCTGAGCGCCACGCCTCTCGGCCGCGCGAGCCTTGCTACCGCCGTTGTCGTTAGAAGATCGGGGGCGGCCGACGATGGTGAGGCGGGCGACGGTGGCTCAGCTTATGGGGCGTCGGTCGCCGTAATAGCGGCTGCGGATGCCTTTGGCGAAGCCCACCCACGATGTGCGGAGTGCAAGGGGGATCGGCGGGCCGGGGAGCTTCCGCTGCGGCCCAGTGACGACCGCCCAACCCTCTCGGCGGCACTTACCGGCCCTACTCGTTCTGATCGACTGCGGCCAGTCGCGGCATGCTCCAGAGGCGAGCGCCAGAGAGGGATGGAAGATGGCCTCTCGTATCACCTGGCCCGCATACGTTCAAGGAATTCATCCACGCCTTCGGCTCCGACGTGCTTCTTGAATCCGGGCACCAGGCTGCGGACGAGAGCCGCACATCGCGGAGCGCCGATCTTGTTGGCCAGGGTGAGCGACTCCGTTGCGGCGGCGGCCGCATGGTCAGGTTCGCCCGCCGTGAGATAGCTGCCCGCCTTGAAGGACAGGAACACTGCTCGGGTTTTGCTTCGAGCCCGAGGGAGCAGATCCATTCCTTCCCCGATCAGTTGGTGCGCTCGCGTGGTCTGGCCCAGGTCGAGCAGGCATTGCCCGGAGTCCACCAGGAGGTCGGCGGTCGACATCCACGAACACCAGAGTGGTGATGGCTCGTGAGCAGAGGTCGCCAGTGCCCGCTCGGCTTTCGTGAGGGACTGGTGGCATGCGCGAGACTCTCCAAGTGCTGCTTGCGCGCGGGCGAGGCGCAGGTGGAGCAGCGTGCGGTCGGATGGTCGGTGCGGGTGAGGGCCTTGGAGAGGATGGTTGCCGCTGTGTGGGGCTGGTTGAGCCAGGTGGCCTGGTAGGCGAAGTCGGAGAGGATGCCGGCGCCCAGATCACGGTCCCCGGAGGCGTGCGCGCTGTGCAGGGCTCCGTGCCAGTAATTGCCGGCAGAGGCGTGTTTGCCCTGGTCGAAGCGGTACCAGCCGAGAGTCAGGGCAAGGCGTGCGGCCAGTGTGTTCAGGCGCTGGCCGACTGATGGTGTGTAGTTACGGCCGTCGATGAGTTCGGTGACGGTCGTCAGGTGCGCTTCGAGGAGTCTGCCGGTGTACTGGCGCTGCTCGGTGACGAGGCTGGTCAGCTTCGTGGCGGTGGTTTCCAGCAGGTCGAGGAGTTCGGCATCTACGGGCTTGCCGTCCAAGGCGGCGGTGAGGACCTCGGGTTCGGTGGTGGCCCACTGGTGGGAGAGGGCGGCGAGGGCGCCGGTGCTGTGGGTGAGGAAGGTGCGGCGGTCCATGGAAGTTCGCAGGGCCTCTCGAAGAGCGGGAACGGTGCTGTGCGGCCCAAGAGGAATCGAGCTTTCGCGCCCCGGTAGCCAGTTCGGCCAGCTGCGGGTGTCGATGAGGCTCTGGTCGATCTCGAACACGTCGGCGAGGAGTAGCTGAGAGTCGGCGTCGGGAGTGGCTCTGTTGTTCTCCCACTTCCAGATCCGCTGACGGTCAACGCCGGAGCGCAAGCCACGCCGAAGGGCCGCGTCCCGGATCCGGCGGGCGAGGTCCTCTAGGGACCATCCGCGTGCGATGCGGGCATAGGTCAGGGGGTGGCGGATCAAGTCGTCCACGGGCGCAATCCCATCATCCTGCGTGACGAGAAGCGTACTGCGCGTGGCGGCGGGACTACAGCGGGACTACACCCAACTCCTATGCCAGGTCGAACGGTTGAGCTGTACTCCCAGAAGACCCCGCCAGCAGGGCGGGGCCGAGGACAGCGAGAGGAGAGCCGCAATGAGCGAGTCGAAGACGATCACCACCCCGAAGGTGACGCCCCAGGCGGTGCGCGCCCTGCAGCGCCGCGTGAAGGCGTTCGCCGCGACCGGTGCCACCAGCCACGCACCCACCACGTATCACCGGTGATACGCCGCGGCTGGTGACATGGCGGCGGCCGGGGACGCCGTAATCGTCCCCGGCCGCCGCCGTCCCGCCTCCCCACCGTCCCACGACCACGTAGAGGAGAATTCACCATGGCCGCTCCCACCGGGCTGGAGCTGACATTCCTGGGCCACCAGACGTGGCACATCACTGACGGCCTCTCCACGGTACTGCTCGACCCGATCCTGGCCGAGGCGTTCGGCGCCGGGAAACTGGAGTTCCCGATCTGGCCGCCGCGCACGGTCGACACCGCGGCGATGCCCGCCCCCGACGCCGTGATTCTCAGCCACGAGCACCTGGACCACTTCCACCTGCCCTCGCTGAACCTGCTGCCGAAGTCGGTCCCGGTCTACACAGGCATGACCACCCCGGCCGCCGTCACCGACGCCATCACGGTCCTCGGCTTCACCGTGCACCGCCTGGACCACACCACCCCGCTGACCGTCGGCGACATCGAGATCACCCTCTACCCGGCCGGCGCTCGCACCCTGTTCTGGGAACAGCGCGTCGCCCAGCCCCTCATCCGGCTTGCCGGAGCCCAAGACAGCGACGTGTTCATCGGCGTTGACGCCGACGTCTCCGACCTCTACATCGAGCAGCTCACCGACGGCGCCCTCAAGCCACCGCGACTCGCGATTGTGTCCAACAACGCGCAGACCGTCCCCTACGGCGCGCTGGGCGCGGACAACAACCTGCTGCCCGGCATGGACGGCCCCCGCAACCGCAAGAGTGGCATCGAGATCCTCAACGGACTGCTAATCGACTACCTCCGCCCTCTCGACGGCGTGCGCGAAGTCGCCCTGTGCGGCAACGGGTTCACCGCTCCGCGCAGCCCGCACGGCCCGTTCCTGTACGCCGACCACACCGCGCTCGCCGAGGCGGCCAACGCCCTCCAGCACCTGTTCAAGGTGCACGGCCCCCGCCCCGGTGACCGGCTCACCGTCCCCCGCGGCCCCGGCGCCGTCACCACCTCCCACGCCGAGTGGGTCCACCTCGACCAGGCCACCGAGGCCCGCGCCCTGGCGGACCAGCGTGCCTTCCTCGCCGACCCCCAGCAGGTGGGGCCCACCCCGATCACTGAACCACTGGCCGAAGGCGAGTGGGCCACTGCTCGGGCGCTGCTCGCCGAGGAACTGCCGCGCTTGGCTCGCGAGCTGATCGCGACCCGGATGGGCGCCCTGGCTTCCGGCATCCACGACTACCTCCACGGCCCCGTCGGCTCCCGCCGCGCCGTCTTGCGGCTGCTCGACCCACCCGGCGCCGAGGGCAGCATCGAGTCCTACGCCTGGAACATCACCGGCCCGGCATGGGAGGCGGTGGAATCCACCGGACGGGAAGAGGCCATGGCGCGCTTCCCGTTCGGCATCGAGATTTACTACCAGGACCTGATCGCGCTCTTCGAGGGCCGTGCACAGATCTGGGACGTCGTCGGCGGCTCCTACCAGGGCTGGCACATTGGTGAAGCGCTCGACTCCCCGGTCTACGCCCTGTTCGCCGTCTACGGCGAACATCAGCGTCCCGACCTGGCCGCCCGCTGCTACGACCACAGCCTCACCGCGCTCGGCATCACCCAGGACGCGGTGGCATGAGCACCGTGCTGGCCGGGCCACTCGCCGGCGCCGCCCACGTGCGGCCCGACGGGTGGCTCGCCACCCCTCTGACCACCGATCGCACACAAGCGGAAGCTCAGGCCCGGTCCCTGATCCAGCGCCAGCACCCGACCGTCCCCGGGCCGGTGCGCTGTCTGACCGCCCGCTACCGCACCGCGACCTTCACCCTCGGCGCCCCGCCCCGCCAGCTCCTCAAGCGCCACGGGGACGAGGCCGCCTACCTCGGCGAGGCCCTCGCCTACCAGCTCCTCGCCACCGAGCGGGTACTGCCGGACCTCCACAGCACCTGTGACGCCACCCGCACCCTGATGGTCGACTTCCTCGACGACCCCGCGGACATCGACCGCACAGGCGGCTTCGAGGAACTGATCGCCACCGTCGCCACCATCCACACCGCGCCCGCACGGTGGCCCCAAGCTGTCTCCGACACCATGGCCCCATGGCGCCTCGCCACCACCATGGGCGAGCCCGCCCCGGGCTGGATACGCGACGCGGCAGCATGGCGACGCCTGCTGCAACTGACTGCCGCCGCGCACGGCGAGGCCCACGTCCCCCTCGGCCACCTCGACCTCAAGGCCGACCACTGCCGCCGCCGAGTCGACGGGCACCTCGCCCTCATCGACGCCGAAACCCTGCGCCCAGACCTGACCGGCCTGCCCGACCTGATCACCCTGGCCTACCTCGCTCAGACCGAGGGACGCAATCTGCCTCCTCGCGCGGTCCGCCAGGTCTACCGTCGGTGCATCAATGATCGCGGCGCCCAGTGGAGCGATGCCGACCTCGTGACCGCGCTGGCCGCCTTCGCCGACGCCACCGGTCTGCGCTCGCTCCATGGCGTCGAACAGTGACAACGGAGACAACATGTTCAACGGCATTCGCAGCATCATGATCTTCGCCGAGGACCCCGAGAAGTCCGCCCGGTGGTGGGCAGGCGTCCTTGAGACTGACGTCCATCTCGACATCAACGGCAACGCCGTCTACGCGTGGCTGGAGGTTGCCGGTGTCGAGTTCGGCTTCCACATGCTTGACGAGAAGAACAACCCCCGCGGTGGCAGCCCCGTGCCGTACTGGGCCGTCGAGGACGTCGGCGACGTACGCCAGCGCCTCCTCGACGCCGGCTGCACCCACCACCGCGGCCCCCTCGACGTCGGCGACGGCACCGGCCGCCGCATCGCGCAGCTCACCGATCCGTTCGGCAATGTGATCGGCATCGACGGCTTCTGAACTCCCCTGGAGGCACCAGCATGCGCCACTGGCCGCTCACCCAGCTCACCCTCACCACCCCCGACCTGGTTCTGCGTGTCCCCAACGAGACTCAGCTCGACGACCTCGCGCAGGTAGCGGCCGATGGCGTCCACCCACCCGGCATCCTCTACTTCCCACAGCCATGGGCCTCCGGCACCCCCGAACAGACTGCCCGCAACGTGCTGCAGAACCACTGGTGGGCCCGCGGTGACTGGCACGAGGACAACTGGCGCCTCCTCCTTGCCGTCTTCCACGATGACCAGGTCATCGGTCAGCAGAACCTCTCCGCCCGCGATTTCCGCATCACCCGCGAGGCCCGCACAGGCTTCTGGCTCGGTCAGCGCTTCCAGGCCCGTGGCTTCGGCACCCAGATGCGCGCCGCGGCCCTCCACCTCGCCTTCGCCTGCCTCGGAGCCGAACGCGTCACCTCGACCGCCTTCGCGGACAACGCCGTCTCCCGCCATGTGTCCGAGAAGTTCGGATACGCGCCCAACGGCATTCGCCGCTTCGCCGTCGGCGACCGCCTGGTGGAGGAGCACCAGGCGATCATCACCGCCGAGCAGTGGCGTGGACAAAGCCATCAGCCCACCCTCGTCGAAGGCTTCGACGCATGCCAGCACATGTTCGGCCCGCCCGCTGAACGCGCCGCTCCAGGTCCCGTAGACGTAATCCTGCACGTGTGAAGCGATGCGGAGCCGTCCAACCTGGCGGTCGGACGGCTCCGTGATCTCCATGCTGCTCATCGAGTTCCAGCTGATCGGGCCCTGCTTCTCGCTGCGGCCTGGGGCAGGACGTGCTGCACAGGGCTGCCGGACGCGGCAGCCCTGAAACTCGCCGTGCACGGACAGTCCCGTGAAGTGGATCAGCAACGCGGCGCCGAGGGTGAGCGGCACGAGCGCTCGGCCGCCGGAGACCGCGACCTTCACGGACAACACGAGCACGATTGCCGTCGCCTCGACGTGGTCGCCGCGGCAGGCTGTCGGGAGTCAGCTGTCAGCGTCTTCCTGGGAACTTCCAGGGCAGCAGGAGTGCGGGCCAGGCGACGACGAGGACCTGCCAGGAAGAGGAGGTCCACCGCATCGAAGGCCATGCCGGTACGGCGCATCACCCGGACGGTTCCGATGGCGACGACGCCCCCTGTGATTCGTGGTCAGGTGCACGGCGTTCCTCCTGACGGGCTCGCCGAGCGGTTGTTGAGGGCGTGGTGTGCGGTGCACGCCAAATCCTTGAGGATGTCGGCGGCGGGCCCGGCCGGCGGCGGGTTCGTGCCACAGCGCACTCAGCTCGCGGAGCTGGCGCACCGGGATCAGGCCGAGGAGGCCGCCGTCCTGGATATGGCTGCGCACAGCGGCGAGTTGGTCGGAGTCGATCTGCCGGGGTGACTGCAGCCACCGCGACACTCTCTGGGAAACGATCAACGGCCTGCGTCCCGCTGCGTAACTCCCCGGCATGCGTCCAGGCGTCCGCCAGCGCGTTTACCGAGGTGCGGAGAGGGCTGGACGATTTGCCCACAGAAGCCGCGAAACCCCCTCCACTTGCATGCATGGGCCGAACTGGGGGCTTTGCGGCCCGTCGGCCCATTCCGGTCCCGTGCTCACAGGCCGCGGAGGTGATCGCCATGGTAGCCGCTGCCACCGGACCTCCCGCCAGGTAGCGGTCACTGTCCACAGGCGAAGGCTTCCACGATTGCGGCCAAAGCACCGGCTGCACAGGAGCACCCCGATGGACGGACCGATCTTTCACCTCGCCAACAGGCCGGCTATAACCGGGGAGTCGGCACAGTGATCAAAGTCCACGTGCTCGATGGTTCTTCGGCGTTGGCGTGGATGGCAGAGCGCTGGCGCGATCTGTACGAGCACGATCGTGGCGCCTCCCCGTTCCAGTCGCCGGGCTGGCTCCTGGGTTGGGCTTCCCAGCTAACGCCGCCGGCCGATCCGCTGGTGCTCGTTGCGGCGGACGGGAAGAAGGTTTGCGCCGCATTGGCTCTGGTGTGCGAGCGGGACAAGGCAGGGAAGGTGCTGGTGCGCCCTTTGGCCGCACCTCATAGCGAGTACGTCGACGCGGTGGGCCCCAGCTCGCAGGAGCCTGCCGTCGCAGCCGCCCTGGCGGATCGGCTCGTCGGCCTGGCCCACGAGGGGTTGTCTGTGGAGCTGTCGGACGTCTCCATGCAGTCTCCGCTTGGTCAGGCCATGCTGCGGCAACCGGGTTGGCGTCATTCCACCCTCCTTTGCGCGGTTGTCGCTCTGCCGCTGGACATGTCGTCGATGACCAAGTCGCTCCGGCGCCAGCACACCCAGCGTGAGCGGCGGCTGTCGGTCGGCGGATACCGTGTGAGCTATCACAGAACCCGTACCGCCGAGGAACTCCTTGACGTCTATCCCGGACTGAACATGCTCCACGCTGCACGGTGGGCACGCGATCCCGCCTCGCGCCGTCAGGGGGCCGAACCCACCGCTTGGCTGGATGTCCTGCGGCAGTGCGGTGGTGAAACGGCATTCATCGCATCCATGTCCGTGGACGGAAAGCTGGCGGCTGCGCAGTTGTGCTTGTACCGGGGACACCGTTGCTACTCGGTACTGCCGGCCATGCATCCAGACATGCTCCATCTCTCCCCCGGCCACCTGTTGCTGCGCCAACTGGCCACGTCTCTCGCCGATCTCGGCTTCTCCACGCTCGACCTGGGGCGGACGGTGGAGTCACCAGGGCAGATCGGTTACAAGGCTCAGTACAACCCTCGCTGGAGCTTGAGTTTGACCTCTGCATTCGACGGAGTGTTGAACGGCGGCGAAGAGTTCAGTAGCGCACCTAACAGTTCAGTGGGTAGTTCAGCAGCGCAGTGATCCGTTCAGTGGACACGATACTGAGGACATGGTCGGTCGGCGGGCAGTTCGCCAGTGGTCACTCCGGCGATGAGAGCCGCGACGCCACGGGTAACACGGTCGGAGACCTCGGCTCGGAGGCGGGCCGATGCCAGTTCGGCAAGGGCCTGCTCGCGGTGCCTTCCGCACTCCTGCACGCTTCTCTGTGCCTCTGCCAGCCTTGCCGCGTCATGGGTGGCGAGGCTCTGCAGTTCAGCGTGCACGAGCAGCATCCTTCCGTGTAGTGCGGACCGTGGCGCCGGCCTCGGAAACACCTGCACGCGGAGAGCGGCTTCCAGCCGGGCGATCGTGCCCATGTCTGGTAGCACCTCACCCCGTAGGACACGGCTGACCGTGGCGTGCGCGACGCCAGACGCCTTTGCAAGCCCTCGCAGTGTGTAGCGCATCGTGGTCATGGCCTGTTGGAGGTTGGCCGCCAACGTCTGTCCGTAGTCCGCGCTGACGGGCGCATCCTGGGCAAGCACGGCGTTTGGCCAGGTCCCCTCCACGACGTAGCGAGCTGGGACGCGGTCGTTGCTGCTTCGTGGCATGCCGGAACCCTGCCAGATGCCTCCGACTCCGGTATCCCGGATCGGTTGAAGATCGCCGGTCCTCATCCATGCGCGTGACAGCCCCCATCGTTCGACTGTTCTCGTCCAGGAACAAGTACACGTGATCGTCCGCGGGGAACTCGGCAACTACACGAAGGTTCACCAACATCCATGACCAGTCGCAGAATCGCTGCGCCGAACGTGCGCGATCCCATCGTCGGACGCTGTCCACAGGGTCGCAGCAGCAGCCTCGTCGGACCACAAGGTCCAACGCGGCATCCCACGGGACGCCGCGGAAAGCGAGTACGCGTACGTGTGCCGATCTCTTGCCGCCGGCGGCCGGCGGTGCACCTCATCCCACCCGGCCGTACGGTCAGCCGCCCGAGCTGCATCCTCCCAACTTGCTGAGCGCGTCATCGCGGCCGGCCCCGGTCATCCGGCGGCAGCCGCCTATGCGCAGGCACAGACCTGGGCAGACGAGACTCGGCAGGCCGCAGCGAACGGCGACGACGACAAGGCCCGGCAGTACGCGGACCACGCCCGCCAGTGTGCCCAGGTCAGCCGCACCCTGCTGACCGACCCCAGCGCCGCGACCAGGCAAGCTGATCCCGACGACGCCTTCGCGCTCGGCTCTGCCCAGGCCACGGAGGACGAGCCAGGCGGACTCGGCCGCCCAGAGGCTCTGCCCGAGTTCCCTGAGCATGTACGAGCTGCCTCGGCGCTCGCCCAGGCCAGCGGCGCCGGCGGACAGGCGAAGTTCATCCCGCGGGAGGACGGCGGGCAGAGCGTTGCCTGGGGCCAGCCCGGCTACTGCGGCGTGGCCACGGTGTATGCGGGCAACGATGACGAACACCCGCACGCCCGCCTGACCTTCAGCACCCTGGACCGGGACCGCTACGAGGCCCTCGCCGACTCCCCCTGGCCCTACCGGGTGGAGAACGACGGGGCAGTCGTCTACGACCGCGTTCCGGTCGACCAGGCCGAACAGATCCTTCACGCGGCGCGCACGGGCCAGCCGGGCCGGCCGTGGGAGCGCCACGGGCTGGGCGACCGAGGTGATCGCGTGGAGCTGTCCAGTGAGCGGGCGGCGGAACTCGAACCGGAGTCGAGCCGGTGGGGCGCCGGGCTCAATGAGGAGGAGAAGTCGTGGATAGCCACGTACACCGGTGAGAGCTATACGCAGATCAACGAGCACCTCTACCAAGGCCGTCCGATGGACGAGGACCTCTACATCAACGAGCAGGTCGTGCCAATGCGCACGGTGGCCGGCGGGATCGACTCGGCCCTGTCCAAGGCCGCGCCGGGGAAGCTGCACACCACCTACCGGGGGTTCTCGCCTCCAGAGGAGGTACGTGAGGCCGACAAGGTCGAATCCTGGGTGCGCTCCAACTTCGTTGTGGGCCAGGATTACCGGGACGACTCCTACATGTCCGTGTCCCACTGCCCGGCCGTCGCGGTCGGGTTCGCCCAGCGTTTCTGGTTCAATCCGAAGACCGGGAAGCAGGGGAATGCCCGGCACCGGGTGGTCTTCGAGATCGTCTCGAGCCGAGGTGCGGCCGTGGGGGCGGTCGGCGTCCAGGGGCACGAGGAGCGGGAACGACTGATGCCGCGTGGCGCTTCGTACCGAGTGGTGGGCATCCAGCAGGACGTGAAGGTGGACGATCACCCCTGCATGGTCGTGCAGATGGTCGACACCAAGGACATCCCTCGGCATTGACAACCGTAGATTTCTAGTCTATTTGACTTTTCGCTGGTGGGGGCGTAGAATTCTAATTAGCTAGAAAACTCAAAGGAGGGGAATGAGTCTCACTCCCCGGCAGTTCGAGGATCTCTACCGCGAGCAGATCGACCACCTCGACCTCGCGGACGGCACACGCCTCACACGCGACCTCCTCGTCCGCTACATCAGCGCCTTCCGCATCAAGACCGGCGACGACGGCGCACCGCTCGACAGTCAGTGGCAGACCATCGCCCGCTTTCTACGTGGCCCGCACGGCGCACCTGACCTCACCGAACTGGCAGAGCTCGAAGAACTCGCCGCCGCGATCAAATCGGCGGAGGAGAATAGGGACGCTGCCATCCGCAGGTCCGCCAAACGGTGGCCGGTCGAGTCCACCGCCTACGCGACCGCCCTGTCCGTCCAGCGGATCTACCAGATCCGCACCACTCCACCTAAGAAGAAGGAGCCCCGCCCATGAACCAGCCCCAGCAGCCGAATCCACAGCCTTCCTCCCGCATGGCAGGGCAGCCCGCCCCCCGGCCCGTCCACGACCAGCCGACCCAGACGGACCGGCCGACCTTCGAGGAGCTGACCGCCCAGGCCGACAACACCGACTACAGCCCGCTCTCCGCGCACCTCGACGACGAGGTGCGCACGGCACTCGGGCTGCCGGCCGCGCCCGCCCCGGTCACCATCGACCGCCCCCTGGTCGAGCGCATCCGTGACTACTTCCTCGACCACCCCGAGAAGACCGCGGCCCTGCCCGACAGCGCCCGCGACATCATCCACGTGTAGCCGGCACACCAGTCCCTCGTCCGTTACCGCAGGAAGGCGGTCCGGTAGACAGCTCAGGCCACGAAGGACACCGGGAAGCCTTCCTGTGATCCGCCTTGCGCCTGATCTCTCCCTCGACTTGCGCCAGCGACTGGACCCCGGGCTCACCGGATCTGCACCTGCCTGCGTGCAAACCTCGATCAGCGCAAATCCACGCGGCCTCAGCTCCCATCGCAGTGCTAGTCCACCACAGAGCAGTAGCCAACGACGCACACCGCAGGCCCTTTCAGGAAGGGCCTGTTTCCGTGCGCGCCCCACCCGTGCCCACCCCTTGCACTGGCCCTCAGCGGCGAAGCGGAGCCGCTTGGCGTACCTCATCAAGGTGAGGCCAGTGGACATCCCGCGGCCACATGATGAACCCTCCCTGATGTTCTTGCCGCTACATGTACTGGCTTGATCGCAGCGTCGGACGTCGGGGCGTTGTCTATTTCCCCCTGTCTTCGCCGTCCGTCGTCTCGGTCACCAAAAAGTGCGGCAAGGGCATGGCGGCACCGAACCGTCCCCGCGATTCGGTGAGCTGCGGGGTGGTTGTGGTCGTCGTCGGGCTCCCTGAAGCCATCGCGCTCTGTATGCGTACTGACCTGGTCGAGATCTTCGCCGCTGAATTCCCTCACCGCCCACCCGGAGTTGATGGCATCACGCCTGGGACCCGCCGAACCGATTTCGGCCTCCAGCAGCTCCCCCCGGAGTGGGTAGCACCCCCTGTGCTCCGCCCGGTGCGCTTCGGCGTGCAGCCGGAGCGGAGTCGCCGAAGCTCCTTAGTCCCGGGCGGCCCACACCGTGGTCCTCCGCGGGAAGCACTCTGAGATCGACGAACCGAGCTGCCCCTTGCAGGCGAGGCGGATTGTTCTACCCACGGAGCACACGCACTTACGTCTCCCTGCCGCGCCCCAGTTGGAGCAAGTTGGGGGGCGGTCTTCCAATTGCACAGGCCAGCCCGCGGGGTGACTGGAGAGCCGACCGCCCGCGGATGGGTGAGGTGTACAGAGTTGGCGCGCCGCCGCAGGAGGGAAGCCTCGGTGACCCCGCTTTCCGCGTTGTGTCCCGCAATGCGGCACCGTTAGTGCGCTTGTGAAGTCTCACCTTGAGTACAGCGTCGCATGGTCGCCCGCTTCAAGAGGAAGATCACCTACGCGGTGAACGTCGACTACGCGCCTTTGGGGGCTTTGGCGTTGCGCGCCAGACGGTCTTTCGGGAAATCAGAGGGCCTTAACCCACCCCTCTTGAAGGCAACGGAATTGCAAAAACAGCCCCTGACCAGCAGTTTCACATGCTCACGAGCTGGGCCACAGGGCGGGACACATGGTAGGACACAGGGCCGCCCCCAATCCGCAAAATCAGCCTCCTCTTAGAGCAGCGGCAGCTATCCACGAGCAAGGCCGGGCCCCTCTCGCCACTTCCACTCGATGGAGAGTGACCGCACGCAACACGACGTCGCGTCAGTGAGGCATAATCGTGCGACTTGACAGGCCCATTAGCGAACACACTTAACGAACTAACCACGCCTGTCACCAGATTTCGGTCGCTCTCTGCTAGCGTGGCCCCGCCGCCGAGCACTTCGGGTGGCAACGAGCCGCCAGCCGCTGCTGGCCGGCGCCAACCTGACAGTCCGTCGTCGGGAGACGAGCGGTGGTGCGTGGGCTTCAAGGCCGTGCCATCCAGCGCAGAACTCCCTGGCGGCGGGACTCACCGCAAATTGAGGGTCGGGGGCGCGCCGCCAACGATGCGTCTGCGCACTCACAAGAACCGTCCGTGCGGGACGCCAAGTACCGACTCGCCACAAGAGAAGCAGGTAGAAGCCAGACATGTCTGAGCAACTCACCCATGGTCCGGTCGAAGGGGCCACATCCTCAGTCGCCCCTGAGGTGGCAGACCTTCCAGCCGCGTTTGTCCCGAGGCAGCTACCCACGCCGTCCCTGACGCTGCCCGAAGGCATCAATCCAGAAGTTCGGGCTCTGGTCGAGGAGCTGCCCGAGCCCCTCCGGACCGCCGTAATCGCTGCTCTCAACACGCCAGACGGCGTGAAGCTGACCATGGGCAACGCGAAGGGCGGCGTCATGAAGACGACGCTGTCCGTCTACATCGCGCTCATCCTTGCGTTGACCGGAGAGCCCGTCCTCCTCGTCGACGCCGATGACACCAATAGGACTTGCCTGAAGTGGCAGGCTGCGGCTGGAGCGGACTGGCCGGCCAACATCACGGTGGTGGGATACACCGGGCCAGCTATGGCCAAGCAGGTAACCGACCTCATGGCCCGCGGGTTCAAGCACCTCATCATCGACGTGGGACCCACCGACAAGGGAGTGCTCAAGACCGCCTGGGCACTCACGAAGCAGGGCATCGTCCCTACCCAGCAGCACGTAGGCGACGTCGTCCAACTCACCACCACGTTCGATCTCCTCAAGGAGATGGGCGAGCCCATCGACCTCAGCGTGATGCTGGCGAAGTCGTTTCCCAACCGTCGCAGTTACACGAACGCTCGCCAGTACATCGTCGGCCTGACCCATGCAGACGACACAGATCCCTACCCGGAGGGGCTACCCACCGTAGGACTGCTCGAGGGCACCGTCCCGCTGCTCGAGGACATCGCCGAGACCTGGGGCTCGATTCCTGAGGACTTCGGGCTCTTCAGCGCGGTGCTGGCTGAGAAGCTCGGAGTGCCGACTACCGTGATCGCTGAGCGTGTAGCCCGGTGGCACGAGGCGACGGAGGCGCGGAGGTAATGGCCAGCAACAAGAACTCGGGCTCTGAATCCGCTTCGCCGCGGAGGCGCCCGGCCAAGCCCAAACAGAGTGCTGCATTCGGCAAACTCAACCAGCTGTCCGCTTCAGGCGCGCTTACCGCCATCAACAACAGCGCACCTGCCAACACTGCACTGGACGCAGTAACCGACCCGGGTCACGAGGCTGGCGCAACAGAGTCGGCAGTCAGCGCTCCCGTCGCCTCGCCGGCAAGCACTCCCGAGCACCCCCACCGCGTACCAGCTCCAAGCAGCGAGGTCGTGCCTTCGCCTGTCGTGGTGGAGGAAGGAACGGAGCCGGCCTCCACTGCCGGTCCCGGAGACCCGTCGGCCGGCCAAACACCCCCGACAACCCAGGCCGACTCATCCGCACCAGCCACCCCCGTGGCAGGCGGAGGAGCGGAGTCGCCCCCCAGCGCCGGTCCCGGAGACCCGTCGGCCGGCCAAACACCCCCGACAACCCAGGCCGACTCATCCGCACCAGCAGATGATCTGCTTCAGAGCACCACGGCACTTCAAGGAATCTCCCTGCCCGCTTTGCCTGCCGATCCTGCAACAGCCAGCTGGGGGAGCAAGGGGCAGCAGCCCGGCGAGGGTCAGGCAGCCTCAGCGGCCCACAGGACCGCAGCACTCGCTCTCCCCCAAACAAGTGGGTATTCAGAAGCGCAGATGGAACGGGCCCTCCCCGAGAAGCTCGCCACGAAGGTGCAGGGGCTGCCCGTTGCATATGGGGAGCTCGCGGCAAGCTATCGACGAGCGATGGCGACACGTACGGGCACGAAGCCCAAGAAGCGAAACATCAGGCTGCACAACGATGTGACCAGGGCCCTGAACCGGCAGTTGGTTCATGACAAGCGACTGCTCAATCTGCGTGGGCTCAAGCCGAGCCAGTATGTAGATGCCGCTCTCACCCTCGCCAGAGGCGTCTCTGTAGAAGACCTCATCGAGGCCGCCGACAAGTTCCGCGATAGCCAGATCGGCGATGACGACGACTGGGGCTCCGCGACGCATTACAGCATCGCCAAGGAGAACGACACTTGGCTTCACGACATGATGGATGAGTTGCTCTTGGCCAACACCCATGGCCTACACGGGCACATGATCAACGTGATCATCCGCTCCTTCATCGAGCAACTCCAGATCGAAGGGTCCAGCGGCAACTAGCTGGTCCGGCCCGCTGTTAGGGGTAGTCCCTCCTCGAGGGACTACCCCTAACGCATTTCACAAACGCACTTGCCGGGCCACAGTGCGGGCCACGGTGCGGGCCACACCGCTGGGCGCTGGTCCCGGCGGGGCGCGTACTCCCCCCTTGCTCTCCTCGCCTTCCCCCTGGGCGCATACCTTCCAGTGCTCCGTCCTCGCGGTGCCGCGCCTCTCGTGGCACGCCAATTTGCGCGACGGTCGCGCAATTCGCTGCACGTGAGGCAGTGGTCCACCCCGTTCGAAGTCAGCTATAAGGCCCCCGTGGAGGCGTGACGAATCGTCGACCGCGCAGCGCTGGCGCGCTGGACCTGCAGAAATAGCCGTCTGTGACGGTCTCATCCTCACGAACAGGCCGCGTGTCACGTGTCGGAGGCGTTGGCCTTCGACACGCCGCCCGAGGTAATCTGGCGCAGTAGATGCACGAGGGTCATATGATTCACGGGAACAGGCTGAGTGATCAACAGCTCTCGCTCGGCCGTGCTATGCCATTTTTGAGGGAGGCTTAGGTGCCGCAACGCCGGTCGCCGATTCGACGGAACGGAACCATCTCTCAGCGCACGGTGTCTGAGTGGTCCGGCGTCAGCGCAGGAACGCTCAAGAATCTGGCGCGAATCGGCTTGCTGCCTGAGGCGAGTCAGCTCCGCCCGCACGACGTCGTCCTCGCACGGGTTGCATCCGCCCTGGGGGCCAATCGTTCCACCAACCGGGATACCCAACAGGGCGAGCGCACCACGACTGCCTACCAACGGGACTGGGACGCGATCCGAGTTGTGATGGAGCTCCTTGTTGCTGCGGGCGAGCCAGATACACAACCTGATGCAGGCAAGGTGCACCCGCGAACTCGATTGATCGCCTTCCCAGAGCATGTCGCGCTCGTCCACAAGGACTACCAGCTTCTTGAGCTCAGCGAGCAGGCGCTGGCCAAACAATGGCCATACCACGTCCTGCCTGTCGGCGCCTGGCACGCCGAACTCGTGGATCGTCTCAACGGGACGCTTGAGGAGGAGGGCCAGATAGCTGCCTAAGGCCAGATAGCTTCCCAAAAAGAGAACGGCACCCACATACCTGCCGCAAACAGAGTGGGTGCCGAACTGAAAGGCCAAGTAGCCTCTCTCGCCACCTCTGAGGTTACCAGCCCCCAGCCGAGACGTCTCCACACAGTGGAGCCTCGGCTATACGTGTCTCATCCGCCGTGACGTGCTGAAACTGGTAGCCCATGCCACCCTCGCGCCAAAGTGAGGGGACTCAGAACCTGATCCTCTCCAAGGCACTTTCTCCCGCCCTCCCTGCCTGCGCCAGCTGCTCCGCTGCGTTGCGGCAACGACCGCGACGCTCGATCGCCCCCCTGCCCCCCCCGGGGCACCACACTCAAGCAGCGCACGGGACACACGTGCCTCCTCTAGCTGAGGCACTTCGAAGCCTGCTCCTTCTCTCCTACGGAGCCCTCTGCCGTCTGGGCAGTGGCGGCGAGGCCCCCTAATTCTGAGTGGCCTGGGACCACTGGTCTCAGGCCACTCGCGCTGTCGAGGAGGAGGTGAAGCCCGCCCTAACTGAATACGTCGCGTCCGACTATCTGCGCTTCCCCAAGCGAGCCGGACGGCGATACCGGTTTCCCTCTTCCTCCTCGACAGGAGCAGATCATAGCTACCCGTCCGAGGGCCGGCCTAGTCATGCCTGAATCTGGTTCAGGTCCCGTACGTAAGTCGGCTCGTTCTCAGACCTTCGGGGCTGGTTCTCGGCCCCGCTCTTCTCGTCCCGCCGGCCGGACGCCGCGGCCGCGCGGCGGGTCCGTACCTGCAGGTCCGGTCCCGAAGACAGGCCCTGGCCGCCCTCTGCAGCTGGGCGAAGCCATGCGTACCCGGTTGTTCGCCGCGGTACGGGCTCTGTTGTCGGATTCGCGCCTTGCCGGGCAGCAGGATGCGGTTCGCTTGGCCGCTGTCGTGCTGCTCGCGAAGTCGCCGGCCGAGTCAAAGCCTGTGCGTACCCGTACGACCGACCTCGCCCGCTGGTTGGGCTGTTCAGCCTCGCACGTGCGCAGTTCGGTGCTCCCGGGGCTGAAGGAGGCGGGGATCGCGGCCTGGGACATCGTCACCGACGAGGCTGGCCAGGTGACCGGTCTCGACATCGACCTGCAGCCGCTGCGCGAGGCCCGCGAGGGGAGGGGCGATCATCCGATGGCGTTGACCCGTCGGGATCTTGCGACGCTCCTGCGGCTGTCCGAGGCCGTCATTGGCCCGGGCTGGGCACCCAAGGACGCGCCGGTCACGCCCGAAGGGCTGCTAGCGGACCGCCAGGAGAAGGGGGCTGCGACGGACCGGCTGGCGCTGCTGCTTCTCGTGCTCCAAACGCGGCCGGACGGTCGGGTGCTGATGGTGGGCGGCAGCGTCGCAGCGGGTCGTGGCCGGGCCGCAGCAACCTTGGCCCGGCTCCTGGGGTGTTCGGTCTCGGGCGGCGCCAAGGTCCTCGGCCGTCTGAAGAAGCGCGGCCTAGTGGAGGTCGCGCGGGAGAAGTCGTCCGCAGCGTGCTTCGGACGGAGCCGTCTGCGTGTGCCGGCTGTGGCAGCCGCTCACAACCGGACTTCCGACCTTGATCGCGGCGACGCGCGCCCCGAGGGTGGGGACACCGTGGCTGACCACCAGCCCGCGCCGTGCCACTGTGCCGAGCCGGCGACTCCGGTGCTGTGCGGCGATGGCTGGGCGCAGGAGTCCTTCGACGACGTGATGGAGGGGCTGCCGACTGGGCGCCCCGATGCTGCACCCGGTGATCTTGATGTTCCCGGCAGCTCCGAAGGGCTTGGGATTGCTGGGATCGACGGCCTGGATGCGGGCGGTGAGCGCGGATTCGCGGAGCGCCCCGATGCTGGAGGGCTCCACACCACCCACCCGCAGTTGGCTAAGGACTCTACGGATTCTGCTGGTGAAGTGGTTGGTTGTTCCGGCTCTGCCGTCTCAGGCTTGGGCCAGCTGCCGGAACGCGCGGGCGTGGACGAGGATCAGCCGGCGAAGAGCCCAGTCGCAGAAGCCATGACCCTGCCCCGGCAAGGAAGCCCGCTGCGCGGGGCACAGCAAATCGCCATGCCGGTTGAGGATTTCGGGCGAATTCCGCAGCAACCTGTTGGGCGAACGCGGTTCGCCGGGACCATGCAGGTACCCGAGGACCTGGTCGTGGCGCTGGCTCCGGTGGCCTGGCTGTGGTCCAAATTGGGTCGGACCTCGACCAGCCGGTGGCTGGCCGGCGTGGTTCGTAGGGAGCTCGCCCGTGTGCGCGGGCTGGTGGGGGAGGAGCTGGCCGAGCGGGTCCTGGCCGAGCGATTGGAGCGCCGGCTGCTGCTGCAAGGCACCCGTCCCGTCACCGACCTGCGCGGCTGGCTGATCAGGCGCGGTCTGCCTCAGAGGGCCGGCTGCTGGTCGCACAGGTGCGACGACGGGGTGCGGATGGACACCGGCGGCGGCTGCGACAGCTGCGACAGCCTGTGGGGCGACCGACGAGCGCTGCGCTGGTCGGTGGCGGTGACGGTCGCCGGTGAGCTGCCGCAGCTGTCGGTGGAGGACCGGCGCAGGGAGGTTGAGCGGCGTCTGCACGACCAGGTGCAGCAGCAGGCTGCCGAGGACGTTGCCCGGCGGGAGCGGGAACGTGTCGAGCAGGAGGCGCGCCAGCAGGCTGTGGCGCGCCAGCGCGAGAAGCTGGCCGAGGAGGAGTGGGCCCGGGCCGCGGCCGCGTGCGTCGACTGCGGGATCCCAGAGGCTGCGGGGCGGTGTCCGGCGTGCCTCACGAGGCGCCATGTGGAGGCCCTGGTGCGCGAGGCGGTCGACCTCGCCGTCGCGGTACGTGCCGACCTCGAACAGCCTGCGGCAGTGGCCCAGTTCACGCATAAGGTCGAGGTGGATACCTGGGCGCTGATCTCCGTGCAGTGCGCTCGGTGGGAGCAGTCGCCGGCGGTGGTGGCGGCGTTCGCCGAGCGTGAGGTGGCCCAGCGGATCGTGGACGGTCGCCGGCGTTCGGCGCTGCAGCGGCTGGCGTGCTCTGAGGCGGCGGAGGACGAGGCCGATCGGATCTACGAGCTGGCGATGCTCCGCCGGCACCGCTACCCGACTCCTCGCCTGGCGGTCGACGCCGCTGAACGGGCCGCCGAGAAGGCCCGCGAGGCCGCGGCCCGGGAGCTTTTGCAAGGGCTGCTCGGCCGGCTGGCCGAGGCCCGCGGCGCTGGCGTGGAGGAGCCGGAGCGTGCCGACTGGCGCAGCCGGTGCGCCGAGCTCGCGCGGCGGCCACTGGTGCACGAGGCCGTGGGCGCCGGGGCTGTGGTGGGTGCGGGGGAGGTGGACGCGGCGTGAGCCCCGCGGTGGTGAACGGTGCATCCGGGCTGCGTGGAGGGCCGGTGTGGCAGCGGTTGGGGCTGCTGCTCGGTGGTGCTGCCGTGGGCAGGAAGGCCGGGGGTAACAAGTCCGGTGCCGGGTACCGCATGACAGGGGCGCCGGCCCTGGACCGTGGCGCGCCGGGTCGGTCCTGGGCGTGCCGGCGGCGAGAGCTTGAGGGATCGAGGTACGCCGAGGTCGGACTCACTGTGCTGCGGGGGCTGGGTTGTGGGCGAGGCCGGCCAGCCGACGTCACCGGGCACGTACCGACGACGTCCGAGCGAATACTCCCGGCGTCGTCACCACAGCTGATTCGTTCTCTGCCGCGCCGCCGGCCGCGGGGACAACACTTCGATCAAGCCGCCCGTGGCGCGGCTCGCACGAACCGGAGCACATCGAGTGGACGTGAAGTTCGACTTTCTGCAGGCACGCGCCTGGCTGAGTGCCCAGTACGGGTCGGCGCCGGGGCTGATTGCCGTGGCCTCCACCCTGGATTGGTCTGGTGGGCAGTTCGCCCGCGCCGACCAGGCAGCCGAGTTTGCTGCCCAGCTCGACGAACGGGGCGCCCAGGGTATCTACGCGCGCGTCACCACGGTCCGCGCACCGTTGCCCCCGGACATGCGGGGGACCGCGGAGGACTCGTGCGCCCTGCTGGACATGTGGTCCGACATCGACATCTTGGGGCCGGGGCACAAGGCGAAGGACCTGCCGGCCGATACCGCGTCCGCACTGAGAATCTGGCGGGAGTCCGGACTGCCCACGTGGTCGCAGGTGATCCATTCCGGAGGCGGGCTGTACGTCCGAGCCTGCCTCGCCCGGCCAGCCGTTATCGGCGAGGACCTGGACCTCGAGGAAGCGCAGCATCTGGCTCGCGGCTGGCAGCAGATCCTCAAGGCATCGGCCGACCGGCTGGGGGTGGCATACGGGGCCGGCGTCGGTGACCTGCCTCGAGTGCTGCGGATCCCTGGCACCGTCAACCGTAAGGTTCCCGACCGGCCGAGCCTCTGCCGGGTCGAGGAGCTGCCCGAGACGGGCGCTGGGGAAGGTGTGGAGGGCGCGAGATACACCCTCGATGAGATCCGCGCCATCGTCGCAGACCTCTCGCCCGCCCCGAGACCACGGCGGATGATTCCCGAACAACCGGCATCCGACGCGTCGCGCGGGGCGGGGCCGCTGGAGATCCTGGGACAAGCGTGCGCGATCCCGCAGATCCTCGCGGCCGCCGGCTGGGCCTACCGCGAGCAGGCCAACGGCAGCTGTCCGATCGGGTGCGGCCGGGCCGGATGCGCCCTGTGGTCGTATCCCGGCTGGCAACAGGGGGCATCCGGCACTGGCGCTGCAGTGCACAAGTCCGGCGCGTGTGTGACGGTCTGGTCCGAGACTCCGGGACTGCCGACGGGCGAGGTGATGAGTGCCGGCCGGCTGTTCGCCGAGCTCCACCACGGTGGTGACCAGTCCGCTGCGGCGATCGACATTCTGCGGGCCGCCCACGGCTGGCCGCTCGCTACCGCCGGGGCCCTTGCCCTGCCTGCGGGCGTGCTCGCCGAGATCCGGCGAGTCAGTGACCACCACGCTGCGGCATCGCGTCCCACAAATCCCAAAAACAACCGCGAGGCCCGCATGCCGGTACAGCATCCAGATTCTGGGATTTCTGGGACGCATTCCGTCGGGCAAGGTTGGGAGGCCCCGGCAGCCATCGACGAGCACCGGCTGCCGCCGCTGCCCGTGGAGCACCTCGGCGCGCTCGCGCCCTTCGTGGCCGCCACAGCCGAATCTCTGCAAGTGGCCCCGGATCTCGTGGCTTTCGCCGCGCTCGCCACCATCTCGACGGCCACCGGCGGCCGGCGCCGGGTGAAGGTCAAGGCCGATTGGACCGAAGCGATCGCGTTGTACATGGCCGCGCTCGCAGACTCCTCGGAGAAGAAGACTCCCGCTCTCGACGCAGCTGCTGCACCGCTGCGTGAGATGGAGGACGAGGTCATCGACGCCAAGCGCGGCGCTATCGAGGCCAAGGCGCAGGAGATCCGCATCTGGACCTCACGCATGGCCCGGGCTGAGCAAGCAGCCGCCGTTGACGACCCCACCAAGCGCGCCGTGGGCGCCGCGGATGCCGAAGCTGCCCGCCACAAACTGCTGCAGTTGGGGGAGTCGGCTGAACTGCCACGGCTGCTGATCCGGGACGCCACCATGGAGGCCCTGGTCAAGCGGATGCACGAGCAAGGCGGGCGGATCGGATTGCTCGCCTCGGAGGCGAACCTGCTGAAGATCGCCGGCGGTATGTACAGCCAGAACGGCCAGGCCAACAGCGACCTGCTCCTGGAGGCGTACACCGGTAGTCCCTACAGCGTGGATCGCGCTGGCCGCACGGCCATCCGGATGCGTGGCACCTTCCTCGCCCTGGCGCTGCTCATTCAGTCCGGCGTGCTGCTCGGCCTGGCCAAGAAGAACCCCGAGTTCCGGGAGAACGGTCTGCTCGGCCGCTTCCTCTACGCCCGGCCCGAGCCCACCGCCGAGGACACCTTCGACTCACCCGAAGTCCCTCCTGCGGTCCGCGAAGACTATGCGGCGCGGATCAAGAACCTCGTCCGCCACGTCTGGGACACCGACGAGGTGGGCGTCATGCGCCTGACCGACCAGGCCCGCAAAGTCTTCGCCGATTTCTACGACGCCTTCGGCAAGCGTCGCCAGCCGGGCGGCGACCTCCATGAGATCGCCGAGTGGGCGGGCAAACTCCGCGGCCAGGTCATCCGCCTCGCCGCCTGTCTGACCCTTTTCGAGGATCCCGACACCTTGCTCATCGGCGAGGAACGCATCCGAGCTGCCATCGCGCTTGTGCCCTACCTCGTGGCCCACGCCAAATCCGTGTACGACCTGATGGGCCCCGACGGCGACGGACGCCTCAAACCAGCACGCGACCTGCTGGACTGGGCCCGCTCCCGGCCCGCTCCCGGCCAAGCCGACGTCAAGAAATACCAGTCGGCACGTGACGAGCCCTTCCGCGCCCGCGAAGCCTGGCAAGCACTCAAGGGCCGCAGATGGGCCGAGACGATGGACGACATGAACCAGGCCATCCAGACCCTGGAAGACCTCGGCTGGCTGGCGTACCTGCCGGACCCGCAACGCCCCGAAGGCACGCGCGGTCGGAAGCCCTCACCTCGATTCGATGTGCATCCGTGGGTCTACGCACCATCGCCTCCTGGTAGCTCTCACTCCAACGACGACTGCGATGACGGCAATCGGCACACTGCAGACGGGATGGGATGCGCAGGAAGCGGTGACCGACGAACCCAGGAGCCGCGCCTTGACGAAGGGGAGACCACGGGGAGAAGCGTGCTCAGGTCGAGCTATTCGGCCTCACGTTGAGGGTTGTTCCTACGCCGCGCGTGGAGACAGCGCCGCACTGTGCGGCACGTCCTGGGACGCATCCAAACCGGTCGCGTTTCAAGCCGATCGCGGTCGGCCTTGCGACGGTGGTCCCCAACTCCCGACCCCACGCGGCCCACCACCGCATCGACAACTCCTCGGGATGCCCGTCGCCGCCGAATTGCGTTGTCAGCGCGACATGCGCAGCTGCCGTTGAACAGGCCATCGCCCGCGGTGCCGGCGCTACGGCCGGCACCAGGCGCGCTGATCTCTTCCCTCACCCGGGCGCGCCAGCGCCTTACGGGTGAACCGCTCGGCGTGGCGCCCGAGCGCGACGTGGAGGCGGGACGACATGGTCCACCCTGTTCCGTGTGGCCCGGCAGGGGCCCTTGCCCAGCGCCCACCCGACAGGGCGTGAGGACGAAGCCAACACGGCTGGCACCGCACGCTCACTTACGTTGCACAACGCGGATCTGCCGCGAGCTGGTGTCGGGACAGCGGCGGCGGAGGCCATCCGTGAAAAGCACCGTGATTGAACGCCGCGCCGAACGACTGCAGCTCTACACCCGTCTGCCCTGGCAAAGCGCCCTGCACCGAGTGCAGGCGGCCGCCCCCAGAAGCACGCTCATTCCCCAGCCGCATCCCCACCAGGTCCTCCTGGAGGCGTACCTACTGCACCAGCTGGCCTGGCCGCGGATCTGCACCCTTCGCCCCTGGGGGATCCGCCACGTCGACCCGCGGCCTGCGAGCCTGAAGATCGCTTTCGAGGACGAGGACGTCAACCGCCGGCACCTCGAAGAGTCGATGCCCCGGGAGCTGGCCCGCACGCTGCTGCCGCGCGCCGACGACACCGGAGGAGTCAGCGGCATCACCGGAGTCCGTGTCGCCGTCGAGCGAGACACCATCGTCCTGCGGCGGCTCGGCTCGCTGGGATCCATCACCCTGGCTGGCATCAGTCCCAAGGACTGGCGGGACGCTGTCGACTACCAGGACGAGAAAGAAGTCGAGTACGGCATGACGTTGTGCCACCGCGACTCACCGAACCAATGGCATCCAATCGAACGCGCCTACGTCGGCGAATACAGCTGGCCTACCACGGACACCAACAAGACGGCCTGGCTGGCCAGCGGCCTGCTGCGCCGTGCGGGACTCCTGCGCACCGTCGGCGTGCCGCTGCACACCACGGCCTGGACCAACCCGGCAGACGATGACGGCGAGCAATGGATCATCGAGCACGAACACGAAGTCGCCTCCTGCCCTGCGCACCATCAGCGGTTCATGGCCCTGCTGACAGACCCCGAGTGGGGCTTGCCGCTCACCGAAACCCACAGCGTGTGCTCGTGCGGCCGATACCCGGGAGAAAGTAACGAATGTCGAGTCGAAGCCCGAAGCAGTGAGGGCAAACCCGGCGAGCTGCAGATGCGCTTCACCCGGCGCACGGGCACATGGCTGGAGCCCTACAAGCGGCCGCAGTCCGAATACGAACGGCGGCAGCGTCTGTACGTCACGGCCCCAGCCCCTGCAGCCGGCAGCCCGGTGTCGGCCTAGTGCACGTGCCGATGGGTCCACGAGCAGCTCGAATGAGCGAGGAAGGCGTTTCGGTCGAAACACCTTCTGGACTCCCATCCGGGCGGCGCACCGCGCCGTGGGGCTAGTGCCGAGAGGGCAGCGACAGGGAGGCGCGAGTGGGGGCACGGGCGTGCTTCCGGCCGCTGCGGACAGGTGGTGCGCACCCCACTTTGGTTCGTCCGAACCAAAGTGGGGTTCACCCTTGTTTCGGCCGAAACAAGGTCAGGCGCCTTGGGGGCGGAACCGTACGATGCCGGCCGTGACCGGGTCGGAGGCGGGCGCGATGTACTCGGCGGCTGCCCGGCGGCACCAGGCGGTCACCTCGGGGGCGCAGTTCGCCTCGATCTCGCTGTCCAGCTGCTCGTTGGCGATGCGCTCGGCGTCCGCCGGCAGGAGATGCCGGTCCATCAGGTCGTCCAGGGCGTGACGGATGGCCGTCCGCTCGGGTCCCTCGGGCAGGGCGCGGCGGGCGGTGTGCAGGGCTCGGGAGATAACGGCCTGCCCGACGTCCAGGAGCTGCCGGTAGTCCTCGCCGCCCTGGACGAGGCGGGCGGCGGCCTGGTCCCTGGTGAGGCACCCTCGGGCGGCGAGGGCGGCGACGAGGGCGTCTTCCCGGGCCTGGCGTGCGGCGTCGATCAGCTTCGTACGCTCGGCGTAGGTGGTCTCGGGATACCGGCCGTCGAGTTCGCGGCCTTCCTGGGTCCAGTCGTGCAGGTCCCGGTCGGGATAGCGCGGTGACCAGTCCTCGGCCCACTCGTACGGGCCGCTGGCCCCGATGCCGAGCGCATCCGCGATGTTCGCGGCCTGCCAGTCGGTCCACACCAGCGTGCGCCAGCCGGCGTCGGTCCACACGATCAGCGACGTGCGCGGCGGGTGCTTCTCGCCCTGGTACCAGACGGGCTCGGGCACCTCACTTCTGCCCGGGGACGCAGGACGCGGGCCTTCGGCGAGCTGGGGGCGGGGGCGCTCGGAGGCGTCCGGGGCCGGGAGGTAGGTGTCCGTGGTGAGGGAGACGATGCCGGCGTCGGTCCCGTGCTCGATGACGTCGACGCGGGCGAACGAGCTGCGGTGCGCGGTGTACGCGCGGGCGATCTGGCGTGCGTCGTCCGGGCTGGTGCACCAGCCGACGGTCTGCCAGCCACCGGTGCTGCCGCCGTAGTCCTCGCCCAGCACCCTGCCGTCGCGCGCCATGTCGAGCCAGGCGGCGATCTCCCAGCGCAGACCCGGTGCCGGCGAGAACTTCTGCGGCGGGTCGACGATCCGGCCGGGAGCATCCAGCGGCCAGCCGGTGTGTTCCCAGATCCACCGGCCCTCGTGCAGACGAGCCCACTCGGGCATCGCCACCACCGTCACGGTGCCGTCGGCCGCGCGCGCCGGCACCGGCACGCGGGGCCCGCGGTTGGTCGAGGTGTAGCCGGAGCGGTTCGGGCCGTACTGGGTCTCGCGCAGCACGTACCCGTCTACAGCGGCCTCCACTGCCGCCCACCGCTCCCAGAGGAGGGGCATGTCCTTCTCCTCGGCCCGCGCCCATGCCTCGACCACGTCCGGGTCCGGCTCGGTGAGGCGTACGGGCAGCGGCCTACCCTCGGCCGCGAGTGCCCGGAGACAGTCGACGACCAGGCGCTCGCCCTCGGGCAACGCCTGGTCGTCGAAGAGTTCGAGGTGGGGCGGAAGGTGGGGACTGGCGGCCTCGCGGAGGGCGGCGGTGTACTTGGCGCCGGCGCGGGCGGCGGCGCGTGCTCGCTTCGCTGCGGTCGGCTGCTTCTTCGGCATGACGTCTCCCAGCCGGAAAGACCCACGCTCCTCCGGCCGTACGTCAGGGGCCAGGAAGGGCAACGGCGCTACTCAGGGGCTTACGCCCGTGATCATCTACGCGGGCCCCTGAAGACCTTGGCCGCCCCCGTCTTGGGGCTGCCCGCGGCGTGGGCGCGGGCTGAGCGGCGACCGGCGGTACGCGGCTAGCCGGGTGGTGCACAACCACGGTAACGGTCGGCACTGACACTTCAGGCCGGGTTGCGGATCCGGCCGAGGACGCGGACTTCTTTCGGGCCCGGGAAGAAGTCCGAGCCAGCTCCACGTACGTGCCCAACATGAACAACCATCTGATATCTGGCAGGCACGGACTCTCGGGGCAGCTTGCCAGCAAGGCGTCCAGCCGACTGACGAGACCGAGTCGCACCACCGCGGCGAACGGGCATTTTGTTCGGATTTAGTCGCGTATTGGCGGCAGTTGGAGTGCCAGGGAGTATCGGGAAATCCGCGGACGTTATCCACAGGCCCACGCCTCAACCATGGATGCAGCACAGCACGCCCGGGCCGCCCGCCGCAGGGCGGCGATGCGCTCTGCACCCCTTGGAGGCTGAACTTTCATGCGCAGAACCCGACTCAGTGTGCTGCGACGTGCCGCCGCACTGACAGCCGTCGTCGCTGCCACCGGGGCGATCGCTGCCCCGAATGCTCTGGCCGCCGACCACGAGGCGGAAACCAAGGCGCCGGCGGCGAGCGCCCCGGACGTGCCCGTCGTCAATGCACCCACCGATTCGGTCAAGAAGCTGGTGAAGGACCTGGTGGATGGGCCGGGTAGGGACACAGTCAAGCCGCCTGTCACGGAACCGGGCCCCAACCCCCCGGACCCGACCACGGATCCGGGGGACGGTACGGACCCTGGTGGTCCGAGCACTCAGCCAGGTGACCCCGGCGATCCCACGGATCCCGGCGACGGTACCGACCCCGATGACCCCCCGGACCCGGGCACCCCGACACCCGACCCCACCGATCCCGGCACCCCTTCGCCGGACCCGACCGACCCCGGCACTCCGACACCGGACCCGACCGACCCGGGAACGGACCCTTCCCCGGACCCGACACCCGACCCGGGCACGGACCCGACACACAAGCCGAGCCCTACCCCTGCCCCGGGACACAACGGCGGCTCGACCGGCGGGTCGAATGACCACTCTGGCTCCGGCCATGGCGATGGCGGTTCGAGCACCGGAGGCGGAGCGACGGGCGGCCACGACGGAGCGCAAAGCGCGACCTCACACGACTCTGCCAGCCGAAACACCAAGCAGGGAGACCGCACCTCGCCGTCTGGCGACGAGAGCCTCGCAGCCACTGGAGCCTCGGGCAACGCCGAACTTGGCCTGGCGGCCGGGGGGCTGCTCGCCGCAGGTCTCGTCACTGTCGGAGTTGCTGGATATGACAAGCGGTCCAAGGGCCGGCACCGCCGAACTGACGCCGCGTAACTCACGACACGCACCCGTCCGAGGCTTGCCAGCGGTGCCGGCACCTCCAGGCAGCGTAGAACTCAGCCCGGACAAACCTGCGGATTCATTGGTGCCCTGTCACGGCATCCGCGGACTGCCCTGAAACGGCCTCCCCTCCTCTCGCTGCACCCTCACCCACCGAACCCGGGCCAGCCCTTACCTTCTCATGCCCGGTTTCTGGAGATTCCTCCATGAATATGAATAGGTCTCCGCCCTCCCCTCGAGTGCCGGTCCCGGCATGACCGCCCGCTCAACGGCAGCTGTCACACCGGCCCGAGCTGTCGCAGTTCGTGGCTCGCGCGCCCCGAGGCGTGCTCCCCCCATTGCAGTCGCGCAGACGGCAACCCCGTCGATGCCGCGGCAGCCGCCCAGACCGGCCCCGCCGGTGCCCCATGCCCGGTGCCACCAGTGCGTGGCCCCCTCCCAAAACCAGCCCCATCACACCCCCGTACGGAGAGAACCAATGAAGATAGCCCGCACCATCGCCGCCTCCGCCGTCGGCGCATCCGTCATTCTCGGCGGAGTGGCCCTGGCCGGCCCCGCCCAGGCCGCGACGACGACCCAGTGCCACACCACCACCAAGTCCTTTGACCTGCCGAGTAAGCCGGACGTGACGGTCCGCGCCAAGATCTGCGTGAAGGA
Organism: Streptomyces sp. Edi2; assembly: GCF_040253635.1. Classification (NCBI taxonomy): domain Bacteria; kingdom Bacillati; phylum Actinomycetota; class Actinomycetes; order Kitasatosporales; family Streptomycetaceae; genus Streptomyces; species Streptomyces sp. Edi2. Next base: position 203,735 of record NZ_JBEJGX010000001.1, on the reverse strand, counting down.
CACCGGCACCTACGGCGGCTACCACCACTACAAGGCGTGGCTCAGCAAGGTCAGTTGGGACGGCTCGTGGTGGAACCCCGGCACGAGGTTCAACGACTTCTACTTCAACGTAGGTGCTCAGCACGGCAGCCACGGCGCCTGGAAGAGCAGCGGAGAGTCCAACGACGTCCGCTCGGAAATCAACGACAACTCGAGTGGCTCCAAGTCCTTCTCGAGCGGTGCCGGCGGCTACGGGGTCACCTACGTGACGACGAAGCAGCGCGGCTGGACGGCCGACGGGTACGCGGTGTTCGACGCGAATGACGGACGGGGTGCGCGGACCTGGCAGCTGCACGGCACCGCCGCCGTCCGATGACCGTCGCGGTGTCACGGCGCTGACTGGTCAGCAGGTGCGGGTCCGCCCCGCGGCCCGCACCTGCACCACCAGCCCCGCACGATTCATCGATCGAGGAAGCCAGAGAGGCCCGCACACGAGTGCAGCGCCAGCACGCCCCGATCTTTCATCGGCCAAACCACAGCGCCGTCTCAAGAGCAGATCCGCACTCCCACCTTGCCGAAAGGTCCAACATGTCCGCACGCACCCTCATGCGCCGTACGGCTGCCACAGCCGTGACCGCTGGCCTCCTGACCACCGGCGCTGTTGTCCTCGCCAGCCCCGCATCCGCATCCGCATCCGCAGTCGGTTCGTCTGCCTGCGTGCACTCGACCGTCCCGAATGACAACTTCGACAACAAGCGGCGCTCGCACGAGTACGGCTCCGTTAATGCTGCCGGTCTCCGCCTGCGGACGGGACCGGGCACCGGCTACACGGCCAAGGGCTCGCTCAAGCTGTACACCGGAATGGACATCACCTGCACGTCCTCGGGCGACCGTTGGCTCTACGGCAAGGTCTACGACGGTTCGAACAAGGGCAAGTGGGGCTGGGTCGCTAACAAGTACGTCTCGCTCTACTACGGCGTCTCCTAGGTCCCAGAGACCCGCTGAGCACGCCCTCCAGCCGGGTTGGATGCTTCACCGCCACGAAAGTGAGCGCGAGGTGTCGCCACTCGGATGATCTCCCAGCGCCTGCGCGCCGCGTCGCCAGCCCGCGAAGAGGGAGAGCACCTTGTGGTCCAGCCCGGCTGGCCGGGACACCGCCGAACCCCCACTACTGAGCCGCCCATCCCCGGGCGGCCCGTCTGCAGCAACTCCCTACCCATCAACGCCCTTTTTGTGGAGGTCTATTCATGTCTGCGCGTCGTATTGCCGTGCTCTCCGCCACCGCGGCAGCGATCGCCCTCCCAGTCCTGTCCGCTCCCGCGGCAACCGCCGCCCCCGCCCACGCCACCACCGCGGCGACCACCACCGTGAAGACAGGCGAATGCGACCGAGTCGGGCCGTACAAGGTCCACGCGAAGGCCGTAACGATCCGCTCGAAGCCGACGGCCAAGTCCACGCCCCTGGGCGTGCTTTACAAGTCGCACCGGTTCACCGTCCACTCCACGACGAAGACCGGCTCCTGGGTGAACATCACCGACAAGAAGACGCACGTCCGCGGCTGGGTCTCTGGCCTGTACGTCTACCCGACCGTCTACACCTGCCAGCACTGACGAACGGGCGCCCTTCTCAGCGTGAGACGCCGTGAGAAGACCCAGGTCTCAGCGCCGCCAGACGACACGGCGCCGAGAACCTACCCCGGCGGGCCCGACCGCGGGGGCCTGGGCGGCTACGGCGGTCACTGCGCCGCCCACAAGAAGCCCAACGGAGGCACCCTTATGCGTTCTCAGCGAATCAGTGTCCTGGCCGCGACTGCTGCGGCCATCGCCCTTCCTGTTCTGGCAGCGCCAGCGGCCAACGCAGCTCCAGCAGCCACCACGGCCACACAGGCCGCGGTGCAGGGCGACGGCTACCCCTGTCCCGTGTGGAAGCTGCATGCCAAGGCTGTGAACCTGCGCGCCAAGCCCAGTTCGCACTCCAGGGCGCTCGGAGTCCTGTACAGGTCGCACAAATTCAAGGTGCACTCGTGGACGAAGCGCGGGGGCGGGTGGGTGAACGTCACCGATACCACCACCGGGATTCGCGGCTGGGCCAGCGGGAATTACCTGTACTCGTCGGTCTCTGTATGCCACTGAGCTGCGGCCAAGGCCGGACGTCGCCGGCATAACTCCCAGGGCGGCCGGCCCAGCTGACTCACCGCCGGCCGCCCCGAGGCCCTGTGCTCCCAACCGCTCCAGGAACTGGCGCCGAGACTGCTGCCGCGGGCCGATGGCGCCCCGCCGCCCCGTGAAAGGCGCACCGTGAACGTGTACAAGCCAGCCGGCATCCAACTCACCCGTCTGCTGAACCGGAACACCGCCCCCGTCCTCGGGGCGTTCCTGCCTGCTGGATTTCCCGACCCGACCGCGTCCATCGACCTCCTGCACGCGTTTGTCGAGCACGGCACAGGCATCCTCGAAGTGGGTGTGCCCACCGCCTGCGCCCCGCTGGACGGCCCGGTGATATCCGCCGCTTACCGACATGCTTTGCAGCAGGGCGTGGGCATGGCTCAGGTGATGTCCACGATCCGGCATGCCGCGGACAGCGGAGCGCCGGTAGTGGTCATGAGCTACTGGGCGCCCGTGGTCGAATACGGCATCGCGCGTTTCGCCCAGGGCCTGGCCGAAGCAGGCGCCGCCGGAGCGATGATTCCCGATCTGCCTCTGCGCGAGGCCGCGCCTTGGCTGGCCGCTGCACGGGCGGCCGGCATCCACACACCGCAGTTCGCCCCGCGCGACGCTGACGACGGACTCCTGGCCCACATCGCCACGGCCGCATCAGGCTGGATCTACGCGCCCGCAGCAGCGGCTGCCACCGGCTACCGGGGAGGTCTGGACCTCGCAGCCCTGGACCGCTTCACCACCCGGCTGCGAGCTGTCACCGAGCATCCGGTCGTTGCCGGCATTGGGATCTCGACGCCCGCCCTGGCACGGGACGTTGCTCCCTTCGTCAACGGCGTCGTCATGGGCACACCTGCAGTCCGCCCGCTGTTGGAGCAGCCCGGCGCCATCGGCGCTGCGCGGGCCACCGCCTGTGTCCGCGCATTCGCCGACGCCGTGCACGCCACGGCTGCCACCCGCCGCCGCCCGGCGGCCCGCGGTGGGTAATCATCAACACGGGCACGAGCCCACCCGGTCCCGCGTCACGGAAACGAGGCACGCTGCGTTGAACCGCCGACTTCTCCCCGCCGGTCTGGTGCTGGCAGCGGCCGTCACCGGCTGCTCCGTATCAGGCACACATGCTGCCACCGGCCTCTCCAGGCCCGGCACGAACGCTCCCGCCGCCCGCAGCAACGCCCTGCGCACACTGGACGCCCTGCCCGTTAAGGCCCGCGCCCCGAAGGCCGGTTACGACCGCACCGCGAAGTTCGGTTCCGCCTGGTCGGACACCACCTCCGCGCCAGGCGCGCACAACGGCTGCGACAGTCGCGACGACATTTTGCGCAGAGACCTCAAAGCCGTGTCTTACAAGGGGACTTCGACGTGCGTGGTCGCCTCGGGCACGCTGGCCGACCCGTACACCGCCGCCACCATCAATTTCGTCCGCGGCCCCCAGTCGTCGTCGGTTCAGATCGACCACCTCGTAGCGCTGAGCGACAGCTGGCAAACTGGCGCCGCACTGCTTCCCCAAAGCCGGCGTGAAGCTCTGGCCAACGATCCCCTCAATTTGCTCGCGGTCTCGGGACCGGCCAACCAGCAGAAGTCCGACGGCAACGCCGCCGCCTGGCTGCCCGCCAACAACAACTTCCGCTGCACCTACGTGGCACGCCAGATCGCGGTCAAGAAGAAGTACGACCTGTGGGTCATCCCGGCCGAGAAGGGCGCGATGCGGCAGGTGCTCGCCGCCTGTCCCCGTCAGACCCTGCCCACAGATGCCTCCGTCGGCCTCACCCAGAGCCAGTAAAGGATCCCGATGGCACCGACCCAGCCGGACCCCCGCCGCCGTCCGCCCCGCCAGCTGCCCCAGCGACGCCCGCCGCTGACCCCCAAGCCGCCGGGGGAAAGCCTCTTCCAGGCTCCCCGCTACACCGATCCGGACCTCCAGCACGAGATCGACGAGGAGTCCGCCGAGGTGGCCCCGCGCAGCTCCTTCCGGCGCTGACCACCGCCCCGGCCGGCCATCGCGCCCCGGCCGGCCATCGCGCGCCGGCCGAACCCGTTCAGCCTCCCGCACCAGGAGTCCCGCACCACGTGAGATGGGGGAGCCGCATGTCCACCGCCACCCTCGAACCCCCGCCGCGCCGCCTTCCCTGGCCGCCGCCCGTCGGGTTCGGTGAGAGCCGGCCCAATCAGAGCGTGCGCTGCGGACTGCGGGTCCTGCGGGTGCTGCACGAACTCGGCCCCTACCAGGAGCACCAGGTCGCAAAGATCGCCGCCGCGGCCGGCCTGCGCGGATCGCATGTCTCCCGGCTCCTGGGCGCAGCTGTCGAAGAACGCGTTGCCGAACGCGGCGCCCGGCACGGCTCCTACCGCCTGACCCGGGCCGGCAGGGCCCTGCTGGACGTCCGCGCCGCCGGCCCGGTTCACCCCCGCATCCGCGAGGTCCTGACCACCCTCCACGCGGAGACCGGCCTTGCTGTCACCTACCACCAGCCGGGATGGCGACTGGGCTCCGGCCTGCGCCTCGAACTCGTCGACGTCCTCTGCCCGCCCCACGCCGATCTGCACCAGGCTGTCAACCAGCAGCATGAGGACCTCCGCCACAGCGCAGCCGGCCGGGCCGCCCTGGCCAGTCTCCCGCCTGGCATGACCACTGGGCCCGACGACCAGCCAATCGAGCTCCCCGCCCGCATCCGTGAAAGCGTGACCACCAGCCGAATCGCCGCCTCCCGCACGCCCAGGAGCCAGGCCCTGGCCACGTATGTCCGGCGAGCAGGCACCGTCGTGGCCATCCTCACCGTCCTCGGTCCCACCGCGGCATTCACCGACCCGCTCAGAGTGCAGGAGTACGCCGTCCTGCTGCGCCGCGCAGCCCACCGCTTCGGATCGCCCGCCGCGGCACGCACGGCCCCCGAAGCCGCCGGCGCCCCCTTCGGACAGGCAACACAGCAATCGGCGCCGACCGCACGTCCGGAATTGCACGTCATCTGAACGTGATGCCTCATCACGCGAGTTGGACCTCGCGCCACTGTCCGCGGCGCGAGACCGGACCGGGAAATTCCCCCACGGAATCACTTCGAACCTAAAGCCTTCCCCGGGCAGGCAGGACGGCACGCCGCCCCAGCCGGCAGCTTCTACGGTCGTGGCTATCCGCCCAGGCGGAACAGCCACCCACGAGCGAGGAGGTGAAGGCCGATGAGCCCGTCCCGTAAGAGTGTCCGCTCTCTGCGACCCCTGTAGCGCCAACCGAGCCCCGCCGGTCCCCGGCGACGAGCTCCCTTCTGAAGGCGGCCGACCCCCGGGTCCGGCCGCCTTCGTACGTCTGACTCCTTCGCGCCCACGCGCCCGCTCCAGAGAGACCAGGCGATGGCCACCACCCACCCGCCCACCACGGCCCCGACGCCGGCCCGCACCACCCCGTCCGCCCGCACCGTCATCACAGCGCTCCTCGCAGGGACACTCCTGCTCAAGGCGGCCGGCTTCGGCTGGGCCTTCCTCGGCTACTACATCTCCGACGGCACCGGGCACGGCATGACCGCCGCCGGCGCCGGCCTGACCTTGTTCGGCATCGGCTGGTGCCTTGGACAGGCATGCGCGGGCGCGCTCACTGACCGACTCGGCCAACGCACCGCGCTCACCGCGATGATGACCCTCGCAGCTCTCGCATGCTTCGCCCTGGCGCTCTCCCACTCGCTCCCCGCGCTGCTGGCCACCTCGCTGCTGCTGGGCTTCACCATGGAAATCCAGCGGCCGGCCATCTCCGCCCAGATCAACGAGAGCATCGACAGTGAAGCGGGCCGGACCCGGGCCCAGGGCAGCGTCTTTTGGTGCATGAACGGCGGCATCGCCTTGTGCGGCGGCCTGGGCGGCTACCTCGCCCAGCACTACGGCTACGAGATGCTGTTCGTCGCGAACGGCATCGCCTGCTTGGTGTTCGCCCTCATCGCCCGACGCGTCCTGTCCCCGCGGCCGGCCGCGGCGACCACGCCCGCAGCGTTCACCTACCGTCAGATGCTGCGGGACGACCCGAGCCTGCGATGGATCACTGTGGCCGCCATCGGCGCGATGATCTGCGCCTACGGGCTGACCAGCGTGCTGCCGCTGGTGATGACCGCAGACTCCCTACCGCCGACCGCTCTCGGTACGGCAATGATCTCCAACACCGCGGCCGTGCTCGTCTTGAGCCCGCCGTTGATGCGGGCCTTGATCGGCCGCAACGAGAAGATGCGGGTCCCCGTCGCCCCGCTCCTGGCCGCCGGCAGCCTGATCCTCGGCACAGGCATTTCGCTGGCCGTTCTGCAGCACACGGTGCTCGGGTATGCCGTGGCAGTCGTCCTCGTGGTGCCTGGAGAGATCTTCTACAGCGTCGCGATCGGCGCGTATGTCTCGAAGGCGGCGCCGCCCGGCGCGACCGGCCGCTACCAGGCGGTCCTCAGCGGGGCGACCGCCGTCGCCTCCCTCCCACCCCTCGCCATCGCCCTCGCGCTCAGCCTCGGCGGCCGGCCGCTCGTCGCCGCGCTGCTGGGCACGAGCGCACTGACCGCGGCGGCAGCCTGCCGCCCCCTGGCCCGCACACTGCGAAACCCCATCCCTTCGAGCCGCACCGCCGCACCCGACAAGGACGGCGACCCGCCGCCGGCCTGAACCACAGCCGGGAAGGCCCCAACGAGGCCGGCGCTCGTCACGGCCCGGCCAAAGACCACAACCGGTGAGCAGCACGCTCCCACGCCTCCTCGGCCGCGGGCCCCTCGCACGACGCTTCGAGCTCCGCCAGGATGGCCGCGCCCTCCGCGAACGAGCCGATCGCCAGGTCCAGCCACACCAACGTCAGCCGCTCAGGCAGAAGCGGATCACGCAACTCGGCCACGGTGTAGGCCGCGAACGCCGCCGCGGGCAAGTCGTCGCCGGGAGCCGGCAGGAGACCGCCGACCGCACGCATCGCAGCGCCTGCACGCTGCACCGCGGCGAGCGACGCGGCATCGGCCAGCGCGAGAGGGAACACGCCGCTGAGCGCCATCGCGTCCGTCTCAGCGAGTTCGTACCACGAGCGCCACCCCGCCGTGAGGGCCTCACCCGCATCAGGCGCACTCGCTCCCGCGGTGCAGCCGTGGGCCAGGAACAAGTGCGCCTTCTCCGTGCTTGCCGCCCTGGCCGTCGCGACGGCACCGAGCGGATGCAGCCACGCCGCGCGCAGACCGGTCTCCTCGGTGAGCTCACGACCGGCAGCCGTCTGGGGGCTCTCGCTCTCGTCGACGAGACCACCGGGCAGATCGGTGATCTCCGCGTCGTGCAGGTAGTGATGCTGGGTGACCACGGGCACCCGCCCGCGGTGCACAGCGAGCACACGCACCGAATCCGGCGCAGCCACATGCGGGTAGGCGACCTGCTTACCGTCGGGACGCACGGCCTGGTCCACCGTCAGCCGGACCCTCCCGCCCGGCCCGCCCGCGAACAGCATTTCTGTACCCCGCCGCTGCCAGCGGCCCTCACTCCCCATGGGAAAGACCCTAAGACAGCTTCCGGCCATCGTGCCCGCCACGCCGCACTCGCGAAGGCCCGAAGGGGTGTCTGCAGCCGGGCCGTGGGTCCTGCAGATCGAATGCCGGCATCGCCTCGGGACTGGCCTCGACCGGCGGTGACTGGACGAAGCCGGGGGCCAGGCCGACGATCAGTGTGTCGCCACTCGGAGACGGCGTCGAGCTCGTCGCAGACAACTCCGGTGAGGTCGTCGGCCGGCCATTCGCAGGAGCCGAACCGGAGCAGAGCGCCGTCGCCGGCCCAGGCCAGTGGCTGATCAGGGCGGTACGCAGATCCTCGAGCATGTTCGTCGGGACCAGGGGCTGGCGGGACAGGTCGGTCATCGGGGTGCTCCTTTGCGAGGACGGGGTGGGGTGGGGCCGGGCGGCGGCTCGGAGCTGGACGCCGATACGCCGCGCATCTCCTCAACGGGGCAGAGCGACCGTCAGCACGTCGTTCCGCTGCGGAGCCTCGTCGTCGCTGATCTCAGTGAGGACCTCGGCGACGTCACTGCCGTCGAAATCGCAGTACGGCTCGGTGCGGCCGCCGAAGTGAAGCGCTCCCCAGTCGCTCCATTCATGGGACTCGTACTGGTCTGTGTACTGGAAGCTCACCGCGTCGGGCAGGGGCCTGTGACGCTCGGTGAACCACGCGACGAGTGCCTCACGCAGAGCGGTGAGAAGGTGGGGGAGGATCGGCCCGTGGGTGATGGGCACTCTGTCGCCGATGGGCTGGCCCTGGCGGTCGTGTCCGCAAGCGGGGCAGTGCTGTTCATTGCGGGGTCGGTCATGGAGGCCGCAGTTGGCGTTGCGGCACTGCCACAGCACGCCGGCCGTGTAGGCGATGTCGCGGATCACCGTTTCTTGCTCGCCGGTAGCGCAGTCGAGGAGTTCGTGGAGTTCGAGCGTCGGCATTGGCGCTCCTGTTCGTTCGGGGGTAGGGCGGGCGCGCCGGGGCCAGGCGGGCCCCGGCGCACGAACCGAGCGGCGGTCAGTCGGCGACGGTCGTCCAGGGGATCCGAGCGTCGTAGTGGTCGAGTGCTTCGCCGGGACGCAGGAAGCGGCCGGTGTCGATGAAGTGCTGGCGGGAGACGGACGATTCGGTGTCGTAGTCGCCGTAGCGGCCGAAGGCGGTGTCGCAGCCGCAGGTGCACGGCGGCATGCACTCGCCCTGCCCGGCGCGGGTGAGGTGGCAGCCGCCGCAGTCGACACCAGGATTTTCGAAGGCGCAGGCGCACACCCAGGGCTCGCAGCCCTGGCACAGCGGCCATTCCTCGTACGGGTTGAGTCCGAGCTCGGCGCCGCACTCGGCGCAGCGGCCCCAGATGAAGCCGAGGTCGTGGGCGGACTCGCTGATGATCTGGTAGAAGTCGGCGCCAGAGGCGTCTGGGAGGGCCAGAGCGTGGAGGGTGACCCGGGCCAGCAGGATCGGATTGGGGACGCGGGAGCGGGCGGCCGCCTTGTCGGCGGCCCACAACAGCACGCGAGCCGCCGAGTCGGTGAGGAAGACGAGGGGGTGGTTCATGGCTCAGCCCTCCAACTCGGGCAACTTGGCGGCCAGTTCGCAGACGATGCTCTCGGCGTCCCAGAGCACGGCCTGCTCGCGACGCAGGTCGTTGTAGTAGCCGCCGTCGGGGATTCCGGGATGGCTGTGCTGCGGGCCCGAGAGGAACACGACGTCCGGGTCCTCTTCGGGCTCGTCCCAGGAGCGCTGTTGCTCGTACCACTCGTGGAAGAAGGGAAGCGAGCCGAGGTTGCGGCGGGCGTCGGTGAGGTCGTCGCCGTTGACGACGAAGAGGTAGGGCGCCTCGCCGTCGTGGCGCTCGGGCCCGGCAAACGTGAGGGTGTGGGCACGGCCCGGCAGCGGGGAGCCGCAGAGCTCGGTCAACCGCTGCATCACGGTGATCAGCTGGCCGTACGCCTCGTCGTCCTGGTCCATCGCCGCCTCTTCGAACTCCTGGCGGTGTTCGTCGATGACCTCGCCGCCGGTATCGAGGTACGCGGCAAGCCGTGATTGATGGCGAGTGGTCATCTCGCGGAACTGGGCGATCAGCGGGTGGATTTCACCGATGAAGTCGATCGTTTCGGTCAAGCAGCACTCCTTACGATGGGGACACGACGGGCTGCGCGATGGGCAGCCGGGGCACGCTGAGGGCCTGCAGACGACCTGTGGACGTCAGGTACGGCCCGACGGCGGTTCGGGAGTCAGAACCACCCTTTGACACTTAAGATATTACCACAAGAATGGCTGTTTTACCAGGTCAGGAGGGGTGCTGAGTCGCCCTGCTGCCGCCGGTGGACGCTCCACGTCGACCGGCCGACATCTCGAGCAGCGCGTAACCGCGGAGACATACCCCGCTCGCCGTTTAGGCAGCAGGCCCCGACGAATAACAGCTCAGGGATCTGCCGGCCACGCACCCACACGTGCAGTGGCCGCGCCGCCCATGCCTCCCACAGCCTGCTACGTCAGGGATGTACCCGATGGGGGAGAGGGGAGGCGCGATCCCAGACAGCGAATGGGCCGGCACGGGCGGGGTGGAGGTGACCACGACGCCGCGGCCACCCCGGGCGAGAAGGGCCTCCACCATGAGCAGCGTCTGGACTACTCCATGGCCCTGAGGCGGGCCCCGTAGACCGAGGCCGGGCAGCGCTGCGCAGACAGCCAGCCTCCCGGGCCAAGGTTGTCGGCACTGAGCTCGCCGGCCGCGGCGTACGCTAAGACCATGACCGGACGTTTGCGCCGGTGCAGGTGCTGCCAGGAGCCGATCCGGGCGGGAGCCCGCCGGGATGCGGTCTACTGCGGCCCGACCTGCGCCGCACGTGCACGGCGCTCGCGCCGGTACTTCGCCGAGGGATGCGAAATCGGCTTCTACATGATCCTTCAGGGCCGCGATGCGATCGCCGTACGCTGCCCCGCCTGCGGCCGCCGCTTCCTCCTTGGCCGCGGCCACCGCCGCGACGCCGTTTTCTGCCGACCGGCATGCCGACAGGCGGCACACCGCGCACGACGGGCCGGCAAGCCCCTACGCACAAGCGTCACAAGCGACGGCGCCCGCCCACCCGCGCAGACGGGCCTCGGCTCGTCGACCAGCACATACGTGCCCAGGTAGTCCAGGTCGGCTCGCGCAACAGGCCGAGGCGATGACGGCGGTCATGCGCTCGACCGCGCCCGCCGTTGCTCCGCCCGGCTCCGCCCGGCAGTGGGAGGTCCCCGATCGGGCCGGCCGGTGTCGCAGCCCTGGGGCCAACGACGTCACCGACCGTACGGCCAGTGGCACGCACCGCCCGCTCGAAGCGGCCGAAAACGCACACTGCCCGCGACGCGCAACTCCGCGCGTCGCGGGCACCTGCCTTCCAGATCCGGGGCACAGCTTCAGCACGGACGCTGATGCGGGCCGGCACCGGCAGTCTCGCCGCGATTCCGTTTGCCGGCCGGCCGCGGTCAGGCGTCGTCGGAGGAAGCGCCTTCCGCGCTGCCGCCGGCGTCGTCTGCGTTCTTCGGCTCCGCCGGCAGCATCCGCTCCGAGCGCTTCCTGCGGGTCTTGTAGCCCCCAAGCGTCTCGAGGAACCAGTACGGGCGGTCCATCTCGTCCAGCCCGTCCGGTGCGGGGAACGACCGCTCCCCTGATTCCTGTACGCCGGGCGTCGCCCAGACCCTGAGGCTGTTCTCGGAGAGCCCAGTCACCTCCGAGGCGTGGTTGATGTAGTAGCGCCGGCGCCCTTGCGGACCGGGCTCGATGGTGGGGTGGACCGGCCTCCAGCGGCCCCGCTTCTTCTGCTGGATCCGCGCCTGGAGCTCCGGCACCAAATTCTCGTCCTCGTCCATGTAGCCGACGGCCTTGCAGTAGGCGACGAAGACGGCCCGCGGATACCGCGGCTGCTCGCGGTCGGCCTCGGGCACCGCCATCTTCATGGCCGCGGCCACGGCCTTGAGCGCCGACTCAGGCGTCGTGGGCCGCGCCCGGCCAGCTTTCGGAGCACGGTGCCACTTCTGCACGGTCTGGCGGAGGACGCCGAGTTCTTCCGCCATGTCGCTCAGGCTCATGCTGAACGTCTGGAGGAACCAGAACGGCCGGCCCGCCTCGTCCAGGCCGTCCGGTGCGGGGAAGGACAGTTCGGTCCTCTCGCACCGCGCGTACCGCTGGACGGTTTCGATCGGCAGGCCCGTAAATTCGGAGACGTGGTTGACGTAGTAGCGAAAGCGCTGCTCCGGCCCCGGCTCGATGGTCGGACTGACCGGAAGGTAGCGGCCCACCTTCACATGATCGATCTGCTCCGGGGGGACGACGTTGCCGGCGTCGTCCATGAATCCGACGGCCTGGTTGCCAACCTCGTCCATGTAGCCGACGGCCTTGCAGTAGGCGACGAAGACGTCCCGCGGATACTGCGGCTCCTTGGACTCGGCCTCGGGCACCGCGATCTGCATGGCCGCGGCGACGGCTTCGAGCGCGGAGAGGGGCGTGGAGGATCGTTCCGGGTCATCCGGGGCGGAACGATGCCATCCCTGTACGGCCTCGGAGGCGACGCCGAGCTCTTGCGCCATGTCGCTCAGGCTCATGAGTTCCTTGCTGATCACGGTGCCTTCCTGTCTTTCATTCGTGTGTCGGGGTTGAGATTACGCCAGTGGTGTCCCTCGCCGGGATCGTGCTGTCACCGGCACCCGTACGTGAGGTGTGGGCCACGACGGTCACGCCGCGGTGGCCGGCGACAAGCAGGCGTTGGTCCTTGAGACTGCCTACGGCCTGCTGCGCGCTGTAGATGCTGTATCCGTGCTGGTCGGCCAGCGCTCGCGCCGTGGGGAACTCGGAGCCGGCGGGGTAATCGCCGGACGATATGAGTTCCTTCAGCCGTTGCACCAACTGCCGGTAGGCCGCCGTGCCGAAGTGGCTGACCTCTACGGCGGCCGGCTGCGCGGGAGAGAGGTCGAGCCCGGGTAGTGGCTGGGTCGCCACGGGCGCCGTGGAGGTGACCACGATGCCGCGGCCGACCTTGGCGAGCAGCCCCTCGCCCATGAGGAGCTTCTGGGCGTTCTCCACGGTCTTGAGTCCGACGCCGTAAGTCGCGGCGAGCTCACGCTGTGGGGGCAGACGGTCCCCTGGGCTGAGCGGGCCGGCGAGGATCTGCTCGCGCAGCAACTCGGCGAACTGTACGTGGACTTTGCGGGTGTCCGGGCTGACTCGGGCTCCCGGGGCGGTCTCCTCCCCACGCCAGGGGCGCCCGTGGCGCAGGACCACCGCGTAGTGCGGCCGGCCGTCAGCGGCCTGGGCGTAGGTGTTATTTCGGGCTGCCGCCGTGGCCAGGGCTGCGTCGCGGTTGGGACGCTCCAGGACGTCGCCAGAGGCAGACAGCCACACGGCCCAGGGCTGTTCCGCAGGCCCGAGGAGGGCGTCGGCGCCAGGGGTGCGCACGGAGGGCGTCTGCAGCGGGCGGTTACACGAAGGTGAGGTCATGGCAGTTGCAGTTGTTTCTGGTGCAGGGAAGCCGGCCGTCGTCGGTGAGCTTCCGGGCGTGCGCGGAATCGGAGTCGCCGCAGGTGCACGTCGCTCCGTGCCCGCGGCCGGCCTCGCCGCGCCGGACGTCGCGTTCGGCGAGCGCGAGGCAGCGGTCTCGTTCGGCCTTGGCCTCGGCCAGCAACGCGTGAAGGCCCGCTTGATCAAGCGGGCCTCGCAGATCTGTGGTCTCGATCAGTGCCAGTGCCCGACCGACGGCCGGTTCGCGCTGGATGCGCTCGAGCAGCAGCTGCAGGCCGGAGACAAGCGTGCCGGCGCGCAGGGCCTCTTGTGCGTACGACGGTTCGGGGGTCGTGTCCGTCATGAAGGTGTCCTCCGTCCAGGGGCCGGCCGTGGAGGTCGGCCCCGCGGGTGGGTTAGCGCACGATTCCCTCGGCGCGGGCCTGTACCAGCCAGTCCCGGAATTCTCCGGTGAGGCTGTCGTAAAGATCCTCGTCGGCCACGTTATGAGGATCAGCTGCGTGGAAGTGGCTCGCATTGTCGACGGCTCGGTGGCCGAGCTCGTCCAGTTTGACCAAGAAGTCGATCTTCATTCCGTAGCCGACGAAGTTCCAGAACAACGGGTAGACCGAGGCCGCGCGCAGGGCCGCCTCGGCGGCGTCCCGGTTGGTGGGACCACCATCGGTCTGGAAGACCACCAGTGCGGGGATGCCCTGGGCGTGAGCCTCGGAGGCGAGGTGGTGCTTGACGACGTGGGCTATCGCCTTCGCGTAGTGCGTTCGCCCCATGGAGCCGAGCTCCTGGTGGACGTCCTGGATCCTGCCGGCGTAGTTGCCGAGATGGACCTCGGTGGTGCCGTCGACGCCGGTGGAGAAGAACACCACGGGGACGTTGCCGTCGTCATCGAGGCCACGGGCCAGCCCCAGCACCTGTTCGGCGAGATACTGGACGGAGCCGTTGGCATAGTGCTTTCGCATGGAACCGGACCGGTCCAGGACCAAGTAGACAGCGGCCCGCTGTCCGCTCAGTTCGTGCTTGCGCAGACTGACCTCAGCCTTCTTGGTGAGACCGATGACCGACGTCCGCCGCACCGGGACCGGCGGCGGGGCCGGAGTGGTAGCGGGGGATACGGGATGGGCGGACTGAAGGGCGGGGCGGGAGAACAGCTTGTTGAACATGGGTCTCGCTTTGCTCGGATCGGGCTGTGGCCCAAAGGACGGGGAAGCGCTGGGACGACGGCTACGCCGGCGCCTCCGGCCAGCTGACGCTGACGTGGGCATTACTGACGGCCTCATCGACCGCAGCGCGCAGGAGGGCGAACTCCTGCGGATCGGCCGGGACGTTGTCCGCGTAGAGGACGGTGTCCGCGACGGTCTCGGAGCTGATGTCGTCCACTGCGGCCGCCAGGATCTGGGTGGCCAGTTGGCGTACAGTCGCGGGTTCGGGCGTGTAGGTCATGTGATGGCTCCTGAGGACGAGATCGCCCTGGCGGGGCGCATGGTGTGAGAGTGACGGGTCGGGCCTGTGGATACGGTCCGGCCGCCCGTCGTCTCCCGGGCCTCTGCCGGCGGGCCGTACTGGGTGGCGAAGTAGGCCAGGTGGTCTCCGATGCCCCGCGCACCGGCCAGGGGGTGATGGAGATCTGTCCAGACGTGGCGGGCCAGCGCGGCGTAGCGGAGTCCTGCAAGGACGGTCACGCGGCAGCCGGTGACCGCCAGGTGGTGGGCCTGCTCGCGCAGGGCCTGGGGCCCGACGGTGCCGGGCTGCCCGGATGTCAGGTCGTAGGCGAGGATGTGATCGGACAGTCTGAGAAGCCCGAACTTTGCTGACAGGACGAGAAGTTGCTCTCTGCTGCCGATCACGGCCAAGGCGGCCTTGCGCGCGGCGAGGTGGTAGCTGCCGATATACATCTGCTCGGCGGCCGCCACGGCCTGGTCGCTCTTGCGGGAGGCGCACGGCACCACAATCAGCTGCGGTCGCGGTGTGGCTTCGGCCCGGCGCCTGCCCGCAGCTGTGATGCGGAACTGCGCTGCGATGCAGGGACGGTGGAGGTCCACGAGCTCGATGCCCGGGAGGGCCTCCACCAGGCCGCGATGTGCCAGTGCCTGCAGTTCCTGCCCGCGAATGGCTGCCGGCACATGGCCGGCGTGGTGCACCCGTGCCGAGGCCAGCGCGGCGCGCTGCAGCCAGCTCATACTGCCGGCAGGCGGGCTCACCGGTCCTCGTCGCGCTCTTGGACGATCAGCAGCGGCATCGGCAGGCCGTAGTGGTGGGCCAGGCCGTGGACCGCGTGGGGGCGGTCGCGGTACCCGCTCCCGACCTGGGTGCCCTGCGCGTCGGTGGCGAACAGGACAGAACGGGAGCCACAGTTGTCGAGGAGACCGACCAAGCCGCCTACCGTCTTGCGGTCGTACCCCTCGAAGCACACAGTGTCCGTGAACTTCCAGGGCGCGTCCGTGGGGTGGACACGGGCGATGGTCTGTGCGGTGGCCGACAGGGGGGCACGGGCCTGGACCGACTTGACCGTGCGGCGCAGACCGGTGAAGCCGGCGTCCTCCAGAGCCTCCTCGATCTGGTCGAGGGCGGCGTCCCACCGCCGGCGGCGACCGGGGCGGCGCGGTACGGCAAAGTTGTGGTCCTGCGTCCACTGCACCAGCACGTCACCTTGGTGCGGCCCGATCGAGAAGCCGTCGGGCGCAACGAGCTGGTTGTCGATGTCGGCGTAGTGGGTGCGGGTGGTGAGCACCGTCCGGGCCAGGCGTACGTCCCAGCGCTCTGCGTTCGGCCGGGGCACGTAAGCGGCCTCGGGCGCCGTGGCCTGGTGGGGCTGCGCCGATGGCATGGTGTGCTCTCCTTCCTTTGCGGTGGGTGGGCTGGGTGATCCAGCGCGGCGCGGAACTGCGCTGTAGAGGGGACACATCCCAAAAGGGATCCCTGTTGACAATTAAGATATTACCTTGACCGGTGTGGGGCGGCAACCGCTGTGCCGCATCGGGATCCTGTTGCGCGTGGGCACGCGGCCGAGTCGCTGTCGGCGAGCGCCCCGTAGTCAGGGACGCAGGCCGGTGCGGGACAGGGTCAGGATGCCGGAATGAGTTCTGCGAGGTACTGATCGGCCCACTGGGAGCAGGGCTGACAGGGGGTGTGGGTCCACGCCGGGGAGCCAAACGGGTTCTTCTCCCCGAAGCGGCACCCTCGTACGGTGCGGGCGAGAGCCCGGTAGAACGCGGGGACGGCTTCGTCGAGGCTGGACAGCAGTGGGAATTCCACCGCGGCCGGGCAGTCCCCGAACCCGAAAGAGTTGCCCTGCTGGGTCACGCGGACCGGGTGAGGGGACAGAGCCCACCCCTCGCCCATCGCCGGCACGCCGTCGATCGTGAGGACTCCGATCAGCGCGTTGACGCGCAGCGCCGCGGCAAGAGAGCGGTGATCGGCGGGCCGGAAGGGACGGCCGGAATAGTCCAAAGCCGGCTGGGTCTGCCCGGCCTCGATGTCGTCGGCTGTCTGGTCGAAGTCCGCGGCCCACTGCCATGCGGTACTCGGGGCCGGGACGTGTGGTTGAGGTATCTGGGTGTAGCGGGACAAGTTGCTCCTAGCGGTGAGTTGGGAACGGGCCCGGCAAGAGCGGTGGTATGCCCTGCCGCGGCCGGGAGAAGGCGACCGGGACGAGCGAGCCCTGGTCCAGCTGCTCAGTGCAGGGCAGGGACATGGACAGGCCCGCAGTCCTGTCCGGCGGTCGCGGTGATCAGGACGTCGTGGCAGATACGGCTGACGGCGAGGTGGTAAACGCTGACGCGAGGGCCTGGCCGGAAACTCTGGCACTCGCCCGAGCAACGCTCGCACAGCCCGATGGAGGTCTCCTTGAAGCACATCTGGCAGCGAATGTGGCGGTCGGTGCCCAGGAAGTGCCCCCGGTGGGGCCGGC
Source organism: Streptomyces sp. Edi2 (assembly GCF_040253635.1). Taxonomy (NCBI): domain Bacteria; kingdom Bacillati; phylum Actinomycetota; class Actinomycetes; order Kitasatosporales; family Streptomycetaceae; genus Streptomyces; species Streptomyces sp. Edi2. The sequence goes on along the minus strand of NZ_JBEJGX010000001.1, from coordinate 186,730 downwards.
GGGTCAGCCGGGTGCAGGTATGGCATGTGTACCAGCCGAGGTAGTTGAGTCCTGCCTCTGTCGCGTCGAAACGGCCGCTGGCAGTGGTCTTCGAGGCGAAGCCTCGCTCTGCGAGCGAGTCCAGGATGCGTTCGGTCTGTGAGGGTGTTCCGATCTGCCAACCACAACCCCGCTTCCAAGAGCCGGAGTTGAGCGCGGCGAGGTTGATCAACGCTCTTTGCTGGAGGGGGCCCAGGGGGCGCTGATGAATCACATGGGCTCCGGAGGGGTGGCACGGGAATTTACGGGAGCGATCTCCATTGCTCGTACGCGAGCGGTGAGGTTGGATGCTGCGACCGCCGGCCCAGCCCGCGCCTTGAGCGGCGAGCCGGGCGAGGCGGGCGGAGCTGGCGAGGCGCTCGCGGGGAGGGGCAGAAGGGCCCCGCCCAAGGGCGCGGGCGGGGCCCGGCTCTGTCACCAGCAGATGTCGATGAGGTAGTCACCGGCAGGGATGAGGTTGCGGCTGGCCAGGTCGCTCAGCAGGATCTCGGGTGTCGGCTCGCCGCCTTCGCCGGTCTGCCATGCCGCTATCTGCGCGAGGCTTTCCGGGCCCACGCCCGGTCGATGGACGATCTTGCCGGTGCCGTCCAGGGCGGTGTGGGTGAGGGCGACCTCGGCGATGTGCAGGGCGTCGTTGTCGTTGAACGTCTGCAGGGCGCTGACGACGTTGTATGGACGGTTGTACTGGGACTGGATGAACTGCTCAAGGTCAGCGGCGTCGACGCAGTTGTAGGAGTGGCGGGTGATGCCGAGCTGCATGAATGCCTCCCTGAAAGGACGTTGGAAGCGGGCGTAGGGCGGGCCTGGCCGGAGCCGAGGAAGCGTGCGGACGTCGCACCGTGGTCCTGCCGTGCCGGTGTCCCGGACCACTCCCGGTCCGGGACACCGGCACGGCAGGTCACCGGCACGAGGTGCAACAGCGATCGTCCGGGTAGCGCGGAGCGGGACGAAGATTCCGCAGCATCTGGCCAAGGCGAGACAGCTCGCCGTCGAGGGTGCTCTCGGCGCGGGAGTCGCCGTTGGCGCGGGCTTCGATGGCCTTCAGACGAACCTGCGCCATGCGGGCCTTGATGGATTCAAGGGGGTCGGTCTCGTTGGTCATTGGGCCCCTCCCATCCGGCGATCTCTGACAATTAAGATATTACATCAAGACGTAAACGATGTCAAAGTTAAGTTGTCGAGTAGCGAGCGCACTTTCACCTGCGGGCTTGAGGTCTCGCGATCTTCAATGTAATATCTTAATTGTCAACGCGGTGAGACCGGCCTCGCGGCCGCTGCCCTCTCCCGCTTCCAGGCGCCAGACACCCCTGCCGCCTCGCACTCATCCCGCCGGGCGCCTCTTCACTCCGCCAGCCCGGACTCGCCCAATGGAGACTTGTGAAAAAGAAGAAGTCCGCCCACACCACGCGGATCGACGGCCTGCACAAGGACGGAACCACCTGTCCGATGACCGGCCCCCACCAAGGCACCGGTCGGAACTCCGGACGCGCCTGCCACGCTCACGGCGGCCGCCGACTCCGGGTCGCCTGCACCTGCGGGGCCGACATCCCCGCCACCGACCGACTCGACGCCATCGTCACCAAGGCCGTTCACCAGGCCCTGCACATCCGCGGAGAGCTCACCTTTCGCTACACCGTCGACGACGGCGACGGCGAAGGCCCCAAGAGGATCCGCGAAGTGCAGACCCTGACTGCCTGACGCCGTGGACTGCCCGGGGCGGCCGCGCACGCGCCGCCCCGGCCCCACCACGCCGTGCCGTCCGCTGTCCACAGCACACCTCCCGCACCGTACGAAACGCCGCCGTCCACCCGGCCCACCGCGCGAGGGCTCCAGCACGCCCCGGCCAGGTTCCGCCAACTGAAGAGAGGTATCCACGATGACTTCCTCCGCCAACCGCATCGCCTTCGCCAGCGCGACCGCCGCAGCCGCCGTTCTCCTCACGGCATGCAGCGGTTCCACCCCGATCAAGCACGGCCTCGTGAAGGACAAGCGCGGCCACGCCGCCCGGCCCGACACGCCCATCTACAGCGACACCTACCGCCAGAGGAACTGCCGCAACGTGACCACCAATGCCGCCCCCATCTCGCTCGCCGTCAAGACGGCGTTGGGTGGTTCGCGCGGTGGCAGTTTCGGTGGTTCGCGCGGCGGCGGCAGCTTCGGCGGCTCCAGTGGCAGCCGAAGCAAGCCAAGCGGCCCCAAAATCCAGAAGAAGCCCGCCGCTCCCAAGACACGCAGGGTCTGTGACCGGGTGTTCGCCGGCCGGGTCCAGACCGACGTCGAGCACCACCCCGCGGTCTGGGAGCTCAAGCTCAAGGACGGGGACCGCATCGGCTGGAAGAAGGTCAGCAAGAAGCTCTGGAACAAGGTCCACATCGGCGACAAAATCTGACGGGCCCACCGGGCGGCAGTCGGCATCTCCCGACTGCCGCCCGGCGCCGTCCTCTATCCACAGGCAGGCCGCCGCATCGTCAATCAAGCGGCTGACCGCCGCCCAGTCAGCGGCGACCTGTGAGGGCCCATGCAGTACATCGTCACCATCTTGGCCAACCTGCTCCTCCTCGCCATCGCCGTCCGCACCTTCGGCATGTGGGCCAGAAGGGAGAGGGCCGGCATAGTGCCCCTGCTGTTCGCCTGCGTCCTCCTGGCGGGACTGGCGCTCTTCCCACAGCTCATCACCAACGCGCCCGGCGCGTACATAGACGCAATCACCGGAGACCACAGCACTCCCGCCACCCCTGGATCGCACCGGCCGCAGCCCGACGACGACGCGAGTGCCGCAGGCATCGATGTCCCATGGAGGACGCTCGCGATGTGTGCCGCCGGCGCTCTCATTCTGGCGAGCGTCATCGCCATCGCACTCGCCCTGCGGCAGGCGAGTCACCGCCGCGCCACGGATCGCAAGCGGCGGGCAGAGACCGAGGCTCGCCACGACCGCGTCCTGGACGCCTACGCGGCCTTCACCACGGACGTGCTGGCAGTCCTGGACCGTCCCGCTCTCGGCGATGTCACCGTCCCCGAAACCGAAAGGCTCATCCGCGCGCTCGAAGCAGCACGCGAAGCCCGCGCTGACTCCCGCAGCGACTACCGGACAGCACTCTGGGAGCTTGAAATCGCCTGGACATCGGCTGACCGGCACGCCCGCAAACAAGGCACAACGCTCCTGCCGCGGCATGAGCGTCGAGCGGTCGAGCAGGCCCGCCTGCTGCTGGCCACCGCCCTCGACGAGGACGGCAACAGCCACGAGCGCCAACTCGCCTACCATCGCGCCATGCGACTGATTGGGCACATCATCGACGTGCCCAAGGAAGCCGTAGCCGTCCTGTCAGAGCGCGCCTGCCTCAGCTTGCCGACCGGACCATCAACTCAATGACCCTGCCCGTACACGAAGGCGAGGAAGCAGCCTTGAGCTTCATCCAGTTCCAGGATCCCCACAGCACCGCGAAGCTTCGCCGCACCGAACGCCCCTGGATGCTCATCCTGGTCCACGACCTCGCGTCGGGTCTCCTCATGGGGAACCGTGCCTCAGGCGAGCGAGCCGGCCTGCTCTATGACCTACTCCCGGACGACCACTTTCTGCGCGATCTGCCCGCGCCGCGAGGCAGGCACACCCTCAACTGGCAGGCGCAGTACGCCCGCGCCACGTTCTCAGTCCTCGAAGACCCAATCGCCACCTACCGGAATCACGACCTTGACCCATTGACGCTGCTGCTCAACACCGCGCACTCGCTCGGCAGCGACCCGGTCAAACTCGCCGCCCGCCTGCATGGTCAGTGCGAGAGCAACTGCTGGGTCGACGGCCCCAACCGCCAGTGGCTCGCCCAGGTTGTGCAAGACGGCCTGGACACCGGGCTCTACCGACCCGGGCTCGGCTGGGAAGAAGCCAGGGATCTCCTGAGCAAGCGCGACGACAGCCCTGTTGTCGTCTCCACCAACGCAGCCTTCCCGTCCCCCTGGGGGCCGTGGGCCAACACCCACGCCGGCCCCGACGCCGATTCCGACGACATCCTCCAGGCATGGGAGGAACTGCCCACCGCCCAGCAGTGGAGCTACGGCCTGCAGGCCCTGCGCTCTCGCACCGAGGACAGGCTGGAGATCCGCCCGGACTGGGCGACCTACCGCTTCGGCCACACTCTCTCGTTCCTGGACCTCCTGGCCGAGGACCACGCCGCCCGCATGGACTGTGCCCTCGGCCTTGAGCAACACGCTGCCGGCGCTGCAACAGCCACCGCTTCCTGAGACCGCCGCCGGAAAAGCAAAAAGAGGGGTCCGACCTGCGCAGCAGGTCGGACCCCTCTTCGTGTTCTGGATCGCTGGTGCCCCGAACCGCCGGCAGCACGGCGTACGTGCCGATGCCATCGGGACCAGATCAATCCGCTTCTCGGGACAGCGGGCGTATCACGTCGGCGCCCGGTTCCGTGGACCGCATTGCGCTGTCGAAGGCTTCCGAGACGGCGGCAGTTTCCTCAGCCGCACGGCGCATCTCAGCGGACGCGCGGTCATGGCGAGCAGAGTTCGCCATGAGGTCGAGCACTGCTTGGTCCCTGGCAGCGATTTCCTGACGCTGTTGGCGCTCGGCATGCTTCCGGTCGGCTTCGACAGCCTCGTCGGCGTATGCCTCCAGTGCCAGGACCCTGTCCTTGATGGCGTCCAGGGCGAGGGCCAGCTTCCGACGCAGCTCCTGGAGCTGCTTCTCAGCCCTCTCGCTCTTGCCCTGAGTCGGCGCTTCTTTGACCATCCGGCTGTAGACCGCCAGGTCCGAGGCGATCTCCCACGCCTCGAAGGGAAAGCGCTGTTCATCGCGCTGATGGTCGATGAGCCCCTCGCGGTGCGCGGACGAGCGAGAGATCGTGTGCATCGCCGAGTGCGCCCGAGCCACCAGCTCACGTGTGGACTTGTCGAGGTCTTCGGGGACGACGTAGTGCTCGCGCGCGTCGCGAAGTTGACGCAAGTGAGCAATCCTGGCCTTCCGCTTCGCGACGGCGTGTGCCGACCAGTAGGCCATCGCGACCGCGACGCAACTGCAGACGGACGCCCCGTCCAGCCCGACGACGTGCCGTCCGAGGGGCAGGAACCAGCTCAAGGCAATGACGCCGAAGAGCGCCCTCTCCGTCCGGATGGGGGCGCACAGGCCCCACCAGGGACTTGGCTCTGAATCCGGTGCGGGGGCCAGCAGATCCTGGTGCCCGGAGTCCAGGATTGCTTTCTGAATGTGCTCCGGAAGGCCAGGGTCAATCACGACCCTTGGCATTGATCCCCGCATGGACGCAGCTGGCTTCTCCTCCGGCACGGGCGGATTCCTTTCGAATGACGGACCGCACCCGGTAGAAGCACGGCTCTTCTCGGGATCGGTCACTCACACAGCGGCGCACCAACTCTGCCTATCAAGGACCGGGCGCGAGGAAGCTGGAATGCCGCTACCTGCATTGATTGAGGGCGGCAAGTAACAGCAGAGCGAGGACGATCAGGACGAATTTTGCTGAAACGTATGGGGTGTCGATGCCCCTTCGCCGTGAGCGGTCGAAGGGGATGCGGACGATGTAGTCGTGGTCGGGGACGTCTCCGCCGTGGAACTCGTCGCGGTGCTGTTGCTGCTTTTCCTCAGCTGCGCCGAGGGAGCGGAAACGCTCACGTGAGGTGGTGCGGCAGTGGCCGCAGCGGTGGACGTAGCGAAACGGCAGCACGTCAGCTCCCTTGTGTATGGGGGTGGTTGGGTGCTGGACGTTACCGGTAGGTGGAAGGGTAGGTCACGGGTAGGCGTGGTAGGTGGCCGGTAGTACTTGCAGGTCACAGGCCCGGTAGGTGCGTTAGGTAGGTGACGGTGGTGACCCGCGGGGGTGGGGGCGGGGAAGGCGCCGGCCGGCCCCCGGCCGCACCTTTGAAGCAGCGGCCGGGGGCCGGCCGGGCGGCCGGCGGGGGCGGGCCCAGGGCCTCACTCGCCGGACGGGTCGGGGGCACCGTGCAGGGCCGGTGTCCCGCCGCCCGGAATGGGGACCACGCGGGTCAGGTCCGGCACCGGGTGCGCCGGCGATTTCCCGGAGTGCGACGGGGCCTTCGGCCCGTCAAGGAGTTCACACAGCGCGGCGTACCTGATTCCCGGCTTGTTCTTCTGCTTCTCTCCTTCCTTCCGGTTCACATCCTTGATCTCCACCTTGAGAACCTTCTCGCAGTAGATCCGCAAGTCTTTCACGCCCCAATTCAGGAGAGACCCTCGTTCGTGGAGGTTTTCGAGAACCTCGGCAAGGTGCACTCCTTTTCGGGTTCGGCGGAAGTCCAGCTTCTCCGCGGTGTATTCGATAACTTCGATGAGTCCCTTTTTTGCCTCTTCCGGGGTGACTTCCCGCGGTGTCTCCAGGCTGGAGCCCTTCACCTCCTCAGGCGCCGGGGAGCTGGCGTCGTTCGCGGCGCCGTCGTTGCTGCCTTCGTGTCCATCGTGGCGGGGCCGGCCGGTGCGGTCTTGGCGGTGGGGCGAGTGGAGCCAGGCGGCCGCCCACCACACCACGACGCCGACGCACAGGCCCCAGCCCCAAAACAGCGAGTCTTCTTTGATTTCTTGACTGGCTATGTAGATGCCGATACCGACGAGAAAGGCCCGGCCGCCAGCGCTGGAGACGCCGTCTTCGAAGAGCCACCGCAGACCCATCCCGATGAGGGTGACGGTGCCGCCAGCGATCTCCCGCACAACGAAAAAGCCGCCCGTGAACGGGCGGCCGAGTTCAGCGAGCAGTGCGCGCACCGACAGGCGCGGGCGTTCCCCTTCGTCGGGTGGGTCGTTCGCGTACTCAAGGATCCGCTCGATCGCCTGCTGCGCGAGGGCCCGCGTCCGCTCCGCCAGCCGCTTACAGGGCGCCAGAACCCAGGGCGCACGGAGCTCCGGCTCGGCACGGGAGTCCGGGGCGGGCGTGCCAGCCCCAGAGCGGGGCTCCTCCCGATGCTCGTCGGGCTGAAGCCTGCTCTGGCCTGGGGCGTCGTCTTCGATGGGAGCCTCCGATTCTGTCCGGCCGTCGACGCCGGCTCGCTGCGTCGTGGTGGCGACATCGTCCTCGGGTGGGGTCCTCATCAGCCGGTCAGTCCGATCGCCTGAGCCCCGGCTTCGACGAGGGTGTGCGGAATCGCCCAGATGCCCCCGGCCCGGCCCCAGGCGGTGGCGCAGAAGATGCCCAGGAACGCGGCCACGCTCGCCCGGGGCTTGCGGTAGTACATGTAGACCGCGGGGAGTGCGGCAGCCACGCCGAGGCCCACGTCACCGAAGGTGTGGTGGGTGACCAGCTTGGACAGCGAGACGCTGGCCTGCCCTGCATGTGCCCAGATGTTGCCGGCTGCGGTGTAGAAGACGCCGGCGCTGTAACCGATCCAGAATGCCGGGTCGCATTCGAGCCGGTGCCGCACCTTGGTGCCTCCGCCGCCTCCGCCGCCCTTGCCCTTCGGACCGCCGCCGCCCTTACTCTTGGGCTCCTTGATGCCGAAGTACAAAACTGCGGTCAGGATCAGCGCGATTCCGCCGCTTCCGATCGTGCCGAAGAAGCTGCCCAAACCCTCGCTGGCGGCGGGGGCTGCTATATCGATGTAATTGATCATGGTGGTGGAAGCTCCGTTTACAGGTGGACGCCGAGGCCCGGCGTGTAGAGGGCAAGGCCGAGAATCGAGCCGAGCAGGGGGACGCTGCCGATGCCGCCGACGAGGGGTGCGAACAGCGTCACGCGGTGTCGGAGGATTTCGCCGAGACTGTTGTCGTAGGAGCGGCCCAGGCGTATGCACCACACGGCCGGCAGGGAGCTGACCAGGACAATTGCGCCGCCGATGACCATGCCGCCGCCGATGCCCTCGCCCTGTTCGGCGAAGTCCCAGATCAGGTGGTTGACGTGATGCGGGATGGTCAGGCGCCAGGAGACCCACCCGATAGCGCCCGTATACAGCAGCCGCCAGATTCCGCCCGAATGGCGCCACCGACCCCCGTCGCGCTGCTGCTCCGTTGGCTGTTCGTCGTGGTACCACTCGCTGAGCTGGTCGCGGACGCGGTGGGGCACGTCCAGCGCCTGGTCGTCGCGGTAGAGGTCGCCGAGCTGCTCGACCGCCCGGCCGAAGATCTGGGCGATCCGCTCTTCGAGCTCCAGGTCCTTCTCGACCGGACTCTCTTCAGGCTGTGCTGGCGGCACAACGGTCGGCTTCGAGCCTCCGGTCGCTGCCGCGATCCAGTCCCCGAGCCGTTTTACTGCACCATCGACGTTGTGCCCGTCGTTGACGGCGATGGCGGCCTTCGTTGCGGTGGCCGTCGTGGGCTGGGACTGCTCGTCGGCGAGGGCGAGTTCGCGCGGCTCCTTCCAGACCGACGGCGGTTCCACGGCGATCTGCGGCGCGATCTGTACGCGAGTGGCGCGGGGGGCAGGGGCTTCAGCCTCCCGCGGGGAGGTGAGAGCACCGATGCGGGTGAGCCACGACTCGCGCTCGTCGCTGGCGGTTCCAGAGACGGCCTGTGTGCCCTCCTGGGCGCCCTCGGTAGGGCGGTGGGAGCTCCACCACCGGATTGCGTTCATCGTGCCTCCTAGCTGGCGTACAGACGGTTCTCGGCGCAGTGCCGGGTGGTGCGATCCCGAGCAGCGGAGTCCCCTGGCAGTAGCGAAGGGAGCTGTGGGGATGGCCGGTGCTCGCGAGACGTCCCCGGCGATAAGCGCCAAGGCAGGTGCGCGCCGCGGCGGCACCGGGACGAGCCGGTAGTTCCGTCAGGCCCGACGGCACCTGAACCCCTTTGAAGATCACTTCGTGTGGGGGTTTGTCATGCGCTCCCACCCCCAGGTGCGCATCGCATCGATCACGCGGCGCTGGGCCTCGAGTTCGTCGTCACCGGGCATCCGAGGGTCGTCGGGGACAACCGTGAGACAGGCCGCTGGCCCGGTGGGATCACCTGCAGGTGTGTCCTCGCTGAGATTGCAGTCATCTCCTGCTGCGCTGTGAGGAACAGGGCGGTCCTGTTCGGGTGGGTGTGGATCGTGCGGGAAGCGGCAGTGCGCGCTCCAGGTCTTGAGGTGCTTGAGGTGCGCCGCGAGGCGGGCAATGGGGCGCCAGGGCATGGGAGCTCCGTCGGGATCGAATGGCATGGCGCGGCCGCCGAGCGGCCGCTCCCCTCGCGGTGGAGGGGCGAAGTCGCGCACCTACCACCGCCTACCACCGCCTATACGGCTCCTACCTGGGCTTATAGGCCGAGGCGCTACCGGCGTGGTGGGGAAAGCAGTAGCCAGTGCGACACGCTCTGCCGCACTGGCGGGCAACGAGTAGCACTGCAGATGCAGATCGGGCGGCAAAGCAGCTGCGATGTGCCCCCTGAGCGGGCCGCCGGCCTGGAACGCACGAACATCCGGCCGGTCTCACTAGTCGTGAGCCCAGTCTCATCGCTGACCCCGGCCAACTGCGAATCAGCGGCCAGTCTCATCCGTTCTCAACGGGGCTGGTCTCACTTGGCCTTGTCTCAGTTCCAGGCTTTGATTCTCAGTCTCGCGAACTAACTCCGGTCTCACTTGCGTGAGACCGGAACTCTCAGCTCGCGAAGTGAGTCTCAGCGATCCGGTCTCACGCGATAGGTCTCAGGGCGAGTCTCAGTCTCACCCGGGTCTCACGGAACGGGTCTCACCCTCACTGAGACTGAGACTGAGGCACGGCCTGAGACTGAGACCGCGACTGCAGTCTCAGGTCTCAGTGGCAATGAGACCTGAGACTCAACCAATCTCAGACTTCCCGCCCTTTGAGCCGCTGACGAGCTCGCGAGCATCTCGCAAGCGCCGGTCGACCGTAGCCTGGGAGCGCTTGATGTACCTCTTGGCCTCCTCCAGTGAGACTGTCTTGGGCCCCCCGCGTTCCCGCATGAGTTTCACCAAGTAGTCGATCTCGGCCTGCTTGCTGCTCAGTGAGACCACGTTGCTCTCACCCTCCGTCTCAGTCGGCGGCTGAGTCTCAGGTGCGCCGATCTCAGCAGGCGCCTCAGTCTCACTCTCAGGCGGACTGGTCTCACGGGGTTTTGTCTCAGTCTCACCTGGCCCGGTCTCATCAGCCTTCTTCTCACTCTCACCGGGCACGTCGGTCTCACCCTCGCTGAGACCACTCTCATGAGACCCCTGAACTGGGTCTCGCCTCTCAGTCTCGGCGCGGAGTGCTGGGCCGGATTTCGATGCGAGTCCAACCTGGACTCCCGCGAAGGCCGGCACGCCGGTGGGAAGGAGAGTGGCGGTGATGGGGACAACCCTGTACGTCCGCGGAAGCGGGCGCCCGGCCCGCGCAGATGCCATCGCTCGCTTGCGGGCGAGTTCGCCCTCCGCCGCGTCCCAGACCAGGTCCAGCGTCGTGAGCGAGGCGTCGGTGATGGCGAGGGACCAGGCGGTGAAGGCTTGCCGGGGGAAGCGCAGCCACCGGATGAAGGGGATCTTCGGCCGGGCGTTTGCTGCCATCCCCTTCTTACGAAGCTCCTTGCGGTGAAGCAAGGAGGCGTAAAGCTCCCAGAGGATGATGCCGACCAGGCTCATCGCGGCGAAGGAGACCGCCTTGGGCGTGGCGTGCCAGTAGGTGATGTGGTCCACGTACCGGCGCTGGGACCAGTCCCAGGTCCGGCCTGTCACCGCGCCGGAAGCATGCCAGTAGTTCATCACCGCGGCGCCGCTCGCGAACACCCAGGTCGCGACCCGGTACACGGTGCCGGCGTCGCCGGCCTTCCGTGCTTCGTGGTACATCCAGCCGACGAATGTGGTCGACAGCTCCCACCCGGCGGCGAACAGGAGGGTGAAGGGCATGACCCAGCCGAGGACGTCCTCGGCGAAGCCTGCCTGGCCGGTCCACGCCACCGCCATCGGCGCGGTGATCGGACCGACAACCATTACCTGCCGGGCGTGCTGGCGAACGACACGCCGCGTCCGCTCCGACAGGGACGGACGCTCCGCACGCCGCTGATCCCGCTGTCGATTCCTCTCCAGCTTGCGGGCTTTGGCCTTGTCCCGACGACGGTCACGATCGTTCTCACGAAGCGCTTTGCGTGCCAGCCGACGCTCGGTGCGATCAGTCGCCTGACGCATCAGCTCGGCTGCTTGTTCCCGATCAACCTTCGCCGCACGCTTCTCAGCGTCCGCTTCCGTCTCCCGCTCCTTGGCCTGGGCCAGGGACTCGGTGGCTGACTTCATCAGCGCGGCCCGCTCCCGCTTTGCCTCCTCGAGCAGGCGCTTGGCTTCTGCCTCGGCATCCGCAACAGCTCGGCCCGCATCCTCCGAGGCGATCTTGACCTTGCGGTCCGCCTCAACCTGCAGAGCCTCTGCCCGTCGCTGGGCGTCCGCCAGTTCTGCGTCGGCCTCGGCACGCCGGCGTTCAGCTTCCCAACTGCTCTCCCGCCGGACCCTTTCAACCTCGGACTGGGCAGCGGCACGCTCCTCCGCGGCATCCGAACGCGCAGCGGTGACAAGCTCCGCGGCCTCCTTGCGAAGCCGGGCGGCCTCCGCCTGGGCCTCCTTACGAAGATCAGCGGAAGCCTTCTCCGCATTTTCACGCCGGCGCTCAGCTGCCACAGCTGCATCGGCCCGGGTGCTTTCTGCCTTACGACGAGCAGCCTCGACGATCTCTTCGGCGTCGCTGCCCGCCTTCTGGAGAACCTCCTCGGCTGCGCGCTGCGCCTCGGCCCTTGCCTCGCCGGCCGCCTCCTCTGCCTCGACCTTGCAGCGCTCAGCGTCCTGGCGATCCGCTTCGGCCTCCGCCCTCAGGGACTCGGCCCGGAGCGAGGCTTCGGAAAGGACTGTATTTGCGCGCTCGCCGGCCTCATCGAGATACCGCCGCGCCTCGCTGTCGGCCCGGTCCAGGAGCAGCTGGGCGGCCTGCTTGGACTCGGCGGTCAGTTCATGGGCCCTCTGCTCGGCGTCTGTGAGCACTGCGTCAGCCCGGGCGCGGGCCTCGGCTGCCGTCGCCTCGGCCGATAGCTGAGCGCACCTTCCGCGGGCCGCCGAGGCCAGCCGGGCATGCAGCACGAACTTCGCGGCGCTGTGGCGGCCATCGTCGATGACAGCGTCGCCCTGGCCGAGGCTGGGCTGCTCAGCCGGGGACAGCTGGCGCGGGCGCGGCTTGGGCGACGGCTTCCGGCTCCTCTTCTTGTTGCGTGACACGCCTGCCTCCGTTCACAAAAAAGCGCGGGTCGGGCCTCGTGAGAGGCCCGACCCGCGGTGGGCGGCCGTTGACCGGCGCGCAGTTCAAAGTGCTTTGGGACATGAGCTGCCCGAGGGAAATGACAGCGGGGGAGCCCACCGCCTGCTCGGCGCGGGGATCCTCTTGCTGGCTGTCCTCTGGTCGGGCGCGAGCGACGCCGGCTATCCGGCGCAGGGGATGCGGCCGGGCTCCGTGGTGGCGCTGATCTTCACGTATCCCACGTAGGCGCCCCACCCGCCGTGGCCGTGGGTGACCTGACGGACCAAGGCCAAGTTGGGGTTCGTCGGGTGGCAGGCCAGGAAGCGCGCCTGGTCACCTTCGGCCATGAGGCCCTTGATTCCACCGTTGGCGGCGCGCAGGAAGAGACCGTCGGTGCCGGGGGCCGGCGCGATCGAGGTGGACGCGCTCTGCTGACCGCCGGGGCGGATGGTGATGCTGGGGTACTCGGTGATCCGCGCCGGGGCGGGCCGGCCGGTGGCCGGGTCGATCCGCGTCTCGGTGTGGGTGCCGGTGGGGCCCGGGTTAGGGATGGCGGCCTGGGCAGTGGTGGTGGCCAGCCCGAGGCCGGTGATGGCCGCGGCGACTGCGATGGCTATGCGTGCTGTGCGGTTCATGGGACTCCTCATGTGAGAGGGCCCCGCCGATTGGCGGAGCCCAGGTGATCTGTGGTGTGGCTCGGGTGCCTGATGTGTCGTCAACAGGCGGTCGTCCGGCGGCGCGTGTCCCTGCTGGCCGACGATCAGGTCAAACACCGTGCTGGGCCGGGGGGCCGGGATCAAAGACCAGGAGGACGGACACGGGCTGGATGCTGTAGCCCGTTTCGCGCAGGTCGCCCCGATCGTCCTCGGTGAACAACTCACGGGGACATTCGCCTTCGGGGTCGGGCGACCATTCCAGGGGTGCGTCCTGCTCGTCGCGCCGAACCTGCTCTTCGCAGAACGCTCGGGCATCGGCCTCGCACAGTCGGGGCTGGCTTGCGGCGCCGGACAGCCGGTGCCTGCCGACGTAGAGGGTGACCATGCCGCCGTTCCGGCGGGCAGTGGTGATCTCCACGTCGGTGATACCCAACTGGTGGGCGCGGTGCGTCTGGGCGGCGGCACTCTGATGTTCAGGGGCCAGATCGGCCTTGCCAGCGGCGGCCGCGTCGTAGAAGGCGTCGATGGCCTCCGCAGCCTGCCGGACGAGGGACTCGCGCGGTCCCTCGGCTGCCGGCTTCGCTCCGGCCTGCGTGGAGGTGCTGTGCAGGGTCATCCGGTCACCCCTTCCTTCAGGAGCGCCCTGTTTGCGTATTTTTCGGCGAGCTCAGGGCGAATCGGTTGCTGGTGGACGAACAGGCGCCGGCGCCGCTCCCGCGCATCCAGCACGGCCGCTTGAACTGCGGCGCCGTCCAGGGGAATGGGGCTGCCGCCCTTGGGGTCTCGGTGGAACAGAGCAGGGCGCCGACTGGCGCCCACGTCTTCATCCGCTCCCCGGGATACCTGCTGCTGTGTGTCCATTTCAGGTCCCCCTACGGAGCAGCCCGCCGCGCGTTTTGGAGGCAGGGAGGGCGGATCCGCCGGTGTCCGTGCGGCGGCTGAAGCTGCGCCGGTCGGCGAAGTGGAAGTTGTGCCTGCCCATCAGTGCGAACCAACCGTGTTGTGGTACCTCGCGGCGGCCACCCGGGCGGGGACCGTCGGCAAAGGAGCACGGAGGGTGGACGGTTCGGCCGTCGACCGGGCGGGCTCGGCCTTCTCGGCATCGGACGGGGAAGGATCGGAGTGATCGGTAGGATTGGACACGGCTGCTCCTCAGTTCAGTGAGGTTGCGGGCAGGCCCTGACCCAGAGCACACACTCCGGGTCAGGGCATTTGCGTACGACTTCGGGACATCTCGCGTCCCGGCAACGCGGTGGGTCAGGCGGTAGCCAGAGTCGATGCGACCGCGAGCTCACGCAGACGCGCTGCGTAAATCCCGCGCGGCATTCCCTGCGTGGGCGGTACGAGACGAAGGAAAATCTCGACGTCAACCGGGGCCACCAGGCGCTCGACGATGAGCCGCAGGGCTGCGCCCGCCATCCGGTCAGCAGGTCGGTGGGAGTCGAGATGGTCGGCTACCGCGATGAGCCGGCCGTCTACCCTGTTCCTGCGCTCCTGCGCGGTACGGGCGGCGCTTCGTCCACCGCGGCGCGCCCGGTCGTCACCGTCCTGGCGCAGGTGCGTCACCAGCTCGCCGAGCGCTTTCTCTTCGTCGGCCGTCGGCGTGCGGCGACTGGAGTCTCCGCGGCTTCCTGCGGCGGCATCGGGATCGATGGCCTGTCGCCCCATTCTGATGGGGCGGGGCGCCGGGCGTGTCATGATGTTGCTGGTCACAGAATCTCCTTGTCAGCCGAGGAACTGTGCGCAGCCCCGGGGAATGGCGCCCCGGGGCTGCTTCGGAGTCATGGGCGACCGCTGTCCTACCGCTTGGCTTGAGCAAGGGACGGAGCCAGCGGTCTGTGGCTCAGGCGCTGGCGTTGCGCGCCCGATTGCGGGCGGCGCGCCGTTTCATGGCGCGGCGTTCGTCTTCGCTCAGGCCGCCCCAGACGCCGGAGTCCTGGCCGTACTCGAGTGCCCACTGCAGACACCGCTCCATGACGGGGCAAGTGCGGCAGACGGCCTTGGCTTCCTCGATCTGGAGGAGCGCGGGTCCGGTATTGCCGATCGGGAAGAAGAGCTCTGGGTCCTTTTCCTTACAGACCGCGCGGAAGCGCCAATCCATAGGTTCCTCCTTCAGGTTCGCTGCTCGATGTGGCGGGCAAGCGGGATGGTGTTCGCCCGGCTATCTCGTTGCCGTGGATGTGGTGAGTAGCGGGGCGGGGGTTGGTGCCAGTGGCCGCGGCCGTCGGCGCTCGCCGTGGTGTGCGCGGGCGTCGACGACTGCGGTTACTGGTGAACCGGTGCGCGTTTCCAGCGCGCGTTGACCTCATCTAGACGCGGACCGCTACGCCGGGGAGGACAGTCCCGGACGGTGTGCGGTGAATGTCTGCCGCGTCGTTCTTTTGAGCCGGTTGCGCGATACGTCGTGGGCGTAGGGCCCCTTCTCGGCCGGCTGATCTCCACTCACCTCAGCCGGTGTGGTCACGGCTGTCGTGCTGCGGTGGATCACGCTGTGGAGGTTTCAAAGAACGGCCGCTTCCTTCGGCCTCCTTCGCTGGAGGTTTCCGGGCGGTTTGTCCATCTCGTCGCGGGAGCAGCGAGCGCTTGCGAGCGACCGCTTGCACGGCAGTGAGGTGGGGATCCGGTCCTGGCCGGTCCCTCGCTGCCACGTCCCTCACCCGTCACGGAGGGGCCGAGGTACGTGGAAACGAGGCAGAGCCAGCGCCTGAAGAGCCGAACAGGGTCCTCGTGAAGCCCTGTTGGCGCGGAACTAGTGAACCAGAGTTCCCTATGGAGATCAAGGAGTTCACTATGGAGGTCACGGAGTTCCCTATGGAACTTTTTTGGGGATGGTCTGCCCCGGTGCTGAGCGGCGCGGGTTCATGGCCTCCCGGCGAGGGCCACCCGTACGATCAGGTCGCTAAGAAGACCCAGAGGGAGATCCATGACAGACGCGCCGGCTTCCCCGCGGCCCAAGCACACGCGCATCGCTGACAAAATCCGCGCGGCGATCGACGCAGGGGACCTTCAACCCGGTCAGCGTCTTCCGAGCGAAGACGAGCTGGCCGCCGAGCATCGGGTCAGCCACGTCACGGCTGCCCGCGCCGTTGCACTGCTCAAAGTGCAGGGCTATCTCGAAGGACGCCGGGGATCCGGCGTCTACGTACAAAAGCAGCTCGCCCTCACACATCAGGGCCTCCCGTACACCGGGGGTGATCACTGGGGAGACGGCAACACCATTTGGCAGACAACTGACGGGCAGTCGCTCGACGTTGACTGCGTGGCGGCTGAGGAGGTGACGCCGCCAGATGAGGTAGCTCGAGCTCTGAGACTTGGCGAGAGCGACACAGTCCTGCGTCATGCTGCTCGCTTCTCGTTGGGCAGGAGGCCGGTCAAATACGTCCGCACCTTCCTGCCGCACGGGCTGGTCGACGCAAAGCGGACAGACCTCCACCACATCGTCCCTGGTGACATCGCCGTCACGCTGAAGGCCCTGGGCCAGCAGCCCTCGCGCATTTACGTCGAAGGCCGCAGTCAGATGCCGAGCAGCGAGGACGTGGACCTCCTGTCCATCCCGGCCGACCGATTCGTGCTCAGGTTGTACCGAATCGCATACGACGCCGCACGAAACCCGATCGGCGTCGAAGAGACGACGATGGATGCCGCCGCGTACGTGCTTGCATACGACTACCCGGCCTGAGGTCCACCGGGCGCGGGTTCCTCGGACCGTCTCTGGTCGACGGGCTTCTGCGCCGCGAGTGCAGGAAGCGGAGTAGATCGTGATCTGGCCTGTTCGAGGAGTCGCGTGCGCCAGGGCCGGCGTGGGAAGAGGCCCGTGGAGCGGCCGGTCGGCATGGGCCTGGAATTGAGCGAGCATGCTGTTCTCCCCGTATTCGAACTAATGCGGATCGCTTGATTCAGCCTCCATAGATCGGGAGTTGCTGATAAGGCCCGGCGGGGATCCCCAAGTGGGTAAACTTGCGGGTAGGTTTGCCGTCTGGTGCCCAGGAGCGATGCCGATGCGCACAGTCGGAGGGGGACGACGACTCCCGGCGCGCATACTTGACGACCCCAAAATGGAGGCGGCGTGCCGAGATCGGGACATCGGAACGATCTTCACGATGGCGCAGCGCGCAGCCTTCTACCCGACGCAGATCGCGAAGCAGTGCGAACTGACGCCGAGCCGGGTCTCGGACGTCATTGCAGGACGGCGAAAAATTACACAGATGTCCGTGATCGAGCGGATTGCGGATGGATTGGGCATCCCCGGCAAGATGCTGGGACTGGCCCGTCGGGCGTGGGAGAACGCTGATGCTGGGGAATCGAGGACGCGCTCACGCGCCACAACGGGCGGTCAGCCGCTCGTGGCTACTCCGAGGCAACGCCCGCTGCTGCTGCCTATCGAACCAGCGGAAGGCGATGATGCGGTAGCACTCCGGCGGGAGTTGAGAGCCGCCACATCCGTGAAGCCCGCGGTGGCCCGCCTCTTCGCAGTGCAGGTGGACGCCATGCGGCAACTGGATCGGCAGCTTGGTGCAGGGACGTTGCTGCCGCAACTTGAGGCGCAGGTCCAGCAGATGGAGCAGCTACTCCGCTTCGGGTCCTCGCCCAATGTGCGGACTACGCTGGCTTCTACCTTGACCGAGGCATCCACGCTCGCCGCATGGCAGGCGCTCGACCTGGGAAGATTCCAAAGGTCGTGGGAACTGCACGAGACCGCCAAGAACGCGGCACGCGAGTCCGCTTCACCGGCCCTCCTGGCCCACGCCACAGCACAGCAGGCGTACATCCTGCTGGATCTGGGAAGCCCGCAAGCTGCGATCCAGCAGATTCGCCATGCGCGGCGGGAAGCGGGTACGCGGCTCCCGCCGCTCATGCAGGCGTGGCTGTTCGCCGCCGAGGCAGAGGCGCACGCGGCCGCGCAGGACGAGTCGTCGTGCCGCAGAGGGATGGACCAGGCCGAGGCGATACGGCCGGCTGATCCATCCGACCCAGCTCTGCCGTTCGTCTTCCTGGGGGGCTCACATCTCGACCGGTGGCGCGGCAACTGCCTGGCGACGCTGGGCGCTGATGAGGCACTCACGGATCTGACGGCGGCGGTTGACAGCATGGACCTGTCGGGGTTCACCCGGGCCGAGGCCGGCGTCCGGTGCGATCTTGCAGTGGTGCTGGCCCGGCGCGGTGAGCTGCAGGAGGCGCACCAGCAAGCACAGCGAGCCCAGGACCTGGCGGCACTGACCAGCTCCGTACGCCAGCGCCGCCGGATTGCACAGGTGCTCGCAGCAACCTCGAAGGCGTCCTAGGCGCGGTCGCGTGTCGCGAGCAGGTGAAGGACGGCGACCAGCGTGCCGCTGTTCTGAATCAGCCCCTGCGCAATCATCACGGGAATGTGGTCGAGCGGGATCCACTCGGTGCGCGCGGCCTCGTTCTTCTCGGTAGGCTCGCCGGCCTTCTCGACTCCGCGAGCCACGTAGACGTGATGAGCTGAGGCGACCGTACCGATCATCGGCTGGAATGTGACGACGTGCTCGAGGTCGCCGGTGAGCCGGTATCCGGTCTCCTCCATGGCCTCACGGGCCGCAGCGGCACCAGGGTCTTCGCCGGCATCGACGACCCCGCCGGGCAACTCCCAGTTCCAGGTGTCCGAGATAAACCGATGGCGCCACATGAGGAACACGCGGTCCTGGTCATCGAGCATGGCGAGCACCGCGGCTGGCGGCAGATAGACCTTGTGGTGCTGGAACCTCTCGCCGACTGGTGGCTGGACGTCGGCCAGCGCGACGGTGACCCAGGGGTTCTCGTAGATCGTCTCCTCGCCGAAGACGTTCCACTTCGACGCCTGCTCTTCGCTGCTGAGAGCTGGCACGGTGGTCTCGCGCTCGTGGCTTGTGACGCGCTTTCGCTCTGGCACTGGATGTCCTTCGTTGATGGGATGTCCACCTTAGAAAATCAGCGCATCAGCTGCTGGCAGGGGCTTTACCCAAAGCGGGAATTCTGGCTGGTCGGCGGCTGGAGATGACTCTGCCAGGGCAGGCTTGTCGAACGGCGCGATAGATCTTTCCGAGCCCATGGCATGCCTGCCACGATCCTGGTTCACAGGATGCTCCAGAGCAGGGTGTCCTCTTCGACACGGAGTGCTTTGATGCGGCGCCGGACCTCAGTGAGCGTCCCAGGAGCATGATCGGCTTTGCGCGCGTTCGTGGTGATCATGCGGAGCTCGCGGATAGCTCGTAGTACTGGGTACCCCGGCCACTCGGTCACGTCGAATCCGTAGGCATCGCAGAAGGCGTTGTAGTGCCCCTGGCCATGGCCGAACCGCCGGCAATGGATCTCCACGGTGACGAGGTCCCACTCTGGTTGTCCGATGGCAGCAGTATCCCAATCGCACAGTACGGTTCTCTGCCTGTCACGGAGGGCGTTGCGGTGCTGCGGGTCGCCTTGGAGGACCGCACCGGGCAAGGCGTAGGTGACGGAGGCAAGAGCGCATTCCAGATCGTCGGCGCGGCGGCTGAGGAAGTCGAGATCTGAGGCAGGCAGGGCCTGGGTTGCGCCCAGTGAACGGCGGATAGCCGTGAGGTTATCCAGGTTGCGGAGCGGCATGGGCGGTGGCGGCAGCTGATGGAGTTGAGACAGGGGGGATGCTAGGTCAGCCGCGGTGATCTCTGGCCCCGCCTGCGGGAGGTAAGTCCAGAAGGTGACGGCGTGGCCTTCGATTTCTATGGGCTGTCTAGGTACGGGGTGGAGGGGCGCGGTGGGGAAGCCTTGGTCCTCGAGCCACTGGACGAAGGCAACAGTCCGTTGGGCGGACTGCAGGCACGACCCGCGCCGGGCGACTTTGACGACGACAGGTGCGTCGTCGAGGAGTAGGACGGCGTTGGTGTGTCCGCGCAGGAGTCGGGCTCCACGGCTGTTGAGGTTAGCGACTGCGCAGGCGCGGTCCAGAAGGCTGCTGAGCTCGCTCGGTGAAAAGCCGCCGTGCAGCGGTGTCGGTTCCGTCATGGACCTAGGCTTACTGACGGGTGGCGCGGCTGTCACCTCGGTGCTGATGGCAGCTGAAGGATCTCCCCGAGTTCCCGAGCCGCCCGGGCGGCCCTTATGGCAGGGGGAAGGACATCGATGACGTTGCGTGCTCGTGCGCCGAGAATCGGGGTGCGGTGTTCCTCGGGCAGGTTGAGGTAGGTAGCGGCGGCGAGTTGGCATGCCTCGGTCGGGCTGTGGTCCTGAGCGAGGCAGATCGCCTCTTCCAGACGGAGCAGGGCCGGGTCGATGCCACTGTCGTCGGGGTAGAGGGAGAGTGCCTGCTGTTGCACCGCCCGGGCATCCCGGTTGCGCCCCAGGAAGGTAAGTGCGCCGCTCAGGTATAGCAGCAGACGCCGTTCCGGGAAGGCAAAGGCGTCATCGCTTGAACTGGGCTCGGAGCGGTCAAAGTCCCGTCGAGCGAACTGCATAGCCGCCACGGCACCGGCCTCATCCCCTTGTCGGGCCAAGGCACGAGCCTCGGCGGCTGCCGCGAACGCACTGGTGGGTGTTGGCCGGTGCCGGGAGAGCAGACGGGCATCGCGGGCCAGTTCGACTGCCGATCCCAAAGGGCCGTAGTAGTAGGGGAGCATCGCGGCCTGAGCGCGCACCCGGGCTCGCAGTTCGAGGTTCCCGCTATCGTCGGCTGCGGTCCGCGCGGTGGCGTACCAGGCATGAGATTGCTGCAGCTCGCCGAGCTTCATCAACGCGTCGGCTACCAGCGTGGACAGCAGCGCCGTCATCTCGGACAACCTGATCTGCAAAACCGCAGGCTGGCGCTGCGTGGCTAGCGTTGTGACCTCGGCCATCTCGGTGAGAAGGAGGCTCAGCATGGGCACGGGTGCGGTGAAGATGTACTGCTGCCGCAGCCATAACAACCGTTCCTCCAGAAGGTCAAGCTGAGAGGGGGTGACCGTGGCCTGAGCGAGGGCCCGGTCGACGTTACGCCGTGTGTCCTCTAGCAATTGGCCCAGAGAATTCGTTGGCTCGGGGTAAGTGTGCGGTAGCAATACGGCAGCGGTCAGACCGCCGCGTACAGTTTCCTGGAAGTCAGTGCGTCGCCCCACGTCCGTGGACGCGGCATCAGACTCCGAAGTGGCCAAGCCCAGGCCCAAGCCTTGGAGTGTGGTGCCATACACCCGACACAACAGATCCGCTGTCTGGATGCGCGGGCGCCGGTCGGGCTTCGTCTCCCACCCTCGCAGTTGGTCTTCATCGAGCCGCGCGGCTCCGGCAACCCCTTGGGCTAGCCGGCGGTACTCCGTGACAGCAACACGCAGTGTCCATCCCCTGGCCAAGCGATGCGCACGTAGCCTACTTACGCCGCAGCATCGGACGATAGCCACCACGGTTGCGTCCACGGCCAGGCCCTGCGCCGTAGCTCGTTCACGGATCTGCCGGGCGCAAGAGACAGAGTGCCGTCCAGCCATGCCCACCTCCTCATGACGCTATTGCGAGCGTAGTAATCCTCTGACGCCGATGCGAGAAGAACCGGTGACATCTCACGGCTTCTTCCGTCGCACCCGCACGTAGTCACCGCTTTGGTCATCACCGGTGCAATGCCACGGTTGCGCATTCTGCTCTCGGTGAGGACGGTACTGCTTCACCTCTTCGAGGTTCCGACGTGCCAAGTCGGGATCCTGCACCAGCTCCATTGGACGCGATGACGACAGGGGGCACCATGCCGGCTACGGCCACCGAGACAGAGACCACTCGTCGTACGACGGAGCTGTGGTTGCGGCGCTGGCACGATAGGGGCGCAGACCACATCGGCATGCACCTGCCGGCCGCCGAACTGCCGAGTCGGCGCTGCGGAGATGGCCTACGCGCCCCTGCGGCGTCTGCCCCTTCCGGTGCTCGCTTCCAGGCAGTGACCGGAGCTGTGGTCCGGGTGGAGGATGCCAGCACTCCAGAGCCACCGTCGTCAGGCTGCCATCTCGGTGCGGATCTGTCCCAAGGCGAGCAGAGCCGCGTCCGAGGTCTCCGGCAAGGTGTCTTTGCTCGCCCTGATGATGCGTTGCAATTGGTGCGGCAGGCGCTGGACGGTGGCCTCTCGGGTTGCGGCGTCGAACAGATCTGCAGCGGCCCTGGCATCGCCGGCGAGCATCCGGACGCGTCCCACTGTGATGAGCTCGATGACGCGCCATTGTGGTGCGACCGTCGTAGTCGCGGTGGGCGCACCACATTCGACCTCTCGTATGGCTGTACGAGGACGGCCTGTGGCGACGAGGCCACGCATCCGGATTTCGTACAGTGCCACGGGGTTGAAAAGGCTTGTGTGTTCAGCGTCTTGGAGCAGGTGCTGTGCTTCTCGCAGCGTGCGGTCGAACAACTCGGCGTTGCCGAGGGCTCCGGCGGCTCGTGCGAGCAGTGGCAGGACGGCTGCGCGGCCAGCCTGGTTCGGCGTGAGTGTGGAGGCCCGAAGCAGGCGGTCGACGGCGGCGCCGTGGAGGCCGGCCTTCCGCAGCTCGTTGCCGTGCATGCGCAGTGCCGTGGATGTGAGGGCTGCCTCGGCGAGGTGGGACACGAGGTCCAGACTCTTGGCGGTCCAACGCGCTGCTGTGCTCAGGTGCTCTTCGGGCAAGACGTTGCCCAGGGCGGTGCCCAGGCTCAGCCGGGCGTGAGCGAGCAGACGCAGTACATCGCGTTCGGTGTGCCCGTCAGCAGCGCGGGCTTCCAGACGGGCGACGAGTGGCCACAGCTCGGTGACAGCTTCGGAGGCGTGGCCGGACTGGCGGGCTATCTCGGCGAGGCGCACTGTGGACTGGCCGAACTGAAGCATGGCGCGGTGGTCAGTGTCGGCCGGGTCAGTGACGCCCAGGACGTGCGGGGGAAGGGCGAGCCGGTCTGCGACGTTTCGGAGCGAGCCAACGTCGGTGATCGTGCGCTTCTGGAGTTCCAGGGCGGAGATGTAGGTCTTGTCGTAGCCCAGTATGGCGGCGGCCTCGGCCTGGCTCTGGCCGTGGACGCGGCGGTGGAAGCGCAGAATGGCGGCCAGGTCGCGTGTGGCGAGTACCGCTTGGGCCTGTGGGGTCGCCCAGTGCCAGGTGACGTGACGAGCCAAAGGGCGTGCAGAGGGGTCAGAGCCGTTTCGGTAGGGGAGTTCGGACACGTGCTTTCACCTGCAGGTGTGGGCTTGCCAGGTGGCGATGGACGTCTTGTAGCGCTCCGGCATGGTCAGGTGTGCTACCTCGTCAGCGGAGAAGAGACCGATCTCTTTGTGCTCGTGGCTGACCACGGGCTTGAGGCCGGGACTGAGCACAATGCAGCCGTACGTGACGATCAGGACGCGGCGCCCAGGCAAGGGCTCGTAGATCCAGGTGCCGCCTTCAAGAAGGGGCCCCGCCGTGACCTGCCAGCCGGTCTCCTCCGATACCTCTCGCTCCAAGGCTTCCTCTGGGCTGACATCAACTTGTGTCGGCTCGTCCGGTTGCCCGATCTCCAGTCGCCCGCCGGGCAGTTCCCATTCCTCCCGCTCATTGCGCAGGAGCAGGACGCGCTCTGCCTGATCGAAGGCGACGCCCTTCACGGAGACCGGCCACAGCGGCGGCACGTACGGCATGGAACACCTCAGAAGGTCATCGGCGGACCGGGCACTCGGAACGTAGCACCTGAGTCTCAACAGCCGGGCCGCATGGCCGAATTGTCCAAGTCGACAATCCGTCGCTTTACCAGGCAGTTGGACAGTGCTGACTCTGGTCGCAAACGACGCGGACGTGCGGAGGAGCATGTGGTGCTGACCAACAAGATCTTTGCTGATCACTACGTTGACCACCGGAACTCCTGTGCGGACAACTTGATCTTCGAACGGTTGCACGCAAACGGCCTGGTGTTGATCGACTTCCTCACCTCTCGCCAGGCTGTTCTCGACTTCGCCCGACGCGTCATGGAGATCGCTGCTCACCGCGACAGCGATCCGGACGGGCTGACGACCATCCACGACACGCGACGGCATGCCCAGCAAGCGGGATTCGCTGGATTCGGCAACGGCGCACTGCTGGCTCACACCGAAAGTTCCAGCGTCCCGCATCCACCGAAGTTGATGCTGTTGGCCTGTCAGCGTGCGGCAGGCAGCGGTGGAGAGATCCTTCTGGCCGACGGCCAGGCGATATACGCCGAACTGGCCGAGCGGTGGCCTGAGGCGGCAGATGCACTGTCCCAGCCAGGCACGGCCTTCTACGGCGACGGAGGCGGACATCCCGCGCGGGTCTTCACCCCATACCCCGATGGAAGGATCGCACTGCGCCTGCGACAGGACCGGTTAGCACGGTTCAGCCCGCTGGTCACGCGCCACCTCCCACGCCTCTACAAAGTCATTGACGCCCATCAACACCCGGTCGCGCTGAGCCCTGGCCAGGGGTACCTCGTCGACAACGAGCGCTGGCTCCACGCACGCAAAGCCTTCAGCGGTCATCGCCGGTGCCTGCGCGCCCTCGGAGCCCCCACGAGCCCGCTCCAGGTCGGCTTTGCCGCCGGTGCGGTGGCCGGCTGGACTGCGTCAGAGGGGACTGTCGGATGAGTGAGACGCGGATGAAGAAGGTGGACGTCAGAGGGCCGGACTCCCGATTCGACACTAAGACAGGCCGCACCGTCGTCCTGAAGGGTCCTCCCAATACGTACAGGAAGGGACACATCTGGGTGCAGCCGGCCGAGGGCGGGCCGGGCTGGCTCGCGGCATGCGCCGATCTGGAGCCGGTGGCGGGACAACGGCCATGACGTCAGTGTTCTCGCTCTGCCGCAGGCGCCCAGTACCGGGACAGCATCTCCTCGACGTAGTCCGGTGTGAACACTCCGCCGCGGGGGCCCATGATCGGGTACCACGGGGCGAGGTCAATCACGGGCGTCCCGTCGACAGCATCAAAGTCGGTGACATGCAGGTCGCGGCCCTCAACCTTCAACAGCCTGGGGTACGAGGTTCCCAGTTGGTTCGGCCGACGGTGGTTGCGGTGGGCGAATGTGCCGGTGGCTGGCCACGCCGGGTTGCCTCGGGGGCTGCGCAGGTGCAGCGCGACATCGTCCGGCGAAGCGCGATGGAAGCGCCATGTGACGACGAGGTGGGAGAAGCTCTGCAGCCCGGCCAAGGTCTCCTGCGAGTACTTCTGGTGAAGGCGGATGATCGACTCGACTGCCCCCTGGTAGTCATCTCCCGGCGCGCTGTGGCCCCCAACCACCGTGGCGATCGACTCAACCTCGAAACGCTGCGGCTCGGCCTGCTTCGTCATTGGCGTCCCCAATCTCACCCAGCTCGCGAGCCCGGCCGGCGGGTCACGTGGGTTCTCTGTGGCATGGCGCCGTCAGCCTACGCGGCGCAGAACACCACGGGCCCGGTCGTCCAGCTCCGCTGCGGCGCTACCACCGCGCCCGCGGACGGGGGAGAGCGACCTGCGCATCTGCACCACGGCCTCACGCGCCCGCCCGGACTGAACCCCGTCCATCGCATCCAGCGCCTTGGTCCACGTCGCGATCGCTTCATCGAGGTGCCCGCGGCGAGCCTGGACGCTGCCGAGGTAGCCCAGAGTGACTACGTGCGTCCTGGCGAAGGGCTGGGCGAGCCGTGTGCGGACGCTGCGGTGGAACTGCTCCTCGGCCCGCTCGAGGTAACCCATATCCCGCAGAGTGCAGGCGGTTTCGTGAGCGAGGCTGGCTTCTCCGAAAAAGAAGACCCGGCTCGGCTCCTCCACCCCGTCCCTGGCGTTGTTCAGGTCGTCCTCGGCTCGATTCAGCGCAATCCCCGCGTCCCTCTTTCGGCCGGCCGCCGCAAGGCTGCGCGCGTGCACGACGCCCAGCAGTGCCTTCTCCCGCGAAGTGGCCTCGCTGTATCGACGGCTCTCCATGGAAGCATCCGCGAATTGGAGCGCTCGGCCCGGCTGGTGAAGGTCGACCGCCTGGTGGGCCATGGCACGCAGGATGTGGCCGGCGAGCGGTCCGTCTCCGGCATCGGCGGCCAGCTGAGTCGCGAGCTGGAAGTAGTGCTGGGCGAGCGGGTGTTCATTCGCGTCGAAGCCAGTCCAGCCAGCGAGGTAAACGAGCTCGCCGGCGGCGGAGAACAGTTCCCTGCGGACCTGTTCGGAGACTGCCCGACTGCGCAGGTACTCGGCCACCTCGGTGCGCAGGTAACCGACGAGGGCGGTACGGCCGGCACGGCCGCCGCGGCGCTGATCGCGCTGACTGAAGAAGGCGGTCATCTCTCGGATGCCCTCGACGTCGCGGGACGTGACGGTGCGCTCCAACCGTGGCTGGCGGGTCTGCGCGACCTCCAGGCGCTGGTTCCACCACGGATCTCCAGGCAGAGCAAGTCCAGCTGCGGAGTAGGCCGCGCTTACCAGCGCCTGCCGTCGGCCCATGTCCATGTCCCTGCCCCCCAGGTCAACCAGCGCGGTCACCGTGTCGACGTCCCATCCTGGCGGCTCCGTCACGTCATCGCCATTAGCAGCCAAGCCGATGTCGGCCGGCGTGATGACGCGTCCCAGAGCACGCGTAAACGTCTCGCACAAGATAGAGGGCACAGCGCCCTCCGGACGGCTACCGCGGACCCACGAGTTGATGTGTACCCGCGTAACAGTGCTCGGCGGGTTGGTCGGATTCTCTGCGGCCGTGCGCCGGTAGTGAGCGGCGGCTTGGTCCTGCGACCAGCCAAGCTCGCGGATGACGGCCTCCAGCTGGAGGTTGCGTTCACGTGCCACGGTTGCGCCCCCGTCCCGGAAACGATCTTTATCAGCGTTATCCGCATCCACGCACTCACAGGGATACCCAAGAGCACTCCGAAGCGGTTCGCTCAATGTGAACGGTATTCCCCAACCACCGCCGCAGAGAGGCAAATCGGCCCTATTCCCGCGCGCCGCCGACGAGGTGCTGCACAGCTCTGGGAGAACGCGATGAAGACTTCCCTATGGCCGCCACGAACGCGGGACGGCTCGCGTCTGGTCCACGCCTACACGGATCTGCTCGACTGGCGTCTCGTGGCTGGGAGCCATTCCCTCAGCGCCGATGAGGCCGCGTACCTCCTAAGCACGGATTCGCATGCTGTAGTCGAGACTCTGTGCGAGAAGTTCGACGCGGTGACCGTCTCGGGCGCCGTGGGACGCGATGCGCTGATGTGGCTGGATCGCGAGGGTGCCAACGTCCCCCTGATCCCCAGTTTCCAGGACGGCAGCAGCGTGACCTTCCTCGTCCAGCCCGGGACTGCGCGCCACCTGCAGGGACTCGACGCCGTAACCGTCGTCTCCGGTCCGGACGGTCGCGTCGCTCTGCCGCCCACACCTGGAGTGCGCTGGGACACGCCCCCCTGGCATGCCAGGACACCCGCCCGCATCGAGCTGGCCGATGCCCAGGGCCTGCGGCCCGGTTTGGAGCGCGCTCTCCATCTGCACGGCCGCTCATAGCAACCGGCGCCAACTTCTCTCGCCTTCTGGAGATTCCATGACCGCTACGGCAGCACTCGACACGCCCATGAGACTCGCCGATCCCGGCACGCTGCCTCGCAGGACTGCTTCTGCCAAGCCGGTGTCGAGCCGAGCGGCAGACGTGGACTGCGACATGGCCCAGCAGATTCTGGAATGCCTGGTGCTGTGGAAGGTCTGCGAGGACACCGCAAGGGCGGAGGAGACCTATGACCTCCTTGAGGACGTTCTGGGCCTGCACGCCGCGCAGGTCACGCTCGACCCTGATGAGGTCCGTCGCCTCACACTGCGATGCACCAACCTCCTGGAAAAGCTGACCGGCATCCCCGCCCGTCTGAGGGCCGACTTCCCCGGCGACGATATGGACCAGGCGATCCGCAACGCCCAAAATGCCCTGACCGAAGCAACCTCGCATGCTCCGATCCCGGCGGTCGTCCGCTTACGTCGACTCGCACTAGCTGCATCCCACCTGCTCGACCTGGTGGGAGCCAAGCTGTGAACGACGCATTGAGACTCCCTAGCCTGCGGGTCGATGCCCCAGAGCGTGAGTTCACCGCCCTGTTCAGCGCACGTGACCTTGAGGCAGTGCGCAAGCTGGCTCACGGAGCAGACCACCGATCCCTGACCGCCTGCGGCCTCTACGCCACACCTCTGGAAGCCCGGCAGGGCCTTGCAGCCGTGGGAAGGCACCTCAACGGGGGGAGAGGAACCCGGTGGACGCAGACGGTGCACTTGGCGATCACCAACGAGCTGGTCTCCGTGGCCCTCGAGGACAAAGTTGACCTGCCGTACTGGCCGTTGGACCTGCTACGCGCCTACGCCGCAGGCATGTCACTGGAGACCTACGCCGCCCTCGCACTTCTGAACGTCGAAGAAGTGCGTGAACTCGACCTTCTGCTCCGCACCTTGCTGAAGGCCACCTCTGGGCCGCACGCAGTGTTGCGCGGCCACGTCACCAGAGCCCTCCAGGCCGACGACCCTCTCAACGTCGATTTCGGGGAGGCACTGACCACATGACCAGAGCCGTCACCACCCCCCTGCTGATCGGGGCCTTCACCGTCCGGGTGCTCGTCGCCCCTCGCGGCAACCCCTGCAACGGGATCCACGGACGAGAACTGAAGCCCCCTGACCCGTAGGTAGGTCTAGGTCTGCCACCCAAGCCAGCCGCTTCGCGCGGCTTCCCTGCGCCGCCCGCCCGGGCGGGCGGCGCAGGTCCTGTCCCGATACCCCGAACGGGACAGGACCGGTTGTCCTCCCCGGCCGCCGGCTACCGCAGTAGCCCGCACCGGCAGGCCGGGGAGGACAGCACAACGTCAGCGCTCCACATCGCGAAAACCGCCGCCGACCGGCGCCCGTCTCGCCCCGAGGAGTCCCATGCCGAAGCCCACCAACATGATCCCGCCCGCCGACGGGGCATGGAGGCGGTGCGAGCAGGGCCGAAGAGGCGGAGAGCTGCTGCAGGACCGAGCCTGGGAAGCATCACGCTGCCCGCGACGTAGTTCCCAAGCGTTTCGCCACCGCTGCCGACGCGCAGCCCAGCCCGACGAGGGGATCCGATGCCCGAGTGGTTCCTGACTGATGCGCATGACCGCCTGCGCGAAACGGTCCGGGCGTTTGCGCAAGCCGAAGTCGCCCCCCGCATCATGCGTATGGAGCGGCATCGAGCCACAGAACACCACCTATCCCGTCTGATCGCCCGACAAGGGTGGATAGGTGTGACGGTCGACCGTGCGTACGGCGGGTTGGACGCGGGACATGTCGCAAAGACGATCATCATCGAGGAGCTCTCCCGGGTCAGCGCCGCCATGGGCGCGATGGTGCAGGCATCGCAGCTCGGCGTGGCGAAGATCGTCCACTTCGGCAGCGAGGAGCAGAAGAAATCCTGGCTGCCGGCTATCGCCTCAGGCGACTGCCTGCCCACCATCGCTGTCACCGAACCGCTGTCCGGCAGCCATGTTCTGGGCATGGAGAGCACCGCGGTCCGCGACGGCGACGACTACGTCCTCAACGGCCGCAAGATCTACGTCGGCAACAGCCATGTCGGCGATCTGCACGGTGTCGTCGTCCGCACCGGCGAGGGCTCCAAGGGCCTGTCGGCGTTCCTCGTCGAGTCCGACACCCTCGGTCTCCGGGTCGGGCCGCAGCAGCCGGCGATGGGCCTGCACGGCTTCAGCTTCGGCGAACTGTTCCTCGACAACTGCCGCGTCCCGGCGACAAATCTGCTGGGCCAGGAGGGCGACGGGCTATCCGTCGCGTACTCCTCCAGCATGCTGTACGGAAGGCCGAACCTGACCGCCGTATCGCTGGGCATCCATCAGGCGGTGCTGGACGAAACCACGGCGTTCTGCGCGGAGCGCCAGCGCTACGACAAGCCCCTGGCCGACCTCAGCACCATCAAACTCAAGCTCGGCCGTATCCAGTCGCGGCTGCTGCTGGCCCGGCTGTCCGCGTACCACGCGGTGCACCTGCTGGACCAGGGCCTGCAGTGCGATGCCGAGCTGATGAACGCCAAGCTGGTCAACGTGGAGTCGGCGCTGGAGTCCGCGCGCGATGCGATGGATATCCACGCCGCGTGCGGCCTGTTCACCGACCGGCCGATCGAGCGCTTCCTGCGCGACGCCCACCACATCTTCGCGCCAGCCGGCACCTCAGACATCCAGCTGCTACGCCTGGGCGAGGTCGCCCTGGGCCAGGCGAAGGACGAGTGGTCCCGACGATTCGCAACCGGCCCCCCAATCTCCGGGCCGACGCCGACGCACCCAGCCCCACTCATCGCCCTTCCTGGAGCGCAGTGAAGGGCGATTCCACCCACCAGTCGCGCCCTCCGCACACCGGAAAACGGGGGATTGCAGAGAAAAGCCGTCGCGCCCGTCTGAGGCTACGGCTCATGCGAGTCGCAACGAGCTCCACCGGGGCTGCGGTCGCCGTTTTCGCAGTGTTCGTCGTGGTGCTCCTCGTGGCCGGCCATCCCCAGCACTGACCCCGCACGACAACTCATCCGCCTCCACCAGCCAGCACTGGCCCGTACCGAGAGAATTCCATGCCCGCCCGAACCACCACCAGCCCCACAAACCCGCCGCCGGCCCCCACGTACTCCCTGTGCCCCTACCAGGGCCCACCCGCGCCGGCGGCCCTCCACATCGCTCCGTGGACCGACGAGCACCCCGTCGACGTCCCCGTCTATCTCAACCAAGACCTCGCCCTGACCTACGGCGAAGCTGAGCGGCCTGAGGATCGCGACGACGACGGCGTTCTACTGCAGCGCTGGGGAGGCACGGCTACCGGCGGGATCAACTGGGGCGCGCATCAGACCCACCGCCAGACGTACGCCGTGGACCACCTGAAATGCGCGGCATGCGTACAGGATCCCGACGTTCAGCGGCCCGGACACGCGAGGGACCCTGACGTCCGGGAGGTGCACGGCATGCTGTGGATCCTGCCCTCCTTGGGGCGCGGCGAGGACGACATGTGGCCGCGGGATCTGGAGACGACGGTGCCTCCGATGTGCCGGATGCATGCACACAGGGCAATCCGGGACTGCCCAGAGCTGCGTGAGGGGTACGTGGCGCTGCGTGTCCGAGAGAGCGAGCGAATCGGCTACATCGGCACCGTCTACACGCCCACTAATCCGCCGCGGCCGCAGGGACAGCGGATCGTGCGATTCACGGAACCCGCAATCCACCGTGTGGTCGCCCGTCAGCTCGTCAGAAAGCTGTACCAAGCAGAGCCGGACTCGTCACTCGGCCGAACGGCCACCCCCGCCTGTGACACCGCGCCCCGCTGCTGACAGCCGACCGCTCCCCTGCAGCGGCTACCGGAACACGACACCACTGTCCGTACGTGCCGCATATGACGGAGCCCGCCCGAACCTCGGAGTACTGCCTAACCCCCTCGCTACGCCGCGTCCGCGTCCAACCAACGCCCCTTCAGCCCAGCAGCATTGAGGAACGACCATGGCCGACCCCACGGACAGTGTTCCGCCCCTGGCCGGAACTCACGATACGGCTGTAACCAGCCCCGAAGACTGTGAGCCGGCCGCGCGGACCGGCCTCGAAACCGTCCGTGCCCCCGAGCAGGACACAGGCCAACCCGCCATTCTCCAACCGCAAGCAGTCCAGCCAGCCCCTTCGACCGACGCGTTCCCGGAATGCTTCTGCGGAACCCCTTCCTCCTCACTGCGGGCCACTGGACATCAGCCCAAGAACGACGAAGACGAACCGGCGGACTTTGTCCGTGAGCCATGCGGACATCCGGCACCACCGGGCCCACCGGGAGCTGGCGGCCCCGAAGTCTGGTGCGCCGCACCAGAGCCAATCAAGCCCACGAACAGGGCCCTGCACTCGCACTGCGGTCACTGCCATTCACCCATCCGTCAGCCTGCGAGGATCGGCCGGCCCCGGTCCTACTGCAACGACGCCTGCCGCCGCTCCGCACAACAACAACGCGACGCCAGGAAACCCCGAGCGGCAGCAGTGCCTGTGCTGGTCAGCGGACGAACAGTCGCCGAGTCACTGCAGGCGCTGGCCAGCAGCCTTGTGCGCGCCGAACACACCGACGCAGACCTGCGGGAACTGTTGCGCCTAGCCGGTCAAATTGGCTCCGAATTGGATTGCTACCGTGCCGCCGCTGTACATGCCGCAGTACGTAAGGGGAACGGCGGCTGGGAGGAAGTGGCCGAGGCCGCTGGCGCCGCCGTCTCGACCGTGCGTGCCCGCTGGTCCCGTACCGCAGTTCACCGCCTGTTGGCCCGCCGCGACCGCGCCCGTCAGCCAACCAGTCCAGAGCGCGCCGGCGGGGAACGCTACCGGAAGACACCCCTGGAGAGGCCCGCTCGCGCGTGGGAGCCCTTGGCCGCGGCGCTCTCACAACTGCACAAGACCAGTGGGTCCACCGTGGCGGCAGCCGCCTCGATGCTCGGCGTAGATCCCTCCTACGTCCACCGCATGCTCACCGGTGAACGCACCCCGCCGTGGCCCGTCACGGAGGCCCTCACAATCTCGCTCGCTGGCCGCCCCGACGACGTGCGTGCACTGTGGGAGCGCGCCCATGGTGTGCAAAGGCCGTCACGGCAGCCTCTCCACGTGGCTGCCAAGGAACTGCACAGCGCCTTCCGCGGCCTGCACCTGGCCCTCGGCCAACCCGCCGCCGAAGCGATCAGCGAGATGACACACCGACAACTGTCACCTGGTGCGGTACAGGCTGTTCTCGATGGCGAGGCTGTTCCGGACTGGGCTGCCACCGGCGCCCTCACCGTGGCACTGCGCGGCGAGCCCCACCACATCCGCCCACTGTGGGAGGCCGTCCACTACGCCGTTCTCGCCGGTTCCACTTCCGGACCGCCCCTGCTCACTCGTCGCACCACCACGCAAGGGCCCACGCTCACGACACCGCATCCGCCGGCCGGTGGCTCGACCGGTCCATCCAGCACGAGGGGTACTTGAGGACGACCACCGAACTCGACCTTCGTGCATCCAGGCCATCTGATCTACGCCCAATAGGGAGAGGAAGGATCTATCCGTGTCGTCAACGCGACCGCGTACCTGTGGCGCGCGCATTCTTGTCACCAGGAATATGTGGGAACCAGCCCACGACGCAGCACGTGGTACACCCGGAATGCTTCGTAACTCCGTCGTGTGCGAGCTAGCCGAACACGACGGAACGGCCGATCACTTCGGCATTGCGCGCCTCCTCCCAGGGCCGCGGGGCGGCGCCGTGTGGGCGACGTGGCAGGGAGACTTCCTCGAGCCCCACTTCATCGCCCGTACTCCCTGCCCCCGGACCGGAGGCACGGGCGATAGGTCGCTTACGCCGTGCGCTCTTTTCGAGCAGCATCTCGGTCAGTGCTCGTTCGAGATCTCTCCTGCCTATGCCGAGAATCCCAAGCGTTTCCCCCAGATCCTCAACGCGCTGGAAGGACTTCAGAAGTGGCACCCGCACCAGGGCGAGGCTCCGCCGGCCTCCACCGAGGAGGCCGCACTGCTCATCTGGGATGAGCTAAGGGCCTGCGGCATCTGGGGCTCCCTGCCGGATTGGGACCACGCGGCGATGTACCGGCTGCTGAGCCGGACGGATTCGGTTCAGGCGATGTCCCATGATGAGATCGCAGATCTATTAGGCGAGCTCGCCAAATTCGCCCAAATGTGCGACATGGTTTCTCCGGGTGGGGTTCCTGGCGGTGCCGACGCCGACGCCCTCTGCACCAGTCTTCGTCGGCTTCCTGGGCCCTGGCAGGCAGCGATCCTGGGGAACCAGAGGCCACCGCTCAGCCGTAGAGCTGCGTTTTACGATCCCGCCCCCCGCCAGTCCTCTCCTCGCACCCCGCTCGATGTAGCGATCGTCGATGCCGCCGAGCGCGCCGCAAGGGGCGAGAAGCCGCCGAGCGCGGTGGGCTGGGGCGCCGACTGGGACCTGTCGGAGGATCGCGAGCGCGGAGCTGTCGCGCACCGACGACTAACGACGTTGCCGCACGGCTGGCAAGTAGACGCCGTGCGTCGCATCGCTCGCGGCGTGGAGGCTCTCTCTGCCGTTTCCGAAGCGGGGCTGGCCATCAACATCGTCCGTACGTACGGGGTGTATCTGACCTCGTGTGCTCCGTCGTAGGCACGCCGCCTCTGGAAAGACGGCTTTCCCGATGTCCACCCACCGGCAGTGTTCTGTGCCGGGCATGTACTCACACGTCACCGGGTGGCCGCCGCTTCACCCCGTGGTCAACAACCCGTACCAACTGGAGGATCCACATGCACGCTGACACCGACTACGCCCAGCCCGGACAACGCCGCGTCGGCGCACTCCTGTTAATCCGCAACCCCGCCGGTCACGTGCTGCTGGTAAAGCCGAGCTACAAGGTGGGCTGGCACCTGGTCGGCGGCGGCGCCCTGCCGGACGAGATGCCGCACTTGGCCGCCGGACGCGAGGGCACCGAAGAGACGGGGATGGCCAATTTGGTCCCAGGCGACCTGCTCATCACGGATTACGTACCGGCCAACCCAGACACCGGTGCGGTGGAGGGCATCAACCTCGTCTTCGACGGCGGCACCGTCCCGGACGACACCACCATCACGCTCCCGGCTGCGAAACCCGGCGAAGAACCCGAGCTGACCGACTGGGCTTTCGTGCCGCCGGGCCAACTCGGCCGCTACTGCAAGCCCTACCAGCACCGGCGGATCACTGAGGCCCTGGCCGCCCTCGCCGACCCCAGTCGGCGCGGCTACCGCGTCGAGGGCCAGACCGCCTGACCACCCCATCTGGACCTGTGAGAAGGGATTCCATGGACCGCGACCACGTCAACATCGGGTGCCTCAATGCGGAGAGGAATTTCGGAGGTGACGCTGCGAAACGCAAAAAGTGGCACAAAAAGATCCGGGAAGAATACGGGATCCACCTGCTCTTCAGGCAGGAAAACTGGGACATCCTGAACAACAACCAGACGATCCGCGCCGAGTCCGAGGAACACCTGCCCGGCATGCGGGGCTGGGTGGGCGAGAAGGCATGGAACGCGGTCTACGCCGACCCGAGCATGTTCCGGTGGCTAGGGCAATGGCCCAATCCGCACCCCATCATGACGGGACCGCCATGCGCAGTCACCCTGCAGATGCGCGACGCCGGCCCCGAGTCGACGCCGATCATTGCCATGGCGGGACACCTCACATATTGCTCCCCCACACTCCGGAAGATCGAGTCCGAGATCACCACCGTCTTCAACGACAAATGGATCACCCTGGAGAGCGGCGAAAGCCGGCACGCGGTGATGATCGGGGGGCTCGATACGAATGCCTACGCGAACGGCCCCAAGCTGCCGCTGCTGCACGACATCGAGGACCGCCCGCACCGTGCACACCGCAGCCACCAGCTCCCCGACGGTACTCGGGCCATGGACCAGTACCCCCACGATGTCTTCGCCACCGCCGGCCTGGTCGACGTGGCGGCTATGAAAGCCGCATCCGGACAAACTTCAGCCGACGCCCCAAGCGTGGCGGCCAGCCCGACGCACGGGCCGGACGCCCGCGTGGACGTGATCGTCGCCAGCAGGCACATCGCAACTGACGACCTGTGGGAGTCGGTCGAGGTCATCGCCACGGACGACGACTCGGACCACGACATGATCTACGCCCGAATCCACCGGTCCCGGCTGGCCGAAAAGCTCAGGGACCTGCGAATCACCGCCGCGTAGTCTCGCACGCCAGAACGAGACCCTCCGCAAGGGCCTTTGCAGCTCTTGCAAACCACGTGCACGAACTGCGAGTTGACCACAGTCGGCGTCATCCGGTGGTGTCCTTCCACCAGGGAGGAACTGTCGGCCCCAAGCTGCCCGCCCGTCATCGGCCATGAGGTCGCCGAAGGCGTGCGGGTGCACCACCCGGCAACTGGACCATGAACGGCTCGGGGCCGGACGAACCGCGTGGGGAGAGGACCATCCCACGGTCGTCTCCCCACGCGCTGTCCCCATCAGCAAGCTCCACCGTCTCCTGGAGAGTGCATGCTCACAACGACTACCTTCCGCAGCATCGAAGGCGCCTACCTGGCCCTGCTCAAGCTGGCGACCAACGAGCACGAGCACCAGATCGATGCGCGCGGCAACCAAGCGCGCGAGGTGATCGGGGTGGGTTTCCGGTTGCCCGACCCCCGTCAACGACTGCCCTACCTGGCGACGCGCAAGGCCAACCCGATCTTCCAGTTCGCCGAAGCGCTCTGGTACTTGGCCGGCCGCCGCGACCTGGAGATGATCGGCTACTACGCGCCGTCCATGCGCTCCAGCTCTCGCGACGGCGTCAACCTCGGTGGTTCCGCCTACGGCTACACCCTCTTCAACGCGGCCGAAGGCGACACGATCTCGCCGTTCGACCGGGTCCTGGAACTGTTGCGCACGGAGCCCGACAGCAAACGCGGGTACCTCCCGGTCTTCTCCGCCGCCGAGCTGGCCGTCAGCGACAACCCCGATATGGCGTGCCTGGCCGGCCTGCACCTGCTCGCGCGCGGCGGACGTCTGCACATGGTGTGCAACATGCGCGCGAACGACTTGGATTGCGGATTGTTGTCCGACGTCTTCTCCTTCACCATGATCCAGGAGTACGCCGCCGTCCAACTCGGCCTGGAGCTGGGGACGTACACCCACTTCATCGGCTCGGCGCACGTGAACGACCGGGACGCCGAGCGCGTCAAGCGGGTGCTGGACGAGGCGGACATGCGACGCCACCCACAGCACTTCCCGTTCCCCGCGATGTCTCAGGAGACCACCCCCTCCACCATCGAGCGGGTCCTCGAACACGAGGAGCTGCTGCGCACAAACAAGGTCCAGTACAGCGCGGAGGATGTCGCGGGTCTCGACGTCGATGCGTACTGGCAGCAGACCATACTGTTGTTCGAGACGTATCGGCAGATCGAGCACGACCAGGCCGACGCCGTGAGCCGCGATGTGCTGGCCGCGCTGCACCCGGGTCTGCGGTGGCTTCTCGGAAACCGATGGCCGGCCTGCGCAACCGCCGGGGGCGATCAGTGAGCCGGAAGCCGCCGAGCGGCGCCGTCGTGGAGGGCATCGACTTCGACCGCTGGGCGGTCGTCCTGTGCAAACCGGACGCGGCCGAGCGGGGACTAGTGGACGCCGTACTGGAACAGATCGCTGCTGCTGGCGTCACCATCACCAGCCGCCGCGAACTCACCGCGCAGGCATGGCAGGCCCACGTCGCCTACCGGGACCTGCTCGCCGACACCGGCCGCCGGGACCTGCGCGACCTGCCGTCCTTCATCGACGCCGCCTACGTGGGTCAGAAGGTCACGGTCGCCCTGGCGCACGGCGAGCCCGGCGTGCATGCCCGGCTACGGCAACTCATTGGCCACACCGACCCGAGCCGCGCGGTGGCCGGCACGATCCGCGGCGACCTCGGCGAGGACAGCCTGGCCGTCGCCGCCTCGGAACACCGACTCGTGCGCAACCTCGTCCACACCTCCGACGACCCGGCCGCCGCCCGCCGCGAGTACGCCACCTGGTACGGGCCCGGCATCCGCCTACAGGTCGCCGACTTCGACCGGTGCTCCGTCATCCTGTGCAAGCCGGACGCGGCACAGCGCGGCCTCGTCGACGCCGTACTCCAGCGGTTCGCCGCGGCCGGCGTCACGGTCGCCAACCGCCTCGACGTCACCGTGCAGCCCTGGCAGGCCCACGTGCACTACTGGGACCTCCTCGTTGACGCCGACTGGTTCCCTGACCGGGACATCCCTGCATGCCTGGACGACGCGTACGCCGGCAAGACGGTCACGGTCGCGCTCGCCTACGGGGAGCCCGGCATCCACACTCGCCTGCGCCACCTCATCGGGCACTTCGACCCGACCCGGGCCGCCGCCGGCACCATTCGTGGCGACCTCGGCCACGACAGCCTCGAACGCGCCCTCGCCGAAAAGCGCCTCGTGCGGAATCTGGTGCACACCTCGGACGACCCGGATGCGGCCCGCAGAGACTTCGGCACCTGGTTCGGGGCCGGCTGCCGAGAACTCCTGGCCGCACCTGTCCCGCTCCAGTCCACCTCAACCGACGCGTGACTCCCTTCGCCCTGCTCTGGAGGACCATGTGAACGTCCCCGTAGCCCCGCACGGTCGCGCTCTGCCGATCTTGTCCCCGCAGAAGATCCGCGGCCTGAAGCCGTCGCTCGCCGACGTGATCGAGTACCGCAAGTCCGGCCTGAGCCTGAACTGGATCGTCGGGTGCCCGCTGGAGTGCGGGTACTGCGTCCGGCACCTCTTCGACAACTTCGAGATGAAGGTGCCCCGTCGTCTCATGAGCGATGAGGAAGCCGTCGCCAGCCTCGTCCACCACCGGTACTTCGAGCCCCACCGCACCCCGATCCAGCTCCTGAACCGCGCCACCGACCCGATGCTGCCCGTCGTGAAGCCCCACCTGGTCAACGTGCTCCGCCACCTGGACAACCAGGGCCTGACGAACCACGTCCTGATCATCACGCGCTGGCGCGTCGAGCCCGAGGACTGCGCCGTCCTCAACTCCTTCAAGAACTTGCGGTTGACCGTCCTGGTCACCCACTCGGCTATCGACAACGAGAGGATCGAGCCGGTCGACTCCAACATCGCCGCGACCAGCCTGCGCACCCTGTTCGACCACGCGGAGCGGTACCGCACCGTGCTGTACTGGCGGCCGATCGTCCCCGGCCTCAACGACACCGACGCGCACCTGGAGCGGGCCCGCGAGCTGTCCGCGCACGCGCACGCCACCGTGTTCACCGGCCTGTTCTTCCGCAAGGAGATCGCCGCCTATTACGAGGCGCACGGCCTGCCACTGCCGTACGAGGACACGGCCCGACGCAAGATCATGCCCCAGGCGGCCGAGAAGCGAATCCTCGACTACTTCCACACGCCCGAGCACCTCACCGCCCCGTGGGGAGCCCTGTTCCGCAAGACGAGCTGCGCCGTGGCCTACGCCCATGGCGAGGCCGACTACAACGGCCACTACGGCATCAGGGAACTGTGCACCATCTGCCCCCAAGAGCAGCTTGCCCTCTGCCGATCGGCCTGGCGCAAGCCCGACCTGGCCGAGGTCACCGAGCGCGCGCGGGAACTCGGCGCGACGGGCACGGTGGAGGTCACCGAGCGCGCCATCATCGTCGAGGGACTGGACGAACCGCCGCG
The DNA here is from genome assembly GCF_040253635.1 of Streptomyces sp. Edi2. Classification (NCBI taxonomy): domain Bacteria; kingdom Bacillati; phylum Actinomycetota; class Actinomycetes; order Kitasatosporales; family Streptomycetaceae; genus Streptomyces; species Streptomyces sp. Edi2. Next base: position 147,867 of record NZ_JBEJGX010000001.1, on the reverse strand, counting down.
CTACTACCTCCAGCACGGCTACGGCTACCAGTGCCACGACCGCGCTAAGCCTCACCACCACCGCCAGCACGGCCGAGCCCCCATCGGCTGGAAGGCGGAGAACGGAACCACGGCATGAACTTCTCCTCCTGGCCCGCGCTCCTCGTTGTCGACGTCGAAGGCAACGGCGCCAACCCGCCCGACCTGGTGGAGGTCGCCGCCCTGCCCCTGCGTGACGGCCGGCCGGACACAAGCACCGCGGGCGCATGGTTGACCAAGCCGCGTCGGCCCGTCACACCGTTCGCCGCCGGGGTGCACGGGCTGACCAACCAGGTCCTCGACGGGCAGCCGGGCTGGGAGGAGATCGCGGACGCGGTTCACGCACTGCTGGGTACCGCGTGGATCGCCGCACACAACGCTCATGTGGACTACCGGGTGCTGTCCGCGCACCTGCCGAAGTGGCAGCCGGCCGGAGTGATCGACACGCTCCGGCTGGCCAAGGCCACCTACCCCGAACTGTCGAAGTACAGCCTCGACGACCTGATCGCCCATGTGCAGCCGGACCTGACCCAGGCGCCAGCTCAGCGGCACCGCGCCACCTTCGATGCCTTCGCCGCGGCGCAACTCCTGCTCGCCATGGCACGCCATTACGACACCTGGGACCAGCTCGTCGCGGCGGCAGTGCCGCCCGGCCTGCCTGGCGCCCCCAAACCAGTAGAGGACCCAACCCTGTGGTGACCCGGAACCGGCCCATCCGTATCGGGGTGCTCGGCACCCACTCAACCGGTAAGACGACGCTGCTCAAGCGTATAGAAATGGAGCTGCGAGCTCAGGGGGTGACCGTGGCCCGCACCGGCCGTCTCGCCAAGCGGGCAGCCAGCATCGGCCTGCCGAAGATGCAGCACCACACCTCCGCTTCCACAGAGTGGATCATCACACAGGGCATTGCTGACCAACTCGCCGCCGCCGCACAAGGCGCAGACGTCGTTCTGGTAGACCGAGCCTCCCTCGACGCCCTGGCCTACCTCCACGCGGCTCTCGAATACCGGTCCGAACGCCTCGACCGGCTGGAGAACGAGCGCCTTCGCATCCTCGCAGCGACGCAACTCCCTCAGTACGACCTGCTGCTGGCCTCCGTCCTCGACCCGAGAGTGCCCGTCGACACTGGCCACGATTACGACGCCCGGTACCGCCTCCTGGTCGACCGTCACGTACACGGCCTCCTCGAAGAGGAGCAGATCCCTCACCAGCGCGTCACCAGCGACCCCGCCAGCCACAACCACGCCATCGAGCGGGCTCTCCGCATCTGCCTCCAGGAGGCCCCCGTATGACCGTCGCACCTCCCGCCAGCACCATCACGATCGCCGGCCGGACTGTCTCCAGGCTCGGGCTGGGCACCATGCGCCTGACCGGCCCTGGAATCTGGGGCGATCCCGTCGACCGGGCCGCCGCGCTCAGCGTGCTCCGACAGGCCGTGCACTCCTACGGCATCACGCACTTTGACACCGCGGACGCATACGGCCCCCACACCGTCGAGCACCTGATCCGCGACGCGCTCTTCCCCTACCCGGAGAACGTCCTGATCGCCACGAAGGTCGGCATGCTCCGCCCCGCCCCCAACGTGTGGGCACCGCACGGCCACCCGGCGTACCTCCGGGCCTGTGTCGAAGGCAGCTTGCGGCGTCTCGGTGTTGAGCGGCTGGAGCTGTGCTACCTCCATCGCATCGACCCTGAAGTCGCCCTCGACGACCAAATCGCCGTCCTGCAAGCCCTACAGGGCGAGGGCAAGATCGGGCACATCGGCCTGTCGAAGGTCACCCCCGAGGACATTCGCCAGGTGAGCAAGGAAGTCACCGTCGCGGCCGTGCAGAACGTCCTCAACATGAGCGACCATTTCGACCCGGCCCTGGAACTCTGCCGAGACCTGGGCATCCCGTATGTGCCGTACCGGCCGTTCGACGCCGGCGTCCTGGCCCGTGCGCACGGAGTCCTTGCCCCCCTGCACTGGCTCCTCAACCTCGGCAGCGACGTCGCCCCGATCCCCAGCACGAGCCGGCCGGAGCACCTCGAACAGATCGTCACCGCTGCGGCAGGCGCCGCCTGATGCCCACAATCACCGCACCTGTCATTCCCGCTGTGCGCAGCAGCGATCCCGCTTCTGAGCGGAAGGCGGCCCCGTACGAAAACTGGCGGCCGCCAATCATCGGGGTGTCCTTACTCGTCCCGGTGGGGGCCGACGCGCTGGTCGTCGCTGACCTCCTCGGCAGCATCATGATGCCCACCGGAACCCTGCAAGGCGGGCAGACCCCACAGCAGGCCGCCCAGGACGTCCTTCGTGGCGCTCCGGATGGCTTACCTCTCCTACGACGCGTCGCCCTGGCCTGGGTGCAGACGCGGCGTAGGAAGGTCATCACGCACGTGCTGGCGACGACTGATTCGATGACCCGTGAGGATGCCGGGCACCTCATCTACCGCGACCCGCGGGCAGATGTACGCGTACTGCCCACCCTGCGCGTCGTCGACGGACTTCCGGCGAAGGGACGGCTGCGGCTCCTGGTCGGGCTCCAGGCCCTCGCCACCGGCGAGACGGCCTACATCGAAGGGGACGTGGTGCGGCCCTCCGCACCACCAGACCTCATCCCAGAGTGATCGCCGAGCTGGCCCGGCACGTCTCGGCGCACCGGGCCAGCGCCGGCAACCCGGGCGTCACACGCCCTCCACCAACGATTGGGGGAGGGCCTCGTCCATGTCCGCGGAACCCAGCTCTTGCTCGGGGATCAGACCGCCATGCCCGCGGCTGCCACCAGCTCGCGCACGCCCGTCACCCGCGGGTGACGGGACCGAAGGTCGCCGACGATCTGCCGGATGGCGGGCCGGTCACAGACCTCGCCTGGCGAGACGCGCGCCGCCGACAGCAGTTCGGCGGCCGTCTGTTCGGCCTTGCCCCACTGCCACCACGCCCGCGCGAGGTCGGTGTGCATCCGCCCCTTGCGCTCGGCGGTCGCGAACTGCCCCTCGCGCAGATTGCGGCCGGCTTCGAGCGCGGCGCCCGCGTCCCCGAGGGCCCAGTGGACGCCGACGGCGTACAGGTCGACGGCGGGCGGGGTGATGGGGAGCAAGCGCCCCTCGGGGGCGACCGCGGGCAGGTCGCGGGCGGCCCGCGCGGCTTCCCGGATCATCGCGAGCGCCTGTTCGCGGTGCCCGGCACGGGCCGCGGTGTACGACGTCGTGCACAGCATCTGCGCGTACGCCGAGGACTGCGCGTCCGTCCGCAGTCCGGTCTCCTCCACCTTGACCGCGGCGTCGAGGATGTGGCGCTCCGCGGCGGTCGGCTGGTCCTGGTGGCGGAGCACGATGCTCAGCTCCCGGGCCGCGGCCGCGGCGGCGAGCGCTGAGCCGGACCACTCCGCGTACAGCATCGCCCGGTCCGCGGCGAGCCGTGAGTCGCCGTAGTGGCCGACCTTCGTCAACACCCTGCTGGCCAGGCTGTACGCGGTCGACAGGCGAGCGAGCGCGATCTCCTCGTGCGCGCGCGAAGCGGCGTGGTTCGCGTCGGCGAGGAGGCCGGGCAGGGCTCGCAGCAGCTTGGAGTTCTGGCCGGCGTCGAAGAGCCCGCGGGCCGCTGCGAGCCGCGAGTCGAGGGGGACCGGTGACCCGGTCGGGTCGGGAATACTCGCGAGCGCGTCGCTCACGCCCACCAAAAGGGAGGCTGGAGCTGCCAGGCCAGCGGCGGCGAGTAGCATGCGGCGACGCATCGGGTCATCCTCCTCGGCACAACGTGGCCCACTTGGCACAACTCTAGTCGGTGGGCCGCTGGTTAAACCCAGAGACGCAGCTAAGACATGCTTCGGAATTTCCACGGCCTTGGCGGCGCTCATCACCAGATCGAAGTCGGCCTTCCGGCCTCGCCGCTCCAGCCGGGAGACCGTCGCGGCCGAGCAGCCAATGCGGGCACCGAGGTCTTCCAGGCGCCAGCCGAGTGCCGAACGGCCGAGACGGATCAGACCGCCCGGATCCTGCTTCTCCATGAGGGAGCGGGCCTGTTCCGACATCCAGAGACGACCCGCGTTCATCCGGTTTCTCCCGCGCGAGGACCCAACTATGTGCACCCAACGTAGGGGCTCGGGAGCACTGCGTGTACACCGTTTGCAGATCCTGCAAGGCGTTTGCACGTCCCGCTAGCCGAACACCACAGCCGTCGTGCTGGTGGTGTTCTCGAAAGCGTCACCGTCGCAGGTGCTCTTGAGACCCCCGCCCCGGCCTGCTGCTGGGCAACATCTGCCCGCCATGTGGCGCAGGACGAGGGGCGGGCTCCAACTTCCCGGCCGGTCGCGGTCACGCGACCGCACATTCGACGGCCACTTCGCGCTGAAGGGGAATGGCAGCCGCGCCGGGCAGGGAACCACGCGCAATTCCACCACCGCCCAGTAGGAGGACGAGATGTTCTTTCCCCATCCCGTGATCGAACAGCTCGACGACGCCCAGGTAGCAACCTGGGAGAAGCACTTCGCCGGCGCCGCACACGAACGGCCCCGGGCGATCGAAGAGGGCATCTGGCGCAGGACACAGGAACCGGCGAACGCCGAGCAATCCGGCTGGGCCGAGGACGAGCACGGCCGCCGCCGCGTCGTGCACTACCGCTACCGGTACGACCTCGACCACACCTTCCCGGTACCGCGCCTGGTCCTCGCGGACCTGTACCTCTACCACTCTGTACTCGCGCCGGCCGCCGAGATCGAGGCGTACCTGAAGCGGATCGCCGCGTGGCTCGGACAGGGCCGCTGGCGGCAGAAGGACGACACCACCTGGTCGAAGGGCGACCTGCGCGTCACCATCACCACGTACGACGAGCACCCGCAGGACGAGCGCGCCGACCGCGACACCCTGCCCGGGTTCCGCTCGGTCGACGTCGTGATCCTCAGCGACGAGTTCGAGGTCTCGCGCACCATCCGACAGCTCCCCTGGAACGTCCTCGCGGGCGGGATGCGCGTCAAGGAGCAGCGCGGCGAGCCGACGATCGCCGAGGACCTGTCCGAGCTGCTGGAGCACATGCCGTTCATGGTCGAGATCGGCTGCGGATCGTCCATCGAGGCGGGGGTGCCGCCGCTTCATTTCCTCCACGAGGTGTACCGGGTCACGGAACGGAAGGACAACGCCCTCACCCAGTCCCACCGGTTCACGATGCGGCCGGAGGATGACACGCTCATCGAGGAGATGCTGACCGACCCGACCGCGAAGGCCGAGCAGCTCACCGCCATGTTCAAGATGGCGTTCGAGGCCCAGCCGACGCAGGCGCACCACATCCTCAAGGAGCTGCACGACGCCGGGCACCTCGTCGGCCCCGTCATCCAGCACAACTTCGACCTGCTGGCGGCCCGCGCCGGCCTGCCGGAGTGCTTCGTGCGCCGTTACGACCAGAAGGTCCCGCCCGTGCCGTTCGACAAGCGCGCGAAGGCGATCCTCGTCGTCGGCCTGCACGCCGACCGCCGCGCGGTCCAGGCCCGAGCCCGCGCTCTCGGCATGAAGGTCTTCTTCGTCGACCCGGAGGGGCTGATGGAGAACGGCGAGTTCAAGGAGTACCCGATCGAGGGCGCCCGGGAGGGCGACGTCGTCGTGCGCGCCGGGGCGATCGAGGCGCTGGCCCGCTTCAAGGAGCTGATCGGCGAGCACGACCGGCAGCCGGTGGCCGTCAAGTCCTGACCGGAACGGTTTCCCGGGGCCGTGCACGGCACTCGTGCGCGGCCCCGTCCAGTGAGCACACCCAAGAAGGGACTCCCGAGAGTGGATCGGTACTCGCAGAGCCGTGAGCGGCTGCTGACGTCATCCAGGCCCATGCCGGACTTCGAGGTCGTGGGGTCGCAGGGGCCATGGCTTCACTGTGCTGGCGGCACCCGGATTTTCGACGGATCGAGTGGGCTGCTCTGCGCCAACGTGGGGCAGAGCAGCCCCAAGGTCCGCGACAGGATCGAGGAGCAGTTCTTCCGTTACTCGTTCGGTGGCGCCGCCGTCGTCCGGCCCCACATTCAGCTGGAGCTGATGGACCGTCTGTGCCGCGCCGTGGGCCGCCCGGACGACTCCGTCGCGCTGACCACATGCGGGACGCTCGGCGTCGAGGTAGCCGTGAGCCTGGCGCGGAACATCACCCGGGTTCGCCACGGGAAGCGGCGCGGGGACATCCTGACGTCGACCCTGAGCTACCACGGGAACTCGGCGCTGACCCTTGCGCTCGCCGGCAACCACGCCCGCCGGCCGCGCCCGGAGGACGCGCTCGGCCTCGGCCCCGCCTTCCCGGCGCCCTACCCGCCGACGCACGCCCACGAGGGGCGCGGCTGCGACGCCTCGTGCGCCGGCGAGATCGCGAAGGAGATCGACAGCCGCGGGGCTGAGAACGTCGCCGCAGTGCTGATCGAGCCCGTCAACGGGAGCACGGGCGGCGCCTTCGTGCCGCCCGACGGCTACCTGCAGCGGGTGTCGGAGGTCTGCCGGGAACGGGACGTTCTCGTCGTGCACGACGAGGTGCTGACCGGGCTGTGGCGCACCGGGACGCCGCTCGCCAGCCACCACTGGGAGGGCTGCGAGCCCGACGTCGTGATCCTGTCCAAAGGACTGGGGGCCGGGTACACGGGCGTGGGCGCGGTGCTGGTGTCGCCCGAGATCGCGCCGTGGATCCGGCACGAGGACGCCGACCCGCTGCCGGCGATGGGAACCATGGCCACCCACCCGCTCATGGCGGCCGCGTGCCTGGGCGTCCTCGACGAGCTGGAGTCGATCGACTTCGCCGCGTTCACAGCGCGCGGGGAACGTCTCGGGGAGGCCATGAAGTCTCTGAACGGTGTCGGGCCGGTGCGAGACGTGCGCGGGTTGGGCTTCCTGTACGGGGTGGAGCTCACCCCGGGGCAGCTCTGGCCTGTGATGAAGGCGGCGGAGGAACGAGGGGTGTTCTTCTACCCGTTCACCGGAGCCGGAGAGCCCAAGAGCGAGGGGCTGGTCGTCGCGCCCCCGCTGACCTCGACGGACGACGACATTGAGTTCCTGATCACGGCCCTGCCCGACGCGCTGGCCGCCGTGGGCTGAACCGTTGGCCATCCGTCGGTCGGCACCGGTGCCCCGATTACCCCCGTGCCAACTAGTCGAACATCTCAACGAACCACTGTGTCAACCGACTTGGGCCTACGAGCCAACCGATAGCGTCGGGGGGCACACCGAGTCCGCTGTGCCCCCCGACCAGACAAGGACGACCTGCAATGCGTGTTTCCGTGATCGGCTGCGGTCACCTCGGCATCCCGCACGCGGCGGCGATGGCCGAACTCGGCCACGAGGTCATCGGCGTGGACGTCGACCAGGCCAAGGCCGACCGACTCAACGCAGGCCAATGCCCCATCTACGAGATCGGCCTGCCGGAACTGCTCGCCCGCCACACCCAGAGTGGACGACTGCGGTTCACCACCGACATCCGCGAGGCGGCCAGCTTCGCCGAGCTGCACTTCATCGGCGTCGGCACCCCCATCGACGCCGATGGTCGCTCCTACGACACCGCACAGGTGTATGGCGCGATCCGTCAGCTCGCCCCGCACCTCGACCGGCCGTGCACGATCGTCGGGAAAAGCACGGTCACCGTCGGCACCACCAGCCAGGTCACCGCCCTCGCCCAGCGCCTGGCCCCCGCGGGCGACCAGGTCGACGTTGTCTGGAACCCGGAGTTCCTTCGCGAAGGGCACGCCGTCGAGGACACCCTCTGCCCGGACCGGCTCATCGTCGGTCTCACCACCGTCGAGGCCGAGAAGGTGATCCGCGCGGTCTACGCGCCCATCCTGGACGCCGGCGTCCCGCTCTTCGTCACCGACCCGCAGACCGCCGAGCTGGCCAAGGGCGCCGCGAACACCTTCCTCGGCCTGAAGATCAGCTACATCAACGCCGTCGCCGACATGTGCGAGGCCGCGGGCGGCGATGTCTCCCAGATCGTGGACATCCTGGGCATCGACCCCCGGATCGGCAGCGGCGGCATGCGGCCCGGCATCGGGTACGGCGGTGGCTGCCTCCCCAAGGACGTCCGCGCCTTCACCGCGAGCGCCCAGCAGCTCGGCGCCGAGCAGGCCGCTGCCCTCCTGCGCGCGGCCGAGGTGATCAATGAACGCCGCATCGACGTCGCGCTGGACCTCATCACCCGCGCCCTGGGCAAGCGCCCCGTCAAGGGCACCCGGGTCACCGTGTGGGGCGCCGCGTTCAAACCAGGCACCAACGACGTTCGCGAGTCCCCGGCCCTCGCGCTCGCGCATGCCCTCCAGCAGGCCGGCGCGACCGTCACCATCCACGACCCGCAGGCTGTGGCCACGGCGATGGTCCGCAACCCCGAGTTCGACTACACCGACGACCTGCCCGCCTCGCTCGACGGCACCGAACTCGTCGTCCTGGCCACCGAATGGCCCGAGTACCGGCAGGCCGACCCCCAGGCCCTGGCAGGCCGCCCGGCCCACCCCCTGCTCGTCGACTGCCGCACCACCCTCGACCCCGAGCCCTGGCGCGCGGCGGGCTGGACCATCCACCAGCTCGGCCGCGCCGGAAAGTAGCGGATACCCGTGGGTGGGACACCCCTGCGGGCGTCCCACCCACGCGCGACCTCGAACGGAGCCGACCGTGACCACCAATAACCCCAGCGCCCTGGCTGGTTGGAACCTCACCGAAGACCTGGACCACTTCTTCACCCGGGCCGGATCCTTCTTACACTCGCAGCCCGTACTGCACACCCTCCCCTTGACGCTGACAGAGACCGTGCGGATCTGCGGACCGCACGCATACGGGCCCGAGGCTCCCGTCCTAGGGTTCCTGGAGCGAGCGGGCAAGGCCCGCGCCACCCTCTTCCGTGCCCCGCCGCACCGTCTGAACCTCACTCCCCTCACCCCCGAAGAAGCCGACACCCTCGCCGTCTATCTGGCTGACCGCGACCACCAACTTCCCGGCATCTACGCAGACCACGACACCGCCACGGCGTTCTCGGACGCCTGGCATCGCCGCACAGGCGCCCTCCCGACACTCCACGAGCGGCAGTGCCTGTATCGCCTGGATACCCTCATCCCTCCACAGCAGCTCCCGGAAGGCCGTGCCCGCGTCGCAAGCGAGCGAGACCGCGAAGAAGTCGCGCGCCTGTACCGCGACTTCTCCGAGTCCTACGGAGAACCCCCCTCCCGGGATCCCCAACAGTGGGCGGACACACGCATCGCCTCGCGAGGCATCACGTTGTGGGAAACCCCGGACGGTACCCCCGCCGCCATGGCCGGCGTGAACCCGATGGTCGCAGGCCAGATCCGCTTGGCCATCGCCTACACCCCAAAACACCTCCGAGGCCGCGGATACGCCGGCGCGGCACTGACCGAGGTGACACGGGTCGCCCTGGCAGACGGACCGCAGGACGTACTGCTCTTCACGAACCTGGCCAACCCCGCCAGCAATGCCCTCGTCCAACGGCTCGGCTACCGTCCCGTCGCCACCTTCGCCCTGTACGACTTCTCACCCGCCACTACGGGTGCCTCACGATCAGCCTAGGGCGGCCCCGAATGCTGTTCGATGAGCCCTCCTGGCTACGGGTAGAGCCGGGCCTCAGCCAGCGCCCACCGGGTCCGGTCTACCGTGTCACCCATGACAGCTCTGATCATCGGCGGCAGCGGCTTCCTGGGGGCCGAACTGATCCGGCAGGCGAGAGCGGCCGGGCACCCTACGGCCGCGACGTACGCGACCAAGCCCGGCGACGCCTCCCAGGCCGTGTGGCACCCCCTTGATCTACGTGAGGCGGGCCGCCTGGACGCCGTCATGGCCGAGGTGGATCCGCACATCATCATCAACGCATCGAGCGGCGGGGCCGATTGGGCGATTACGGCAGTAGGTCCCATCCAACTCGCGATGGTGGCGGCGAAGCGCGGAACCCGCATGGTCCACGTGTCCACCGACGCCGTGTTCTCCGGTGCCCGGGTCCACTACGACGAGTCCGCCCTCCCGGACCCCATCACTCCGTACGGCGCTGCCAAGGCTGCCGCGGAGACCGGGGTCCTCGCTGTGCATCCAAAGGCCGTCGTCGGCCGCCCGTCGCTGATCATCGGCCACGGACGTTCCGTGCACGAACGGCTCGTACACAAACTCGCCTCCGGCACCGTTGACGGCGCCTTGTTCACCGACGACATCCGCTGCCCAGTGCACGTTGCTGACCTGGCCGCCGCCCTCCTGGAACTGGCCTCCAGCGATGCGTCCGGCATCCACCATCTCGCAGGGCCCGACGCCCTGAGCCGTCACGAGCTCGGCACCCTCATCGCCAGACGTGACGGTCTCGACGCCTCCCGCCTGCCCACGGGCCTGCGGGCCGACAGCACCCTTCCCGGAGCCCTCGACGTACGCCTCGACAGCCAGGCGACCCAGCGGATCCTGCGGACCACACTGCGCGGTGCCCGGCAGTTCTGCACCGAACCCGCGTGACCACCTTGCTCGTCGGCACTTGAGTGCTCGAACCCGGAACTCTGCTTGCAAACCGTCGTCTTCTCGGGCGTCTGATTGACGGAGCTACCTGATATGCGAAAATTCCGGTGCTGATCTTCATCTTCCGACGCTTCATCTCACGAAGCAGCCCCCACCACCGCGACTTGACCCGGAGCGCCACCCGAACATGAGTAACGCAAGCGCAAGCAGGACGACGATCAATCTCGACGAGCAGGCTCGTGCCGCCCGGCCAACCGATCGGCGGGTGAGCGCACTCGATTTGGGCGAACTGCTGGGGATCTCTGCCGAGACTGTCGACAACTTCGCCGCTTGCTACGGGCCGGAGACGCTCGACCCCTTTCCTGCCCCTGACGGCGATGGCCGGAGGGAATGGGCAGCCGTGCGGTCGTGGATCCTGCGCTGCAATGACCCCCTCCCCGAACCGGGTGCCGAAGGAAAGCGCCCCTGGTCGACCATGAACGCCTGGCTGCTGCGCAACGCCGTCAACATCCGCCGCAAGGCCCCGGCCGAGGGCGCACATGGTCTGTCCCACGGCCATCGTGACGTCCTCGAGCGAATCCTCGTGGCTGAGCGCGCCGGCGAGAGCATTCCGCCCCTTTGGACGGAGGAGGTGCTGGTCCTGGAGGACACGAACAAAGTAGCCCTGCTGCTGAAGGAGATCACGGCTCAGGCCAGCCAGAGGCCGAGGTCGGAACCACGTGGCGAGACTGCGTCCGTCTAAGAGACAGTGTGCCGGGCAGGCATTTGTTCGCAGTCTGCCGACAGCAATGTCCAGGACGTCCAGGGCACCTGTGTGGAAGCGGCCGCCCGAGCCACAGTCGGGACATTGATGGTGCGCGACAGCAAGGACTCTCGCGGTCCCGCTCTGGCCTTAACCAGTGGCGCTCGTCCGCGAGGCCGGGGGAGCGGCGTCCTTCTCGTAGAGCCGACCGCATCCGTGGGTGAAAGCAACGTACCCCGCAGCGGTATCGGTCGCTGGCAACAGGACCGGGTGCAATCCGTGTTGAGCCCAGGCCAGTGACGGGATCGCTCAGGAAATCGCCGCCGTACGATGCGGGAACGCCGGCGCAACGGCCCGCTGGTGCTCTACAGCCGGACCTGGGATCAGCCTCTGACCTTTCGGAGATCTTTGTTTGGGCGAACTGGCGGGAGCGCCCGGCCAAGGTGCCTTCTACGTGACCTCGGTCAGGGACGAATGCCCAGGCCGGGCAGGACGAGCAAGCCCTCATCGGCGCAGCTGATCTGGTCGGCGCCCAGGTCGTGGGGGGTACGCGCGCCTCGAAGACGAAGTTCCGTGACCACGTGGCGCGCTGCAGATGCTGCAGAAGTGGGCTCGTAGAAAGCTTGCCACCAGCCGAGGACCGGGGCGTCCCACCCTCGGCGCATCATCATGGTCTGGTGGTGACGGTCGTGTGGTGCGTCCTGGTCGTCGATAAGCAGCGTCACATCGTCCCGCGCGCCGCAGATCACCGACAGGATGCGATCCCCATCGGCGTGATTGACGATGTTGAATGCTGCAGCATCGTCATCGACTTGGGTCGGCAGCTGTTGCAACCACGCGTGCATGAGTGATGCCAGTGCCTCTTCCAGCCGTTGCCAGTCTGGAGCCGGGGGCGCGGCAGGGAGGCTTGTGGGGACGGCATCAGGCCCGCCGCGGTAGAGCTGCCACAGGTACGGCAGGCTGCTGAACGAGGGCTCCTGACCGGGTCCGTCGCCCACGCCGCGTTGGAAGACGGCGGCCTCGCGGCGCTCCAGGTCTGAGGTCCGGTGAACGGACAGTTGGAGTCCGGCAACTCCGTGGTCCAGCAACAGGGTCTGCGTATCGGTGCGCCAGCGGATATTCGGGCCGTGGGCGCTCCCGCCGTACAGGGTTGGCGGGCCGATGTGGTCCACCAGGATGGACAGCACATCGCGAGTGGCATGGGTGCGCGGTCCGGGAGTTGCTTTCCTTGTGATGTCAGCGCGAATTGGGATGGGCGGACGATTGAAGTCGCTCGCGGCGGGCTCGTGATACAGACGCTCAGCAATCTCCGCTATGCCGGTTATGGTAGACATCACTCGCTATCCTTCGCACATCTTCTTCGCGGTGAAATTCAACAATGTCGGGGCGATTAGCGTGGATTACGCCGTAGCGGCCGAGTAACTCGCGTACATGCGCCGGGTGATTTTGTCGTAGAGTCCTGGGACCGAGGGCCGTCAGCTTTCCGTCTGACGTCGGAGAGTGGCGCGAGTTACGGGGCAGTGAACAGGTCCCGCATGATCCGGCCGAGATGCTCACGAAGCTCTAATGGTGACTCCCGAGACCAGGGCAGATCCCGGCGGCTGCGGGCCCGGTGCGAATTCATGCGTCGGCGGAGAAGGAGGGCCCGCTGCGTTCGGCCTGCATTACTAGCTCCTCGCCTCGGGATTCATGGATCTGGAGCTTCCTCAGCAAGGCCGGCAGGGCGATATTTGGCATGTCTTTCTCCCACATATCGGTTAGGCGGGCAGTAAGATCCTGCCTCCTGGTGTATTCCTGTGACATGTTCTGAATTCCGGCAAACGAAGCCACGAGGTTCCACGCGGTCTTTTCGATGTTGACCGTTTCGAGGATTTCGCCCCTCTCGCGGGCCTCAGTCAGGAGGTTCGCAGCGAATTCATTCCAAGCATCCATTGAACGCCTGCGATCGAGGAACTTTTTCCCCTGTTCCATGGCGAGGCTGGATGCGCCACGCAAAATGGGGTCATCCCGCAACTTGTAGGCGAGGACATAGCTTGTATCCACCAGCTCCTGCAGCTTTACGGGCTGCGGTGCGACTTGGACCTCGCCGAACTGGGCGTCCAATACGGCCCGCGCGAGCTCTTCCTTGCTGTCGAAGTGGAAGTACAGGGCGCCTTGGGATACCCCTGCTTTCTCCGCGATTTGCTTGATCGTCGTCTCGCCGTAGCCGTGCTCGTCAAACTCAGCGGCGGCTGCCTGCAGGACCCGAAACCGAGTCCGTATGGCCCGGTCCTGCTGGGGAACATTCTTCACCTGGTCCATCACAGGGCTTTCTCCTGTCCGTCAAGTAATTTACGTTGTGCAGTTGCAATGCCACGGATAGTCGCCCTGTCGCTGCGAACCCAGCTCTCTTGCCCGAAGTAAAAACTGAATCTTAAGCATTCTAGCATTCAAATAACTCTGTGGCCTCGCGCCTCACTACAGCTCGACCCGAGGCGTCGAATTTGCCGGACCTGGCGCCACGGCTGCTGAGAACACTGGCAGTCTTCGAGCGTTCGGGTAATTGGCTCAGCGTTGAGGTGGGCGGCTTCAAGTCTTATCCACAGGATATGCGATATCTCGTCTCAATCGGTGTTTGCATCGCTGCAGATCGTCATGGGTGTCAGATTCGCTCCAGGGTTGTCGGGTATCTAGGCGGCGCGAATTCTCTGTCCACAGGAAGGAATATCTACGTTGGTCATCCGATGCGAGGGGAGCTCCTGGATGTCCAGCACGACTTGGCTGCGGGTGGCCGGTGACCGCCTGCTCCGAACCGACCTCATTACCGGTTTCGACCTGTGGGGCCCGCCAATGCGCGGCGGCAAGAGCGAAGTTGCCGGTGGCCAACCGGCACGAATCATTGCCCTCATAGGGGCGAACCTGAATAACTGGGCTGAGGTCGCCCAGGTGGAACAGGCCGCACGGGGCGGGGACCTCATCACCAGCCTGGTCAGCAGGCTGGCAGCGGCTGGCACCAGGGGAACCAACGTCCGCTACGTCTATGGGCTGTACTCGGGCGGAGACCTGCAAGGCTGGTCTGACGGTCCGGTAATTCCGGTATCCGACCCCAGGGTCATACCCCTGCACCTCGTCCCCGACCCTGCACCGGGTCGGTGGTTGTCCCTGTCCAACAGGCATCAGCCACCTGCGCCTGCCGAGGGCAACGCAACTTCCGTGTGAGGCATTGAGGACCATGGGGCGGGCCTCACTCGCCGCCGAGGCTGGGCTGCAGCAACGTGTTGATCGTCGGCGGCGTGGCGTGGCTGAGGACTCGGCATACTTGCAGCAGCCTGCCGACGTACTCGTCGTAGTCATCCTCGATGTTCGACGGCGTTTCCAGGGGAATTTGACGGAGGCGCGGACCATCCTCCTTTACGACTATGGCAGCACGGATCCAGTAGGCGCCGGCCAAGGCGCGGGCCTGGTCGCCCTGGTGTCCCTGCTCCATGGCGAGCTCAGTGGCCCGAGGGTAGAGCCCGTCTGGTGCGTAGTAGCTCAGGACACGGACGACATCGCTGATCTCGGTGACGTAGCGCTCCAGGCGCAGGTCGACGGGCTGTATTCGTAGGTGGTCCATGGTCCAGTTCAGCCAGTGGCTGCCGCGGCGGCCAGCCAGCATGTTGCTGGGTTCCCGCATGGTGTGGCCGGGGGCGGCCAGGGCCAGTTCGCGCCAGAGGGGGTAGAGCGTGGCGAGCGTCTTGTGGGCTCGCCAACCGTGGGTGAATTCCTGACCGACCGGGAGCATGGTGCCGACGAGGAAGAGCCCGAAGAAGGAGTAGAGCAGTTCGTCGCTCGTCTGCTGCTGGATCTCAGCCCAGCGTACGTAGACAGGATGGAACGAGATCGCCAGGAAGTAGGCGATGCCGGCCACGGTGTACGCGACGCCCAGGAGGAACGCAAACGACATGACACGGAGTCCCCACCTAAGGGGCCAGTGGGGTGCCCGCCGGGCGCTGCTGGCCCACAGGTATGAGCAGATGGCGGTGGTCGTGGCGAAGTATGCGTAGAAGATGCCCATGTAGCCGGCCAGCCACGGCTGGCCGGCATGGTCGGTCAAGAAGCTCCCGCCACGTTCGATGTGGTCCAGACCGAAAGCGAAGATGACGGCCATGAGGACGATCGAGACGGCTGCGCCCTTGGTAGCCAGGCGGTCGACCTCCTCAATGAGGTGGCGGTCCCTCGGTGAGTCCTGTCTGTCGTCTCCGGCACGGAGGTACACCGCGGCCTGGTAGCGCAGGAGCAGGCAGAACGCCACCACGCTCAGGCTGTGGCGGATCAGTGTCGGCAGATCGTTGATCCCGGCGAGCTGGGCCACTTCAGGGTGGATGCGCAGCATCCAGACGCCGACCATGGTCGCGAAGAACCCGGAGAGGTGACGCTCGGGGGCGCTTCCCTTGATGGCTGAGGGGATCCGGCGTACGGCCTGGAAGACGAGGAGCCCGAGGATGAGGTAGGCGGCCACCTCAGACAAACCAGTCTTGGTTGCGCTGGGAGCCTCGGTAGAGAGGCCCGGAAAGGCTTTCCTGCAGCCTGTTCAGGGTGGCGTCGTCGCGGATGGCGCCCTGCCGTCGGCTGGCGATATGGAGGTGGTCGGCCAGCATTTCGGCTCGCATCTCCTCATATGTCTCATAGCTGCTACGGGTCATGACAGTGCCCATGGAGAAGATCCGCTCTCGCATCTGCCGCGGCATCCCAGGGAAGAGAACCTCAAACCGGTCGCGCTCCATGCCGGAGCTGTCTTCGAGCCAGATGTGGCTGAGCTCGTGGAAAATGATCTTGTTGCGGTGGAACTTCGATGTCCCGGAGACGTACAAGACCAGATCGACCGGACGCGTGCTGTGCCGGACCCACAGGCCGCAGGGCCCTGTGTCGCCCGGAATGTGATCCTCAAGCTGGACCAACCTGATCTCGCGTTCGCGGGCCTTCTCGATGTTCTTGATGAGTCCGGGCAGCGTGAAGGGCTCCGGAAGAGGCATCTTGCGCATGATGTGACGGCACTCGCGTCGCAGAGCGCGCGCCGAGTGGGGGTCGCGGCGAGGCCACCACATGACCGGCACTCCTATTGCTTGGAGCCCCAGGTGTGGGGCTCGGTTCGTACAACGGCAGGATTTTCGTAGCGGATGCGTCACTGTGTCAGTCCGGCGCTGCCGCCCATGGATGGCGCAACTGCTGTGACGAAGGACACGAGCGACTTGGCGGTGCGCTTGTCTGCCACAGCTCCCCGCGCTCGCCAGCCGGCCTGGCCGGCCGGAGAAGGGGCCGACTGTCCACGCGACATGTTCCACATTAAAAGAGCGTCAGAAATGTTACTGTGTGTCACGCGGGGGCTGTCTTTCGGCTGTCCGTCAGCTTTGCTCGCAACCTCGCCTGAGCGGTCAAGGGTGCTTGACGGAGTCATGGCGATGTGACGATACAGTTGCTCGTCACGCGAGAAATGCGAGGTCAGGTCCATGTCGGCGATAGAGCTCCGCCCTCCAACTCCCCGCGGTTGGTGGGTTGAAGCGACGGCTACGTTGCCGCATGCAAGGGTGCTCTGCTCCGCATTTTGCGTATCGAGCAAGTCACGCACAGTAGTTCCCCGTTCCCCGTTTGACTCCACCGCGGCGTCAACGACCCACAGCAGCGCGGCAGCTCGATTGTCATATGCCTCCCTCCTCGTTTTATAGGGAACTCGATCTCACTTGATTGAAAACCCAACAAACCGTGGACTCGGTTTGTTTTAGCGAGGAGTACGTACGACGTGCCGGACCACGCCGTAGACCAAGCCCGCGTCGGCAGCATCCTGAGCCGCGCACGCAAGCGCACCGATGCAAATGACTTCCCGCAGCTCGCCGAGCTGCGCTTGCTGGCCGGTCTGCCCGAGAAGCGGAAACAGGGACGCGGACGCGGGAAGTGGCTCACCCAACAGGAGATGAGCCTCTTGATGGGATTCATCGAAGAACGCGCAGACTGGTACAAACGCCTAGAACTTGGCCTCATCAGCCAGCCGGCGGATGAGGACCTGCGCATGGTCAGCGAACTGCTCAGGCTCACACCCCGGGAATGGGAACAGCTGCACATCGGCCTGTTCGGCCACAGGACACTGAAGACCCACAACCCCGATGCCGGCCTCAAGGTCGCGTCGGTCTGGTCTCACGTCATCCACAGCAGCACCATCGCCGCCTACATTTCCAACAGGGCTTGGGACGTCCTCGATTTCAACGAGGAAGCCGACGAGTTGTGGGGCGGCATGCCGGCCAACATCCTCCGCGAGATGCTGGACCTTTCCCCCGTGCGCCACGAGAGGTCGACGCAGCCCTGCGAGAAGCGCCCCTGGGGGGACAGGGCGCTGTGGCAGCTGGAGGTACTTGGCCTGCCAGCGCAGCCTCCGAGCCGCTGTCACATGCCGGACTGGCATGTCTGGTGCCTGTCGGCGACGTCGAACCTCCGCGTCGCCTTGGCCGACTATCCGCGGGACAGAACGCTCCGTCAGATCGAGGCGGAAGTACGGCACGACGCCGAGCTACTGGCGATGTACGAGGGGCCGGTGGACGGGAACACGGAGCCCGAAGACCGTGATGTTCACCCCGATGGGACCCGACGCCTGATGTATCACCCCATCAAGGACGAAATCGTCATCATGGAGGCCGCGGTGAGTGAACCAGGGGGTGCACCCGGCGCGCGGGTCGTCTGGATGCATACGACTCCACTTGAACAGGCAACCAGCTCTTGTTCTTGCGATTGTGCGATATACCACATCCATGAACGCTGAACAGCGAGACAATGCGCGCATGATCATTGCGCAATCCGCTGCATCAAGGGCCAGCTCGACCCCGCGGCCCTGCATTGCCCCACTGCCGGCACAGAGCTTCAGCGTCAACGCTCCACTCGTATGTCTGAGGCAGGTTCCGGCGGGCCGGTCCCGACGATCGGCAGCATCCAGGGCGGCTGGACGTCAGCAGCCCCTCCAGGGGGCTGAATTGAACCAACGGCCTGGTCCTTGACCTTCCTTGCCTGACCGGCGTGTATCTGATCCCTACTGCGGCCGTGCTGGCCGCAACGACAGATAGCTGACGGGCAATCACTCGCCATCCCGCCTCCCTTTGAGTGCACCACTTCAGCACCAGCAGGAGTCTTGGGCGTAGGCGATGAGCGCTTCACGCCGGGCTCGTTACCACCAGTCCACACCCTTTCATCGAGATCACGCCGGGCGCCCCTGACACCCTCACCCGACTGTGGCGCACCCCCCCACGAGTGGCCACATGACCGGCGCGACCACCTAGCGAGAACGTCTTGCGTGCCAGGGGCGCGCGGGATTTCCCTCGCAGTGTGCAGATCGGAGCCCCCGTGGCCTTCCTGTTCGAACCATTCCTTGCCCTCCCTGAGTACCGCATACACACCAGCGAGATGCTGACCGCGTTGCAGGCCAAGGTTGACGGCCCCCTCTTCGAGCGGGTTAAGAATTTCCCAGTTGGGGTGGAAACACGTTACTTCGTGAATGACCTGCCGGATGTACTGGAACCTGGCACCATGCAGACGCGCAACAAGAGGGCGCTGCCAGGTACGCGCGCGCTCGCCAAAGAGGCGCTGCTCGGAGCCCTGGAGAAAGCTCGCCTCCTGGGCCGTCAGATCGACTACCTCTTGGTCAGCAATACGACCATCCCGCACATGCCGGGAATTGATGTCTGGCTCAACAACGACGAGGAGCTGGGCCTGCGGCGGGACATCCGCAGGCTGCCCTTCACTCAGCTGGGCTGTGTGGGTGGCGCGCACACGATCGCGCTGGCGGCCGAAATAGCGGACGCCAACCCGGGGAAGAACATCGCCGTGGTCATCCCCGAAGCACTGAATACCATCTTCCATCCACGCAAGGACAAGCTAAGTTCCCAGTTGTGGCCCCTGGTTTTCGGGGATTCTGCGACCGCATTCGTGGTCTCCAGCCCACGTGATCGCACGTCCCGACGGACACGGGGAGCATGCATGGAGGTGACCGACAGCTGGTACCACCTCGTCGAAGACATGATGAGCACGTTCGAGCTCGACCCCCAGGGTGACAAGCTGGATTTCCTCTCCGAGCGCGGTGCACATCAGGCGGTTCTTGCAATACAGGATCCACTGACGAAGTGGATGACCGCAGATGACCCCGACTGGCGGCCGGAGACCGTCATTGGGCACGCTGGCGGCCCCGCGGTCCTCAAGAATCTCGCGAAGATGCTTGGTTTCCCGGAAGATCGGGACCACCCCGACAATCTCCTCAAAGAGGCGTGGAAGAGCTTGGAGGAATGCGCCAACCTGGGTGGTGGCAGCGCCGTGCACGGCCTGCTCCTCAAGGCACAGCAGCCGGCGCGGCCCGGTAGCCCGACCTTGGGTGTCGCCATCGGCCCCGGCATCACAGCAGCAGCGTGGCGGGGTGTAATGCTCGACCCCAATGACGTTCCAGCTGTTGCGTAGTTGCAGGTTCTCCGGCTTAATGTCGTTGCTCCGCTGTGGGGTCCTCCGGATGGCATCTCAAGCCAGCACCGGAGGAAGCAACGCGACGTAGAACGGAAGTCTTGCTCACAGCGGCTGCGCAACAGCGCCGACTGCACAACCGGGCCTAGCGGTTGTGCAGTGACGAAGGGCCTTGCAGGCCGAGTCCCTACGTGAGAAGCCGCCTCTACCCGAGGCAACACTCAGCTGTGTGGTTCTGCGGCCCCGGACGGACGGCCGCAGAACCACACAGCTTCCGCGTCTATCCGACCCCGACTGGCAGGAACTTGAGCGCGTGGCTGCGGAAGGAAGGCCGCCAGCGCAGCTCGACTGCCGGGCCGACGAGCGCGAGTCCCGGGAAGCGCTGCAGCAAAGTGCCCAGCGCAGTTTGGATCTCCAGCCGGGCGAGGGGCGCCCCAAGACAGTAGTGGACTCCGAAGCCGAGCGTCAGGTGAGCCTTGTCCTTGCGGTGGATGTCGAAGCGGTCCGGCTCGGGGCCTGGTAGGGGAATTCAACCTCAGGACATGCCAGTGCCGTTCAGCACGCCCAAGCTTGGTTTCGGCGAACGAGGGGTGTGCTTAGTCAAGCTCGTCGGAGGAGATGCCGGGGAGGTTGCCTTCCTCGATTTGGTCGAGGAGTCCCTCGACAACTTTGAGGAACGAGCCACTCAAAGCTCCGTCGCCCCCTCGGGCCGCGATCTTCACGCCACGCAACTTTGCAGCTGTCTCCAGTGCCGCGGCCAAGTCATGGACCACGGACTCCCTGTCAGGATGAAAGAACCCCTCAGGCGCGTTGTACGCCGCTTCCAAGCCGTCCAGGATCTCCGGCGGGGTAGGGCGATCGTCGCCTCTCCCCGACCTGAGCTCCTGTACGCCGGTCTCCGAGATGACAACCGCGCCGGCCGTCACGTTGATCGTCCGGGCGATCTCAGCATCCGATGGCGGCAACTTGCCACCTCCGTAAGTGTGATCCACCAAATACCGCATCTTCTCAGACAGGGTGCGCGGCACGTCCTGCCGCTCCGTGGAAGTCGTCGCGGGATCGGGAACGTTGTTGCCCCACGTCCGCTCCTGCGCCGCAAGCAGTACGTCAACATCCACGCCGTACGCCTTGGCAAGCGGCTCCACGTACTTTTCGGACAGTTTGCGCGACTTCTTCTCGGCCTTGTGAACGGCGCTGGAGGTCAGGGTCTTCGGGGACACCTTCTGAAGGACCTTGATGGTGTCCTTCAGGTAGAGGCCGGCGTCGCATCGGAGGTCAGCCAGATTTCGCAGACCCTCCCGAGGGGCGAGAGCGTCCAGGGGAAGGCCAACGATCTCCGCCAGCTGCGGCAACATCTCCGGGTGCGGCTTTGTGTCGTCGCGTTCCCACTTGGCGACCGCCGTCTCCTTGACGTTGCCGAGCTCGGCGGCCACCGCTGCCTGGGTCTTGTTCGCCTCCTGGCGGGCCGCACGGAACTTGCGGGGATCGAATTTGCGGGCGGGCATTGAAGTGCTCCTGGGGGGTGCGCGGGGTGACGAGGTCACTCTAGCCACTTGATCAGGTTACGAGAAGGCTGTAACTTGCTTTCCGTAACCTGATGATGGAGATCATCATCCAGGACGCATACCACTGCGTTCACCACAAACTGCCCGCCCCGGACAAGGGGACGGGCCGCCGGGCCCGGCCATGAAATGGCGTCGGAACCTGAAATGACCGGGCCCGGCTGACATCCCCGTAGGGAGACATGGATGAGTGTGGCATCACCCACAGCGCGCCCGCAGGCACACCGCCGAACTCGGCTCGCGGTCGTGCTCGGCACGACGGTGGCATTGGGCACGGGCATTCTACTGGCACCCAACGCGTTCGCATATGACAAGTACGGCCCGGGATACTCGATCCCGGACTCGGCCGGCCACGCCGGCGCCAGCCACCTCGGCGCGTTCGGAAAGCCGGGAAGCCTCTTCCCGCACGCGATAGCCCACGCCTACTGCGCCGACCCCACGCTCCCCGGCCCCGCGGCGGGCGGGAAGTACAGCCCGATCACGCCGTTCAAGTCCTGGACGTCGAAGGCCACCGGCAAGAAGGTCTCGAGCAGCGACTTCAACCGTGCCGCCTTCGTCCTGTCCGACACCCGCCAGCCCACCGATGCCCAGGCGGCCGCGGTCGACGCGGTCATCTACACCTATCTCAACCGCGGCAGCGACTACGCCCTGCCGAATGGCAAGCGCGCCCTTGAGCGCCTCTCGTACAAGAACGTCCCGGCGTCGGTGAAGACCCTGGCCAATACGTACATGCAAGAGGCCGAGCGGTTCGCCGGCCCCTACCGGGTCAACATCCACGCCGGCTCCAAGGTCTCCCCGGGCGCGAAGGTGCCCGTCACCCTGGACATCACCTCGGCGACCGGGCACAAGCTGCCCAACACCAAGCTGGACCTGAAGGTCTCCGGCGCGGCCTCCGGCACCGGCTCGGTCACCACCAACATCGCAGGCACCGCCCGCACCACGATCACCGCGTCGAAGTCCGGCACCATCAACCTGCAGGCGACCGCCGCCCGGCTGCCCAGCACGACCCTTCACGCCCAAACGCCCGGCAACGGCAAGGCGCAGCGCGTCGTCGTCGCCGGCGGCCACTCCACCGCCACGGCCACCGCGCACCTCAAGGCCACCACGGCCCACGGCGGACTGAAGGTGGTCAAGACCGCGGCCGACAACCACAAGGTCATGGTCGGTGTGGAGTTCGAGGTCAAGGACCGCCACGGGAAGACCGTCGCCCGCGGCAAGACGGACGCTCACGGCGTCTGGCAGGTCAAGGACCTGGCACCGGGCTCCTACACGGTGCACGAGGTTCGCGCCGCGGAGGGATACCGACTCGCCCCCGACCAGCGGGTGAGCGTTGGTGACCTCGTCACCGCGAAGGTTTCGGTCACCGACACCAAGGTCCCGCAGAAGCCGGCGCCCCGGCCCCGCCCGGTTCACCTCCCCGGCAACGTCCTGCCGAAGACCGGCGCCTGACACACCCTGACCTGCCAAGGTCCCGCCGAAAGTAACGGCCGCGGGGCGGAGACCGGTGCCCCCAGCACCTCCCGCCCCGCGGCCGTCCCCCACAGCCGAGATCACTCGGCCGATCTCACGCGCTGGATGGATGCCCCATGCCCGAAAACACCCATGCCTCCGACGCCGCCGAGCCCGCCTCCTCCAGCGACGCCGCTCGCGCCTCCCGCACACGACGGAACCTCCTGATCGGCGCATCCGTAGCGGCCGCAGTCGCCATCGGCCTCACCGCGGTGCGCTTGAACAACGGGCCTGAGCCCGTCACCACCGCCACCAAGACCACCGAGGCCGCCTCACGCACCACCCCGGAGCAAGACCCGCTCACCACCACCTCCCACCCCGCCACCAAGGAAGCCCCCGACCACACCGGCAAGGCGAGAGACCAAGCCCGCAAGACCCTCCACAACTGGAGCGAGAGCAACCCCGCCGCCAGCGACAACAAGCACGCCGTGAGCAGCACCCCCGACACCGGAGTCGGCGGCCGCATCCACGAAGTGCTGCGCATCCCGGCCCTCGGAGCAACCTGGTCCCAGCCGGTCTATGAGGGAGTCGGCAACCAGCAACTGCAGGCCGGCGTAGGTCACTTCGACGGCACAGCGGAGCCCGGGCAGCTCGGCAACTTCGCGTTGGCCGGTCACCGCAGCGGAGTCGCATCGCCTCCCTTCCGGGACATCGACCGCATCAAGGCCGGATCGGCCATCAAGGTCACCGCAGCCGATCGCACGACCTACACCTACACCGTCACCCGGGTACGTGTCGTCGACCCCACCGACGTGAACGTCGTCGCACGGGTACCGGACCACCCCAACGCCCGTCCGACGAAGAAGCTGTTGACCCTCATCACGTGCTGGCCGGCCAACGGCCACTCCAAGCGCGTGGTGGTCGAGGCGCAGTTCAGCTCGTCCCAGGGGGGTGTCTAGTGCCCGACGAGGCCGACGAGGCCGCCGAGACCGACGAGGTCGCGGCCAGCAAGAAGGCCGTCATTCAGCCAGCCCGGCCCTGGCCCGTCTACAACGTGGACCGGGCAAAGGCCGAGCTCATCGCCATGGAGCTGCTGACCCAGGGACTGTCGCAGTACCGGGTGCGCATCATGACCAAGCTGAGTGCCAAGAACATCCGGCGCTTGGCCGGCATCGTCGCCGAGGACGCCAAAAACCCGCCGCTCCCGCGCATCGCCGGCCGAACTCCCGCGCACAGAGCATCAATCCGCCCCGCAGGGCGCGTTGCCGACCGCGCCCCGGCCCGCAAGCGCACAACCCACCCGCCGACACGCTCCGCCGCGGACCGCTCTACCCAGACCTCCCCTGCCCAGGCTCCGACCGAGCCCGAGCAGATGGCGTTCTCGCTCGCCTGAACCACCGGAGCTGGCCGAACCCCGCCATAGACCCTGCGCCTCCGCGCGCCCACGGGTCTCGTTCGCCTACCCCCACACCTGGAATCCCCGTGCCCACCACCGCACCCGGCACCCGGCCGGACCGGCACACCACCGGGCCCGTGCCCGAAGCCGACCAGTGGATCAACGCGACCAAAGGCCGCATCGCGCCGAACGGCCACGTCTGGCTGGAAGCTGTCCACTGGTTCTACGACCACGGCCCGTACGCCGCCGACCGCTCCCACGGCCCCAAGAAGGTCGGCCACACGACGCTGCGCGTTGCGCGTGCGCTCGCTCACCTCAAGGAGTGCCGCCCCAGCGCGGCCAACGTCGCCAGCTGGCTGCAGATCACCCTTCGCACCGCGCGCTACCACCTGAAGATCCTTCGCGAGACCGGCCTGCTCACCTACCAGTCCAAGGGCACGCGCATCGCCGGCGTCGGCGGCCGCGCCAGCGAGTACGCCCGCACCATCCCCCCGGTATACGACGAGGCCCTCGGCCTGCGCACCGGCCCCTCGGATACCCACATCCGCTCCGTGCGCGGCTTCTCCCAGGAGCAGATCCCGCTCATGAAGCAGCTCCACAGGAAGGCCCGGCGCCCCCTTCCGCGGAAGCGGACAAAGCGCGCCAACCGGAATGCCGCTGTGCCTGCTTCAGCCACCGCGTCTTGCACCCCAATGGTGGTTACTACCCCAGGTCTTTCCACTGCAGGTGATACTCCTCTTCCCTCTGAGAGCAAGCTCGCCAGCGGGAAGCCCCGTTCCACCACCCCAAAGACCCCGACCCGCCACACCCGCTCACTGAACCGCATCGGCCGCCGCTACCAGCTCGCCCAGGAGCTCATCACCCAGGTGCCGTGGCTCGCCCGGGCCAGCACCCCACGCATCGCCTGGATCGTGCGCCACGTGGCCGACGCCGGCTGGACCACGACCGAAGTCATCGCCGTGATCAGCCAGGAGAACCCCGCCAACCGCGTCCACCGCCCCTCAGGATTCCTCGCCGCCCGCCTGCGCGGTGCCGCCGAGTTCTACAACACCCCCGAGCGCCGCGCCGCGATCGTCGCCTGGTGGCAGGACTCCCGCCAGGCCGAAAAGGCCCGCCACGCCGAATGGGAAGGCCAGTGGCAGGCACCCACCAGCCGGGCCGTGGCACAGCAGGTCAACGCCGCCTTCACCCAACTCGGCCAGCGCACCGATCCCGATAACGACGCACCGACCTACGAAGCCGGCGAGAACGGACTCATCGCCTTGGAGCAGCTGAACCGGGACGACATCATCGACCTGCGCGCCGCCGCCCAGAAGGACCCGCTCCTCGTCCGCACCACCATCGCGCGCTGCGGCGAGACCTACGCACGCCGACTGTTCACCAACCAGCTCGTCGACCAGATCAAGCGCCTGGCCGGCACCGGACGGCTGGTCCTGCACACCCACGGAGCGCTGGCATGAACTCCGACGAGCCAAGCGGCGTCGACCTCGCCCGCAACGCCCTGATCGAGGCCAGGAAGGCCGCCGCCGAACGCGGCGAGCGCGGCCGCGCACAGCGGAAGCCCGCACGACGCCAGTCCGCACGACGTGACGGGCGTGAGCCCATGCGCCTGGGCGGCGCGGTCGAAAACCTGGTCATCGAGCGGGGCTGGGAAGAGCCTGTTGCCGGTGGCACGGTCATCGAGCGGTGGTCCGCCATCGTCACCCCCAACATCGCCAAACGACTGGGCGCGGAAGCGTTCCACGACGACAGCCGCCAGCTCGACCTCCTGCCCGCATCCCGCGCCTGGCTCGTCCAAGGCCAACTGATCGCCGCGGACCTGCTGCGCCAAGTCAACGAGGAACTCGGGAAGGGCACCGTCCGGAAGATCCACATCCTCTCACCCGACCAACGCCCCCGCAGACGCTCCGAGCCGCCAGCGGAACCACTCTCCCCGGCGGCAGCCCCTCACGAGCCACTCGCCGCCAAGCCCATCCCCGGCGAGTACCGCAAGGCCCGGGCCACCCTGCGTCAGCAGCCGGCACGCGAGGAAGAACCCGCACCAGCCCGAACACGCGAAGATGCGTGCGCCGGCTTCCACGAGGCCCTCGCCGGCATCCGCCAGCACTCGTCCCAAGCACCGCAGGAAACACCGGAGCTGGTCCGCGCGGACGAGGACAGACACCCGGGATACCGCAACGCCCGGGACAGCATCCGGCCCGCCGACCCACGCCCTTCGCCGGCCCCCGCCCCCGCCCGGCGCGCACCACACAAGCAATACCTGCAGATTCTTCAGCAACTGCACGACAGCAAGGTGCTCAGCACACCGGCCTCATAGGCCGCATCTTGCCGCTGTGTGCGGGCACGATGGAAATAGAGGCAAGATCAACTCGCAGTACCAGCAAGGCGTTCGATGACCGGGCCGATCTGGCGAGCGGCCCGATGGGGTTCGAGTTCAGTGGCGAGGCCGGTGAGCAAGGAGGTGCAGCGACCGGATTCGACCGTTCGCCAACCAACCCCAGGGATGACCCCAGGCCATGGGACCTACCTTTGATCCCCACGGGAAACCACGGCGCAGGCCACTCGCTTACTCCAACCGACGCAGGGCGGCCCCGAGACCACCGGAGGTTAGGTATGGACGGGAAATGGCTCGTCGACTTCTTCAACTCCCCCGCCCGCTACCCCCACCACATCGTCCGCGGGGACATGTCGCTCGACCCGGTGCACATCGGAGACCTCAATAACACCTGCGGGAGGGTGAGCCAGCTCGTAGACCGGCTGCGCCTCGACAAGTTCTGCCTCCGGACGGAGAACTGGTCCGGCCTGGTCGTGGTGTACGCCATGGACGAACCGGAGCCGCGGAGCCGACTGCGCGAGGCCCTGGAGAAGGACGGGTTCACGGTGACGGTGCGGCGCAACGAGTACGGCACCTCGTTGGAGGTCCACCCCCGGAAGGTCGTACCTGATCATGACCAGGTACGACCTGATCGTGGGCGCGATCGCCGACACCTTGCCTGAAGCGGCGGACATCACCGAGCTTCAGGACGGAGTCACGCGCCGTCTGGGCCACCCGGTGCCAACCGGCCTGCTCCGCACCCAGATCGACATCTTCAACATGTGCCTGATGACGCGTCGAAAAGGCGTGCCGTTCGGGTCGGGCGTACCTGAGGGCATGGTGCGCCTGGTCACTGCCGCCCTGGAGACCGATGTGATTCCGCCGCTGTGCACGCGGTTGCCGATCGCGTAGCGGTTAGCAAGACGGCATGGGCGGCGAAGCCAACAGCCTTTCGCGGTGATGGCTCGGCCAGACTCTGGCGTGCGCCGGTCCTCGGGCGGGCCCTCGCGCGGGAGGGGCCGGAAGACGCCCATTTCCTCGCGCGCCGTGCCACCAACCGCTACCGTGGCGGCATGGCGAAGGAATTCCACGTCCAGCTGAGCGACGAGACGGCAGACGCGTTCAAGCGCGCTGCCGAGGCCGAGCACGTCGACCCCATCGCGTACGTCGGCAGCTTCCTCGAGGCCAGCGTGCCCAGGCTGCTGTTCCTCAACGGCGCCCAGGCGGCCATCGACGAGCACGGCGGGGGATTCGCCCGCCGCTTCGGACCGGCCCGAGCCGCCGATAACGCTGCCTGAGCGGAGACACACCTTCCGTGCAACTCACGATCGATCGTGCCTGGCTCCTCGAGATCATCGAGCAGCGCCTACGCGACAAGCCAGACCTAGCAGACTGGGGCGCAACCGCCGCCGCCGTAGCTCGCCATGGCGACCAGATCCTGGACCAGCCGATCTACCCCGAGCCACACGACCGAGCCGCCGCGCTCTTCCAAAGCCTCCTGCGTATCCCCGCTCTCACGCACTCGAACGAAATCTTCGCTCTGAGCGTCGCGTTCGGCTTCCTCACCGTCTGCGGGCTGACCCCCAAGGTCACCACCGAAGCCGCTGGCGACCTTGTCGAACAGACCCTGGCCGGCGCCGTCGACGTCCGTCAGATCGCAGCCCAGTTCAAAGCCTGGACAAGCTGACCACGCAGCCGCACACCTGCTCGGAGCAGCAGGAAAGATGAGTACGCGAACTCAGGCACGCGACCCCTCCGGGAGCGAGGATGAAGATCCCGTTGCCTGAACCCGCAGGAGTCTTGTGCTCAGCCGCATCGCCTCCGCCGTCGTCCCCACCCTCGGCCGCCTGACGATCACGTCCGATGGAGCGGCCGCCCCGGAGCCCGGCACCATCATTGCCGCCAACCACACCTCCCTGGTCGACCCCGGCGTCGTCCTCGCCGCGCTGCGCCGCTGGAACGTCGAACCCGTCATCCTCGCCGCCGCCGGCCTGTGGCGCATTCCCGTCCTTGGCCGTCTCCTCAACCGTGACGGCCACATTCCCGTCCACCGGAACACCACCCACGCGGCGAACGCGCTGGACGTGGCCGCAGCCGCGCTCCGAGCCGGCCGCACTGTTCTCATCTATGGCGAAGGGCGGCTGCCCCACCGCAAGGACGCTGCCGAAGCCGCACCGGAGGACTTCCGCACCGGCCTCGCACGACTCGCCTGTTCCGCCAGCGTGCCCATCGTGCCCCTCGGCCAGGCCGGTGCCCGCCGCATCAGCTCCGGGAGCCGGGCCAAGCAGCTCGCCGGCATCCTCACCGCCCCGGCCCGACGGCCGCGGATGCATGTACACCTCGGCGTCCCTCTGCAACTCTCCGCCGACGTTGCGGCCGCGACCACGGCGGCCCACCAGGCCGTCGCCGCCGCCTGGCGCACCGCGGCCCGGCACCTGGATGAGCCCGCAGCGTTCGCCGCATGAACGGCGGTCCGTCAATATCGGCGGGCCAGCCTGACGGCGGCGCGTGGGCAGCGACGGTCGCAGAGAGCCAACAAGGCTGCTGAAAGCCAGAGGCGTCGAGGAATACATCGCGATCGGGCGGACCACATCTCGCCGCCCAGTCTCCGTCGCTCACGCCGATTACGGTGCGTAGTACGGTCCTCATAGCGACCTTCGCGCGAAGTTTCCCCGCGCAGAGCAAGATCATTGGTAGCGTATGGGCGTGTCCCTGCCCTCCCCCCGTATGGGCAGGGACACGCCAAGAATGCTACGCGGTCTGTGCCGTGCGACTGACACCCGCCCACCAACAACGGACAGTCACTGAGCGTGACGGAACTGTACGGATGGCGCTCCCCGAAAGTTCGCTGTGCGGTGAAGTGACACACGGCGGACGCTGGACGTATGAACGCCTCTCCGCCAAGGGCAGTGTGGACCGGAGTGATCTCGTTCTCCCTGGTGAACTTGCCCATCCGCCTGTACTCCGCGACCGCTGAGCACGCCGTGCGACTGAGGGAGATCCACAAGGCGGACGGCGGGCGGATCCGGCACAAGCGGGTGTGCGAGCTGGACGGAGAAGAGATCCCTTACGAGGACGTCGGCCGCGGATTCGAGCTGCCCGGCGACGGAGGCATGGTGCAACTGACGGATGCTGACCTGGACCGCCTTCCTCTGGCGACGCGCCACCAAGTCCAGGTGCACGGATTCGTGCCAGCCGACGATGTCGACCCGATCAGTTACAGCAGGGCCTACTACGCCGGCCCTGCGGGCGAGGCCGCAGGGCGTGCCTACTCGCTTCTTGTGGCTGCCCTGGCCCGCGCCGGGGTCGTGGCCGTCTGCCGGGTCGTGATCCGCACCCGCGAGCGCCTGGCCATACTCCGACCCCGCCACGGTGTGCTGGTGCTACAGACCCTGCTGTGGCCCGATGAAGTCCGTGACCCGGGCAATCTCGCCCCTTCAACCCCCGTCACCGACCGGGAGATGGCGCTGGCCGAACTGCTGATGCATGAATTGACCGGTGTGGAGGGGGACGACTTGCGCGACCGCTCCCGAGACGCACTGGAGGCGCTGGTGGATGCGAAGATCGCGGACCGGCAGATCGAGTCGCCGCCGCAGCCACAGCCACTCGGCGACCTGCTCGCCGCTCTTGAAAGATCCGTTCGGGCGGCGCGGGACGCCCGGTAAGCAGCACTCCGCACTCTCGGGGCGGGCGGAGCCCTCAGGGCCCACGCGAGAAAGCATTGTCTACCGTGGGGGCATGCCGCAACACGCACCACCGCCACCGATCTGGGTGCTGCTGCCTGACGGGGAGCAGAAGGTCCGCGGGCGCCTACACGAGCGGCAGCAGACCCGATCGACATGGATGCACAAGGTGGGGCTGCCGATGTGGTCAGCGACGCAGGAAGGGGCAAAGGCGGTCGAGTATGTGGTGTGGCTGGAGACCGAACACGTCCGACCCGTCGACGGAGTCTCCTACTCCTCTGTCCCCACCACTCCGCTACCCGCGGCTGCCCCACCGCCCGCGCGATGGGGATGGCGCGTCCAGAGACTCCCGCACCGTACAGGCGGCGGCACAGTGGTGCATGACCACGACTGCCCGGACGCCCCGCAGGCCGGCGCCGAACTGGACCTCGACGGCGCGCTGACAGCATTGCGTCGCCCCGGAGCATCCGCCTGCCAGCGATGTGACGCGGCCGCCGCCCTGACCCCGCTTGCGTAAGAAATCAGCTCAGCTGACGCCGGACGCCTCGTGATCACCGGTGTTGGTCGGCTCACCCTTCTGTCTACCGACGCGGGGTGGAGCAGCTCGGTAGCTCGCTGGGCTCATCACCCAGCGGTCGTAGGTTCAAATCCTGACGCCGTTCTGACTGGCAGGACCAGTGCCGGCACCAGTGTCGGTGTGCCGCTACTCCGCGACGGGAAGAGCCGCCCGTTGTTCTGCCGGCAGAGGGAATGCCGTGGCCAGTGCGACGATGATGCGGTGAGCAATCGCCTGGTCGGCGTCCGGGTCGGCCTCTTCGGCCGTCAGGGTGCCCTCGCCTTCTGAGCCTGGGGCCCAGTCATCGCCGAAGAGCTCCTTGAGGCGGTCCATCTCCGCTTCCTCGTCTTCGCCATACCGAGCTACGTCGGCCATCTGCTCCTCCACATAGCGGTGTACCCGAATCAGGCTGGCAGGATTGGTCGGAACGCCGTTGAGCTCGGTCGCGGTGGCGAAAACCGTGCCGTTTGAGCCGTCGTGGCTGATCGGCATCATCAACCGCAGCACGGTCTCAGCCAGGGCCTCACGGTCCAGGTACACGTTCACGCTGTCGGACATCGGTACTCCTTCGTATCTGTTCTCCTTGGGCAAACCGTGTGTTGCGCAAGCGCGGCCGCGGCGGCATGCTCCCGGAGCCCTGTGGGCTTGGCCGCGCCGCTGCCCCTGTTCGAGGTGCTCCGTCAAGGGCGACGCGGCTGCTGTTGCCGCCCACATCCTCCAACTCCGGCTACCAACTTCGCTTCAGCGCAAGGGGGTTGAGGAGCTTACCTCGGGGCGTGGGTGGACCTTCAAAGTTGACCAAGATCCACCCTGAAGATAATATCTTAAGCGTCAGCCCCGCGAAGAGGCAAGGAGAGCCCATGCCCCGAACTGCCGCCCGCACGCAAAAGCGCGCACGCCCGTCGAATTCAAGCGATCTGGCGCCTTTGGCGGCATCACCTCACGTCGGAGTGCAATACGTGGCTGCCGACCGCGTCCCGGACCTTGTGGCAACAGTCTTCGACCCCTCCAGGATCCTCCCATTGGTGCTCGTCACCACTTCTCCCCGCAATGGCGACAAACCACTGATCGACGCGGCCGAACTCGCCGAACGTCTCGGGGGACGCGCGGACGTCTCGGTCCTCGCCGACCAGGACGCGGCCTGGGCCCTGGATGCAGCGCTGCCGGAGAAATGGCACACATACGGGGGGTACATCCGCATCTTCCTGGCAGACGCCAGCGAGCAGGATCCAGCCGAGCGTCATCCGCTGGTCTACGTCAACGCCCGCCGGGCTGCTGATGCGATACGGCACATCATGACCCGCATCCACAGCATCGCATCCGTCTGGACCCCCCAGACCGCCAGCGAACCAAGCCCCAGCACCTCCGATCACAGAACTGCCCAACTCGCCGAGGAGAACCGCCAGCTCCTCGCCCGGCTCGACGCCGTCACGAAGGACCTTGCCGCCGCACGCCGCGACAAGCGCGGCCTCCAGCGCGAACTCAAAGGCGCCCACGACGGCGACCCGTCCTTCCTCCTCCCGCCGACGATCTACGGCGACTCGGAGAAGCAATTCCGCTACGAGATCGAGCAGGTCTGGCTCTGGCGCTACACCGAGAACGAGCGCCAGGACTGGCCGCTGCGTCCTTACCGGTTTGGGCCCGACTGGCTCGCCTCCTTCGACGGCAAACTTCCCGCACACCGCCGCGACGTCATCGACATCGTCACCGATGTACTCACAGGTCGCGCAGCCGAACTGGCCGGGCGCCAGGTTCGCCCGCACAAGACCCGTGCGTCCCGAGGCGCCCCTCAGCTCGTACGAGGGGACGGAGCCACCGCCTGGAGGTGCAACATCAAGAACAACAGCCCGGCGGCACCCCGGATGACATGGTGGAAGCTCACGGACGGAACCATCGAACTCGGCCGAGTATCCCTCCACGACGACACCCGGCTCCGCTAACAGCACGCCGGTGGGCGGGCGCACAATGCGCCCGCCCACCGGCGTGCCGAAATACCCAAGAGGGCCTCACTGATCCGGCCTCCTGCGCCCCCTCACGCTGGCCGGCGAGCGGAGCTGCGCAACGTGGCTGGTCACGGCGTTTCCGCTCACCGCAGTTGGCGAGTGTTGCTCGCGGCAGTTGGCGGATCCGTGGCTGGACCGGACTCCTGGTCAGGCGAAAATCGCATATCGCGTGATCATTGCGGTGCGCCCGCCAAGTATCGCGAGCAGCCGCCCCCCCCGGTCCGGTGTCCCCACCAGCGCCCGGCAGCAGAAATTATCCACAGGCCGGCGCTCATAGTCTTCTGGCATGTGCTTTCGCCGAGCAGGACGCTGTCTCTGTCCGCAGAAGCACACGCCACAACCAGACCACCACCCGGGGAGACCGACGTGACGAGCAGCAGCTCCGTGAGTCGTCCGACGTTGCGGCGAGTCCTCCCCGCAACATATCCCGTCCGGCCAACTCCTTGAGCCACCGGCCGGAGGAACTACCCCCTTCCTCCGGCCGGACCGCGGCCGCAGTCGCGACTCCGCCCACTCCCCCTCGGGCGGTGACCGATTCGGCCGGCACTGCGGGGGCGCCGCCACCCCTTCCGGCGGCGCCCCCACGGGTCTGGACTTCTGGAGACTTGTGACCACGCCCATCGCGCCCACCGGACACCCGGCAGGCACCCCGACTCCCAACTCGCCGCAGGCTGCCTACTACGGCCTCGGGGCGATCTTCCCGATCGTCGTGATCGACCCGAATCCGACGTGGGGCCCCGGGCGAGCTGCTGCCGCACGTCGTCTACCTCTACCGCCAGCACTCCCACCAGATGACTGCCTCCCGCAAATTCGACGAACTGGAGGAATCTGCGAGGGAGTTCGCTTGGCAGCACGGTCGCCATCTGGGCGCCGCGCTGGCCTGCCTGCCTGCGCCCCTGTTGGTCGGCTGAGTAAGACCTGCAGTCTCACCGTGTCCTGGTCCGCCGCCCGCTTGTGCCGACTCGCGGTAGCGCCGCGCCTGCGCCATCCAACCCACTGGAGCTACTGCCCCGAGGGACCTTGAACAGCCAACGATGGGAGGACAACGATGAACGACACGTCGATACCCGAGGTGAGCACCGAGCCCGAGGCCGCCGCACCTACTCGACCTCGATTCCTTCTGCGCGAGATGCGGTCAAGCTGCGCCACACAACGCATATGGAAGTGGTCCCTGCCGGCCTTCGCAGGTCGGCTGCCCGACGGCCGCACTTACAATACCTGCCCATCCGCAGGCATTTGTCAAGATTTGTGTTATGCGCGAGCTGGAACGTACCGCTTCTCCAACGTGCTTCGTTCGCACCAGAACAACCTGCAGTACGTCCTCGACGCCCCGCGGGAGTGGGAAGAGCAGATGACTGCCGAGCTCAAGCACCGGCGGTACCACCCTCAAGGTTCTCGAACTCACGTTCGAATCCATGATAGTGGTGATTATTTTTCGGCGGAGTACTTGGAGGCGTGGCTGCGCATCATCCGCAGTACCCCGGAGGTTGTTTTCTACTCATACACCAAGGAAGTGGCGCTTTTCGAAGAGCGAGTGCGACCGGATTCGCCAGCTAACTTCTACTACCGGTACTCCTACGGCGGCACGCAGGATGAGCTGATCGCCCCGGGGCACCTCCATGTCGATGTGTTCCCGGACGAGGAGGCGTTGGCTGACGCTGGGTATACCTCTCAGGCGCCGTCCGACCTGCGCGGAGCCTACGGGCCCGAGACGCTGGGCATACCGGCGAACAACCTGCCGGCGCAGAAGCGGCGCCAAGGCGGCCAGACCTTCCGCGCGCTCCAGCGGGCGGCCAACGCCCAGCGGAGCGCCCGAAAGGCCCAGAGGCGGGGCCCGACCCCACGCCGCCCGCGTGCGGACTGATCGCGCGTCGCGGAAGCGCTGTCAGTCAACCTGTCGTGGCATTTGCTTCCCGGAGCGGAGCGACAGGGCAACCTCGGTGTCTGCTGCGGCCGCACCGTCACGGCAGTGAGGGGCTGTATGAGCTCATCGCGCATACAGCCCCGCCGATCTGGCGTTATGGACATCCCTTCACGATCGAGGCTTCAGGTGCCCGCTCTTGCCTCCAGCCCGTCCCGACGCTTCAAGGGTCACCTCGTGACGTACGGATGCGCGGAAGAGGATCTCCAGCAGATGCGCCATGCTCTGTGCCACCTCTTCCGCGCAGCGCTTCTCATCGGCCTCCCGCAGCAAGTCCCTGTCGAGCGCGAGGTCCTTGTTTGTACGCGGCACCCCAACCTCGTAGTCCGTCCGCTCCACCGTGATCGTGCCGTTGACGAATCCCCGGAGCAGGAACGTCGCCAGGCTAGGGAGGGACAACCTTTCGGCTTCCGCGGCCGCGAGCGCGTCAAGCAGAACGTCGGCAGCGATGCGGTACGAAGTGCGGAACAAGGCCATCCCGTCAGTGTATGTGTACGTCACATATGCGCTCTGCGCACGCGGCGACCAAGCCCTCCCACTGTTGACGTGTATGTTGCCAGAACATACACTAGGGGAGTAGGGGATGCTCGGGCCTCACAGGTCGCCCCAAGCCCACCTGACCGCAGCGACACCCGACGCCACATCCCTTACCGTCATAATGTCCCAATTCGCCGGGAGTTCAATGAACACGATGCCCACCGCCCGCGACGTCTTCCCCCCGGGCACCCCCGGAAGCGTTTGCGAGGACTGGAACCGCCGCCGCAAGGCGCGCATCATCGCCATGGACTTGTTCCGTCAGCGCAGAGGCCAGGTCACAGAGGCATACGTCCGGAAGATCACCGACGCGAGGATGGACGAGACGGCCAGGAGCGCCGGCGTGAACGAGCCCGGGGGGACCGAGACCCGGAGCCTGGTCCGTGCCGAACTGCGTATCCTCGGCGGATTGCCGCCGCAGCCTGAGGACGTCCAGCCCACCACCATCGCGCACCTCCCGAGTGCCCTCGACCTCAACCAGCTCACGGCCCTCCTCTCCCTGGGGACCCCGGTCGTCCTCGTGCCGGTCCAGGTCGCATAGCGGTGACGCGGGGGCGCTGGTCTTCACCAGCGCCCCCGCGCCGCTTTCCCAATCTGGCGGCCGTCGCCTGCCAGTCCCCCCTGCCGTGGCCGGCGCCCCCGCCGCGACAAGAGTCGCTCCGGGCCGGGCGCGCGGCACTCACCCCAGCTTCGCCGAGCACCTCGTCGGCCGCCCGGCGCGCCCCACCCGCGCCCGGCCTCCGCTACCGCGTACCCCACCGCCATCACATCGTTCGTTCTCCTCGAAGGAGTTCCGCCTTGCATGTCGACCTGGAAAGCACCGTTGCCGCGCTGAACGCCGGCGACCACGTCCACGCCCTCGGCGCGGACAGCCGCGGTGTCGGCACCCCGCGCGCCGGCTACCTGCTCGCCGCGCCCCATCTCGAGACCGGACAGCGCAACAGCGGCCGCGCCGAGGGCTGGCTGGTCTACATCGGCAAGCGCGGTGATGCCCCGGCCCTGTCCAACCGGCTCATGCTCTACCCGGACACGGGACGCATCGCGCACACCCCGGAGCAGGACCTCACCCTGTGGCGCGCCACCACGCTGCGGGAGACCGGCGCGAGTGCGCGCACCACCAACCTGCGGATCCGTTTCGGCGGCCAGGCCACGCGCAGCGCCATCGAGCCGACCCAGGACACCACCGTGTGCGTCACCTACAACACCGACGGCTGGTACAGCCTGGACACCACGGACGACAGCTGTACGCAGGTCTTCGAGTGCCGCCTCGCCACGAAGATCTGGTGGGCGCCGCTGCCGGACGCCCCGGCGGGCCTGTTTGCCGAGTCCCTGTGATCGCTGCGCATCAGCAGGCCCTGCCGCTGGCGGAGTTGGCGGAGGTCGCCACCGCCTCCGACTGGTGCAGGCGCTGGACCCATCGCACGCCCTCGTGGCGGCGCGTGCGTGACGGGGGCTTCGATTACCGCCGGTACAGCGTCGGCCCCGTCCCGGAGACGGTGGCAAAGGCGTTCGTGATCGCGCACCACTACTCGGGCAGCTATCCGTCGGCGAGTCATCGCCTGGGCCTGTTTCACGACGGCGGAAGCGGCCTGGAGCTGGTCGGGGTCGCCGTCTTCGGCACCCCGGCCGGCGCGCACGTGCTCTCGGCCACGTTTCCCGAACTGGAGCCGAGCCGCGGCTCGCTGGTGTGCTCGCGGTTCTGCGGACGGTTTTCGCGTGTTGCCGCTTGGTCGATGACGGTAGCAGGGTGATGGGCTCCCGAATGCTGAGTCTCGTCCAAGACACTCTCCCCTTCGACGACTTGACCGAGATTCCCAACGCCTCCGATTGGTGTCAACGGTGGCGAGGCCGACGGCACTCCTTCCGCCATGTCAGCGAGGGCGGGTTCGATGCCCGGCGATACGCGGTCGAGGCGTTGCCCGAGACCGCGGCGAAGGAGTTCGTCGTGGGGCATCACTACTCCGGGTCCTTCCCCTCCGCGCGGTTCCGCTTCGGTCTGTACGACATCGGCGCCGGCGAGGCGCAGCTGTGCGGGGTGGCCGTGTTCGGGGTGCCGGTCACGGCAGCCGTGCTGACCCGGCCCCTGCCGGACCTCCAGCCGTACGTCGAGTCGCTGGAGTGCTCGCGGTTCGTCCTCATGGACGAGTGCCCGGCGAACGCCGAGAGCTGGTTCCTGGCCCGCTGCTTCGACGAGCTCCTAGTGCTCGGCGTGCGCGGGATCGTCTCGTTCGCCGACCCCGTACCGCGTAGGGATGCCTCGGGAGCCCCGGTGGCTGTCGGGCACGTCGGCACCATCTACCAGGCCACGAACGCGATCTACATGGGCCGGGCGACGCCGCGGACCGTGAAGCTGCTGCCGAACGGCGTGGTGTTGAACGAGCGTATGGCCCAGAAGGTGCGCCGCCAGGAGCAGGGGCACGAGTATGCCGAAAAGCTACTGATCGGCCTGGGGGCTCCGGCCCTTCGTGTCGGAGCCGACCCGAAGGTGTGGCTCCGGGAGGCGCTGGTGGCCGTGGGAGCACGAAATCAGCGGCATCGCGGTGTGCATCGGTACGTGTACCGGCTGGGCCGGAATCGCCGGGAGCGGGAGAGCATCCGGCTGGGTCTGCCGACGATCGGCGCCTTCCCGAAGACGCCGGACGGCTGGTGATCGCGCCGCCTGGCCGTTCGTCCGGCCGCGCGCGGCGTAGCGGCCGCGTCGGCCGACGGGTCAGTCGGCGACAGCGGGCTCGGCCAGGCCATTGGCATCTTCATCACCGCCCTGGTGGCCTGGGACCTCATCGCCACCCTCCCGCTGCCACTCGGCGTCGCCGGACACGAAGGCTCCACCGTCATCGTCGGCCTCAACGGCCTGCGCCTGCTGCGCGAAACCGCCTGGAAGAACCCCGTCCGACGAGGTGCCGCATGAGCAAACGCTCCCGCCGCGCCGCTTCCGCACCGGGCGCCGGGGCGGGATCGGCCCGGCCCCCACGGTCACGGTGTGCCGCGGCTACTGCTGCGGCACACCGAAGGTCCCCGACCTCGACAACATCGCCCAACTCCGCGACTTGCGAGGGGCCTTGGACGGCACCGCGACCGTTCGGGTCACCGACTGCCTCGACGCCTGCGAGCGCGCCAACGTCGTTGTCGTCCAGCCCTCCGCCACCGGGCGCAAGGCCAGGTACATATGTACGCGACGAACGCCCGCGGCCACTACCGCGGCCGCTCCCACGGCGCCCTGTGCCAGCACGCCGACACTCGTGAGGGCGGGCGTTCGGCCGGGGATGCTGCCCGACCACCCGCACAACAGCCGGTAAGCAACAGCTGCACGCCCGGCGCCTCCACAGCACGACGGCGGTGCCGGGCGCTCGTACGCCCCGCGCGATCGCATCCAGGAACTGCGACTACGTCGCCGAGGGACGCGCCCACACCCCGCATGCTCGCGCGGGTCGTGAACTGTGGCCGTTTGAGGTAGTTGGCGGGGCGGGTGTGACCGTTCGCGATAGTTGGCGGGTCGCCCACGAAGTCCTTGCAGGTCACGGCGTTTCTGTTCATCGCGGTTGGCGAGGTCTGTTCGCGGTAGTTGGCGGATCCACGCCCCGAACCGGGAACTTCACAAGCGAAGACACAGCTCAGGTGACCGTCTCGGCTCCTTCGCCAACTGCTGTGAACAACCGCCAACTATCGCGAACGGTCACAGCGGGTGTTCTGGCTGGTCACGACGTTTCTGCCGGCGGCCTCTGTCCACAGCTCTGGCCGCACAACATCGCGTTCTCAACTCCTCAAACGACCATGAGATGAGGGAGAACCGTGATGTCCAAGCCGGCATCGAGGCGCCGCGGCGGCGCCGGCGCGAGCGCCCAGTCCATGGCCAACGCCATCCGCGCCAGAGAGCGCCGCAGGCAGCACAGAACCGCCGCGTGGGCCCTGCCCGCCGCCACGATCCCGTCGGCAGGCGTGGGATGGCTCACGGCAGCCTTCACCGACTGGTACGCCGGCGCCGCGGTCATCGCTGTGCTCACCGTCCTGGCCCTGCGCCGCATCTACCGAAGCGAGGGGAGCTCCTGGGCGACCGGGGCGGCCGGTGAGCGCCGCACCCGACGCACTCTCATCCCGCTCGTGTGGACCGGACTCGGGCGCTGGATTGTCCTTCACGACCGCCAGATACCCCGGTCAAGGGCGAATTTGGATCACTTGATCTTTGGGCGGTGTGGTCCGGTATATGTAGATACGAAGACTTGGACCTCCAAGACCTCCAAGGTGCGTCTCGATGCCCATGGTCGCCTCTGGTACGGCCGCTACCCCCAGCAAGACGCCGTCGACACCGTCATCTGGGAGGCAGGACGAGCCGCTCAAGTACTTGGGCACTCGGTACGCCCAGTCATCGCAGTCCACTACGCCCACGTGCCGCCCGGAGGACTCGTCACCGCCGGCGTCACCGTCGTGCAGGCCACCGAACTGCGCCGCCACCTGCGCTCACTGCCCAAGGAGCCTGGCTGGAGCCGCGCCCGCATCCGCAAGGCCGCACTCCTCGCCGACCAGCAGCTGCGCCCCGCAGCCTGACCCACAGGACCGGCCCATGCCCTTCACCGCTCTCCACCCCGAAGCCGGACGGATTGACGCAACCCGCCCAGACCTTGCCGAGGGCATCACCTGGGCACAGCTGCACCGAACCCGCCCACAGGTCCCGCTGACCTGCCCCGACTGCGCCTGGACGATGCACGCGCGTCTCTCACCGCTCAAGCTCCGCTACTTCGCCCACGATCCAGGACGTCCGGAGAGCTGCACACTGGCGGGCGAATCGCTCGAACACCACCTGATCAAGCTGCAGATCACCTGCGCAATTCGTGCCGCCGACTGGCACGCCGACCTCGAGGTCGCGGCTCCCGATGGATCCTGGCGAGCGGACGTTCTGGCGGCCGCCCCGGACGGCTCCGCCCGGACGGCATGGGAAGTCCAACTCTCACCCAACACGGAAGACGAGCTCTGGGCACGCACGAACCGCTACAGCGACGCAGGAATCGCCGTGTGCTGGGTGACCAACCGCGACAACGCCCCTTGGATGGGCCGTCTCCCTTCCGCCCGCCTGCGGCCCGGACACAACCACGGGCACTGGACAGTCGATGACGGCCTCGGGGACTTCTCCTTCACCCAGGCTGGCTGGACCACCACCCCGGTCCCGCTCGAGCAGTTCGTGGACCAGGTCAACCGAAGACTCCTCACCTCCCACCCCGTGATCGAGCGCTACCACCTCATCCACCGAAGCAGCGACAACCAGCGGGTGCGCCGTCGTCAACTGTGGGCTCCCGCAGGCGCGAGCCGCGACCAGGACCGTCACGACGCGATGTGCCGTCGCCAGGAGGCCCGGGCGAGGGAACAGACCGAGCAGCGCCAGGCCCGCGAAGCCGCAGATAACCAGCGCAAGGACGCACGCCGAGCCGAGTGGAGCGCGGCCCGGCAAGCAGAGATAGAACGCTGGCGCCGCGCGCGCGAGGCGCCAGCGCAGCAACGAGAGGCAGAGCGCGCGGAGCGACAGCACCAGCAACGCCTCGCTGCAGAGCAACGCCGTGCCCAGCTGGCCGAGGACAAGCAACGCGGCCACCGTTGGTGGCAAGAACTGACCGAACCGCAGATTCACGACTTCATGAACGCCGTCGCCCGCCACCTCCGGCAGCATGACACGCGCCCCCACATACCTGTGCAGGAGATAAACGACCACCGCGAGCTCGGCTACGGCATACCGGTGTTCGCGCTGGGCCGCTTCCACCACCTGCGCGGCATTGCCCGCCCCTGCCCGGACCTTGTCGCCAGCACACCTCAACTGAGATCCGGAACCACACAGATCTACGTGCGCAACACCCACGAGGCGCAGCTGCTGGCCGATGCCGGTGTGGCAGCAGACCGCATCCATCGCTTCAACCTGCCCGACCACGAGCCGACAACTCCGAGCTGATCCCGACCCCGAAGCCCACTCCAGGGTGCCTCGGGGCCACCACTACCGTGCGCGGCCCCCCAAACCTCGAGGAAATCCATGACAATCGCGATCGTCGACGGGTACTCCACCGGCGCCACCCTGGCCCGGCGACTTCACGCGCAGGGAGTGGACTGCATCCACCTCCAGAGCCAACCGGTGATCAACGATCACTTCCAGCGATCCTTCAACGCCCACCACTACACCTGCGACCTCAAATACACCGCGGATCTGCGCACCGTGGCGAACCAGCTGGCCAGCATGGGCGTCTCCCGAGTGACAGCCGGAGCCGAATCCGGAGTCACCACGGCCGAGATCCTCTCGCTCAAGCTCGGCCTGCCCACCAATACCCCCGGCCACCTGGCGGCCCGCCGGGACAAAGCCCTGATGGCCCAAGCCGTCAGATCGGCAGGACTCGCCACGCCACGCGCCAGCGTCGCCAGCACACCCGCGACCGCCGCCGCCTGGTTCACTGCATCCGGATTGGCCGAAGCTGTCGTCAAACCGCTGGCCTCGGCCGGAACCGACCACGTCCGCTTCTGCCGTACCGCCCAGCAGGTCGAGGCAGCCTGCGTCTCTGTTCTGGACGCAAAGACAATATTCGGAAGAAGCAACCACACCGCCCTCATCCAAGAACGCCTCATCGGGACCGAGTACTACATCAACACCGTCTCCCACAACGGCCACCACCGTGTCGCCGAGATCTGGCAATACACCAAGCAGGCCAATGCGACCTCCACCCCGGTCTACGACTACGAAGAGCCACTGGCGCCCTCGACCCACGAGGCGAGCATCCTGCGCCACTTCACCTTCGCCGTGCTCGATGCCCTCGGCATCCGTGCGACACCTGCCCACACCGAGGTCATCCTCACGGCCCGCGGCCCCGTGCTGATAGAGACCGGCGCTCGGCTCGGCGGGGCAACGGTTCCCGACATCGTCGAACGCTACTCGGGGGGCATATCCCAGACAGCCCTTGCCGCCACAGCCATGCTCAACCCCCAGGACCTGCTGAACTTCGACGAAAACCAGGTGGCCTGGAACGGCACGCTGCGCCACGTCGAGTTCGTCAACCACTACCAGGGGCCAGCCAATGCCGCAGCCCTCGGCCGGGTCGCCGAGCTCTCCAGCGCCGTAGCGGTCTTCTCCTCCGTCGACCCGGGCGACAACATCCCGCCGACCAGTGACCTGCTCAGCTCCCCGGGACACGTCTACCTCGCTGCCAAGCAGCGGGACGTCGTGGAGCGGGACTACGCGCGCTTGCGGAGCTGGGAACGCGAAGGTCTGCACACGGCCTGACCTCCCGGTTCAGTCATGAGACGGATTGCGCAGCCAGCTGACAGATGCCGAGCACGTCTTGTCTATCAGCCTCGCGGTGGGCACAGCGTCAACCGCTCCGAAAATCCGTCCGGCCGCCATCCGCAGAGCGGACGGCGGCCGGATTCTTGGCTCGGTCGTCGGACCGTGGTGAAACGGAGTGTGGCTTCGTCGGTGCGTCTCAAGCTGCGCTGCGCAGCCCGTCGCGCCGGGGTCGAAGCTCGACGACGGGTGCCAGGGGCTGGACGGAGCGGGGTGCGAGCAGATCGCGGTACTGCCGCTCGCACGTGCGGTGCCGGCGCAGAGCGGATGTGAGTGTCGCCTCGCGTTGGCGGAG
Organism: Streptomyces sp. Edi2; assembly: GCF_040253635.1. Lineage (NCBI taxonomy): Bacteria > Bacillati > Actinomycetota > Actinomycetes > Kitasatosporales > Streptomycetaceae > Streptomyces > Streptomyces sp. Edi2. Next base: position 105,218 of record NZ_JBEJGX010000001.1, on the reverse strand, counting down.
GCGGTTCAGTTCTTCACGTGCGGCCGCACGACTCGATGCTGCACTGTGCTTTCCCGCGGCGATGCGCAGGGCCTCCTGATCTGGTCGGGCAAGGTAATGGAGAGCCAGTGCTCGCAGCGCGGCGGAGGCTCGGCGCATGGTCGCGTACGGAGCGGAGGTACTCCGGGTCGGTCCGAGCCGAATCTGGGCGGGCAAAGAGCTGGGGGAGGTGAGGGTGATGTCACCGCTTCGGCCGCCGTGGCTCCACCCCCCACTCAACTGCACGCCGTTCACCACAGGCTCCTGGTCGCAGTCACGGAACCAGTAGCTGTCCGTCGGCCGACCGTAGGAGATGTAGATACCGCGTGGAATCGGCTGGGAGCGGTCGTAGATGTCAGGGCCAACGGTGAACGTGCCGCGGACCCTCCCTCCTTCCACCGAGTAAACGACGCGGCCTGGCAGCGTATTGACCTTTGTCTCCCGGACGTTCAGAACGCCCATCGGCGTTCCGTCGCGGTCGACGAAGGGAAGCTGGACCGTTTCGGACGACGCCTGCTGTACGGGAAGCTGGCGGCGGCGTACCAGGCCGGATACCTGGTTGATGCGGCGCCGGGCTGCTGCCCGGTCACTGCGAACGGTGCACAGCTCGCTCTGCAGCTTCTCGATCTTGCGCTGTTCGTAAGCCAGGTTCTGGGAGGCCGCGTGCCGCGCGGCAGCCAGGAGCAAGTCGGCCCGGTCACTACGCCGGTTCCAGGCCCGCACGACGGCTACGACGATTGCCTCGGTCAATGCGCGGGCCCCGTCGGGGATGCGGCGCGTGACCCCGTTGTCCCGAAGGCCCACGGCGTGGGAGGAAAGGAAATAGTCGCGGCGGGAGACAGTACGCGGCGTGATGGAATCGCTGAACCCGTGCACGCGGACGTTGCGTATGACCGGTTCGTCCACGCGGTGGGTGTACCAGCCGACATTGTCAATGCCATCGCCGAACTGGACGCGCACCGTCCGGGGAGTGACCGGCCCACCGTAGGGCGTTTCGGGTATGACCACGACGGTGCCCTTGGCATGCGGCGCCCGGATCACGTATCTGGTGCGGCCGTGCTCGAGGACCGTGGCCCGGACGGTCAGTGCACCGAAGCCGCGAAGCGGCAGCTCGGTGTAGGCATCGGATGAATTTGCTGGCAAGTCTTTCCCTTCTTTCGGCGGTGCGAAATCGCCCATGCGCGGTCTCACTTGTGGCCCCTGACCGGGACGTCTCAAGGACGGTTCGGCAGGGGAGCTGGTAGCTGAGGCCGCAGCGCCGGCGAACGGCGAGCGCATGGAGGATCAGCGGCTTGGGCCGGGTGCCGGTTCGGTGACACAGAGTTCGGTGGAGCACGTCACACGACGCCAGCCTGTCGATTCGGCGGAGAAACCTGCCATGTGCCCCGGCCGAGGGCTGCTCGTGGTCTTCCTCTGCCTCGCGCAAAGGCCCGGGCCTCCCGACCCGGGTGGGGTGAACCGGGACGGGAGGCCGGGAGGGTGGCCGGGCAGACGGGCGGCTGGAGACCACAGCCACCTGAGCGCCTGATGAATCTCCGAGCCCTACGGTTCGTAGCTGTTGACGTGCCCGCAGCAGGAGTTCTGACCGGGGGCGTGGCTGTGAAGACAGTGCGTTCCGCGCCCGGCCCGCAGGAGGGCCGCAACTGTGGCAACGCGATACTTACATTGGCCACAGGGGAGGGGCGACCTGGGGCAAACCATGCCTACACCTCCTCCAGGACAACTAGAGCGACGCTTAAGATATTACATCCAGGGCTTGCGGGCGTCAATCCAGATGACCCGCCAGGCGCCTGCGGGATCCGGGTTGAGGCTGTCGCGTTGGGCGACGCCGGCCGCGAATCATGACAACGTTAATTTTACATCACGCGAGATTCTGATAAGATCAGAGTGGCAGATCGGGGGTAACTCCTGGAGCGGGGTCGACCCTCCTCCTGCAGAGCGCTGTGGGGTAGATTCACAGCCGCTGGACTCAGCCTGAGAGGCGTGAACTTTGTATCGTGGCGAGCCGGGCAGTACGCGGAAAGCCTCCGTGCTCGCCCTCGTGGGAGCCGTCGCGTTCGTGGCGGCCACCCTGGGGGCGAAGTCGGGTCATGCGCTCGTATTCATCGTCGGCGTGACGGTGACGCTCGGTGTCACCGGATGGCTCGCCTACGATGCGTGGCGCACCCGGAACCGAGCCGGACGGTGACGACACTCAACCTCTGGGTATCGGTGCGCGGTTGACTTACGCTCGCCGGAACGGCTGAGTTCCCACAGTGCTGCGTTGGCGCCTATGGTCGGCGCGAAGCAGTCGACCGAGAAGGTGTTCCCGGCTCTCGGTTCCCGGCGGCGCCCGCGAGAGCGTCCGGAGTGAAACGCATCTCGACAACCTTCCTTTCCAAATAGCTACAGGCACGAGTAAGTTCAGGAGAACAGCTATGAACCGCAGTGAAATGGTCGGCACCCTGGCCGACCGAGCCGAGGTGTCGCGCAAGGACGCCGACGCGGTGCTGGCCGCCCTCGCCGAGGTGACCGGCGAGGTCGTCGCCAAGGGCGACGAGAAGGTCACCATCCCCGGCTTCCTTACCTTCGAGCGCACCCACCGTGCCGCTCGCGCCGGGCGTAACCCCCAGACCGGAGAGGCGATTCAGGTCCCGGCCGGCTACAGCGTGAAGGTCTCCGCAGGCTCCAAGCTCAAGGCGGCCGTCAAGGGCGAGTAGCCCAGGGAGTCAGAGCGCATCCGGATCGCGCGTTGGGGCGGCCTTCCCGGCCGCCCCAACGGCATTTCCGGGCAGGTGGAGACGTCGCCTGAGCCGCTCCCACGCATCGGAAGTTATGAGGACCACTCTGGTCCTATCTGGTATTCTCTGGTGAGACGTGGAGGTGCAATGAACGAAGTCCTCGACGCCCTCGAGCGGGAAATGGCGCAACTGCGTACATCTGCCCGCATGGCGTACGCCGAGCAGGATGTGACGCGAGCTCAAGACCTCTGTGAGCAACTACGTCTCGCAGAGAACGCCTGGCACATGCGGCTCGGACAGTCAGCATCAAGCCAGGCGCCGACCACCACTGAGCTGTCCCCGCTCCTGACCGCCAAGGAACAACTACGCCGCGCCCTGAGGCTGGTCGGTGTCCCGGCGACGATGAAGACGATCCGGCCTGTGAGTCTTGCGTTCTTCGGGACGGATCTGCCCTGGTCTCGACTTGCCAGCATTCGGCGTGACGAGGAACGCAGGTACACCACCGCGCCAGCAACCCAGAGTTACATCTGCCCAGCCTTGGACGCGAAGTCCTTCACACCGATGCGCGGCCTCTTCGCACTCAGCGACTGGCCCCTTGAACAGCGCCTCCACACTCCGCACTCGGAAAGAAGGGACTTCCTCACCATGGCCACAAGGATCGCCGCGGACGAGCGAAGTGCCAGGCCACCTGTTCAGGAGCTTCTTCGCCGCATGGCTCTTGAGATCCCAGGAGCCATCACGAACAACGGCCGCTCGATCGGCCCCTCCCTCATCCAGGCCGCCGAAGCCGAGCTGCGCAAGGTGTCCCCCGATGACCACACTGAGCGAACGGCCGGCGCACGCATGGCCCGCCGCAAGTTCGACCAGTTCCAGCAGATTTTCGGAATACCCCGCAACTGATCTCCCACAGTCGAGTTGAGCTGACCAGAAAGGAAGCGGCGAGACGATGACGGATGTACCCCTGGCAGGTTGTGGGGGCTGCGTGGGAAGCACCCGGCCCGGATACCAATACGTACGCGAAGAGCAGAGCGACGGTAGTTGGAAGGGCCACTGGAAGCGGTGCCCCATGAAGTGCACGCCGCAGTCCCGAGAAGCAGAGATCCGGCGAGCGAAACTCCAGCGCGAGCAGCGCTCCAATGCAACCCCGCCTGCAGCGGAAGCCACTCCGTCCGCCCCTGCTCCCGCCGAGCCGATTCGGCACCGCGCCGCGCCCCGGCCCGAAGCTCCATACCGCGGACGAACCCCCAGTGCCCCTCGCCGCCCTGCCGTATCTCCGCGCTCCAGCCGATCCTCGACGCCGACCACTACGGCCGCCACCGCACCCAGCCGCTGGCCCGCGGTCGCCCTCGACACCGACGCCGACGGCTGGAACCTGGACATCGACCAGGTCCCGCCCCCTGCCGGAGGAAAGCTCACCGACTGGTTCGCCTGGCTGGGCACAGGACTGCCCCTTCGCGTAGAGCGCATCCACGACGCCGGCCGGAACGGCGACGGCATCGTGTGCCTTTCCGCGGCCGCGGTGAAGAAGCTCGGCCTGCCCGCCGCACTGCCCACCACGGACAAGGCTCTCGCACAGCTCCACAAGAAGCTCCTCACCGCGGCAGCCAGCGTCGGCATGGAGCTGTCGGAGGAAGTTGGGCCGACCGTGCACGTCTTCCGCCGCAAGGGCGCCGCGGGCGGCCCGAGGACCTCTGTCCGCATCGTGATCACGCCCTGGCTGGGCCAGGGCACCAAGAAGCAGCAGGCCACCAACGAACAAGCTGCTCGCATGGCCCGCGACACGTCCGGACAGCCCGACGCCTTCACCCTCGCGCGCCGTATCCGCGCCTTCGTGTCCGACCTCGGAATTGCACCAGGGGCAACCCCCGCAACCACCGGAATGTTGCTGCTCGATGCCGTACGCCCCCGCGTCCAATGGGTCCAGGATGAAGAGACCGGCGAATGGGCGCCCCAGCAACGCGAAGGCGCCCTCCCCTCAGGCGACACCACCATCCCGCCGGCCGCCGGCTCACGACACCCCCTCACCCACGCCCTGATGGACAAGAACGAAGCGGTGTGCCAGGAAGAGGACTACAAGCTCTGGGCCCGCCGTCCCACGGAAGCCGAGGCGGCTCTGCCCTACGCCGTTGTCGCCGACACCTGCGCGTCCTACCTTGCAGTCACCGAAACCCTCCCCCTCCCAGCCGGGCCGCTGGAGTACTGCACCAACCCAGCCTGGGACAACAAGGTGGCCGCGCTGTGGTGGTGCGATTTCACGGGCGTGCCCGTCGACGAACTCCTCCCGCACCCAGCCACCTTCAACGGTGAAGCGCCGCTGGGACCCGACTGGTACGCCACGTCCACCGTGGCCTACATGGTGCGCGAGTACGGATACGACCCCGCAGGAATCCCTGCCGCCTACATTTCCACACACACCGTGCCGCTCCTCAAGGGCTGGACAGGCCGTCTACGCACGGGCTACAAGCGTGCCTACGCCGAGCTCGGCCTCTACGACGGGCAGGACCCGCAAGACTTCCTCGACGCCTACGCCCGCCACAAGGACACCGCGGGTGACCTGGAGAAGGCCGACGCGCTGCTGCTCGCCACCCTCTACAAGGAGGTCTACAAGGGCGGCATCGGCAAGTGGACAGACTCCGCACGCAAGTCCATCTCCGATGACGAGGAGTGGCTGGAGAAGGTCGTCGCCACCTGGCACTACCGGCCCGAACTGCGCTTCATGATCATCGCCGCAGCCCGCATCGCAGCACACCGGCGCATGCGCAAGACCTTCAAGCTCACCGGCCGGGCCCCGTTCGCCGTCAACGTCGACGCCTGGTTCTATGCAACGGCAGAGCCCTCACCACTGGAGCTGCTCGTCCTCGGCGACAACGGCAAGCCGGTACCGGGCACCCTGCGCCTGGGAATCGCGCCGGGCTCCGCCAAACACGAGTCAAGCATCCCCATGGACGCTGTCATCGAGGCGATGGATAAGCGCGAACACCCCGCTCGGCTCATCCACGATTACGGCACCGAAGGCAATCCGTTGGCAAGGCAGCATGATGACAAGGAGAAGCCACAGCCATGACCGGTGAGGACGCCAAGCGGGGATTCGTCGCACGGGTCCGGGAGAGCGTCTTCCGCAGCTCACGTCGGGCTCCCGTGCGCACCACTACGCAGACAGCCCACGTTCTGGAACGCAAGTACGAGGGCAACCGACAGGCGATAGCGGCTGCTTACGGAGTTACGCCGACCACAGTGGGGAGGTGGCTCAAGGGCACGCGTACCCCTCGGGGAGAGCATGCCGAACGGCTCCGGGACGAAGCAGTCGAAGTCCAGACAACGCAGCGGGGGCGCGAACGACGTGCCCGACAGGTGCAGGAAAGCCAAGTCGGTTCCAACGCCGAGGTCAGCCGCACCACAACCTTTGACATCCGCGGCTCCAACGCGGTCCGCTCCAGCTACGTCCCCCTCCGCCTCAGCGCCGACGAAGTCGCCAAGCTCATCCGCAGCGATACAGAGGACGAGGCCCAGCGCATCATCGGAACAGCGATCGCGCGCTACTTCAACGGCGGTGGCGGGTATACCGGATTCGACTGGGACGACTTCGACTTCGACCCAAAGGACTTCACCCTGAAGTGAACGGCCGCCGAGAAGGAGCGCATGCATCCATCGCGTGGGCGCATCTGCTGGCCACCTGAGTGAGCCATCATCGCGACATGCCTCGTCAAGCAGATCCCCCGAACAAACGCCGGATAGCGGCATGGCCAGCTGGGGGCACCGACGAAACGCAGCGCATCGCACCGATGAAACTCATTACCATCCGAAGTGGCAGGAGGAGTCCAACATGTGGGTCATAAGCGAGCGTGTGAGGTCCGCAGACCTCCGCTCGGAGATACGGGTGGTGCACCAGGCCGTCGGCCCTGTCGAGCACGACTACCAGCGCCTGGCCTGTAGCGATGGCCCCGACGACGGGATTCACGTCCCGGGGCAGAAGCGCAACGTGCGAGAGGACCATCCCCTCGGAGAAGGACAGCGGTGGTGCGCCGGCTGCTTCCCTCAAAAGGGGCACAGGGACTCGCACGACGCCGATGCGCTGGCCGCCACGGGCGGCTCCCGTGGCGGCCAAACAGCGCCCTGACCAATTTCTCAGCTCACGCCGCGATCTGGAGTCGCGCGACCGGATCGGAAACTCTGCTTCGTCTCGGTTGGCTCACCTGAACGTCGACCAGGCGCTGCGTCCGGGTGTTGGTGCTCCCGCACACCGAAGCGTTCCAACCAGCCTTGCGGAAGGCTTCCTGCACCTGCGTGAGAGCCTGATTGCGGGCCTGTCGAGCAGCGACTGCCTGGGCACGGGTCAAGCACTTCTCGTCCGTGCGCCCGTCGATGGACCACTCGATGGTCAGAGAGCTGCCGTGGCTCCAGAGCAAGGCTCCCTGTACGCCATCTGACCCGAATTCGGCCTCCCAGCTCCACCGGGAACGGATCCTGTCCGGGATGACGCCCAGAGCAATACCAGCCTCGCGGGCGATGCGCAGCGCTTCCACGACGGCAGGGTTGGCGACATCCCGCGGCAGGCAGCCCACGGCTGCGCCCTGATGGGTGCCTCCGGGGTCGGTCCAGAGCTGCCGGGCGCGCAGGCCCAGGGCGATCAGCGTGCTCGGGTGACTGGTCGCGGCCGCGGCCTCCATGGTCACCACGACGTGCTCCGAGGCGTCTGCGAGCCTTTCGCCGGCGCGTGCGGCGGCGAATTGCTGGGCGGCTTGGCGTACGAGGACAATGAGCGTTTCCTCAGCATCCTGCGTACGACCGAGCCTGTCCATCGTGGACCTGAAGTCCGCCTCTACAGCTCCGGGCAGGAGCCGCAGGGTCGTGCCGCCGGGTCCGAACGGCACCCAGCCCTCCTTGCCGGAGCCATCCATGGCGCCGCACCAATATTGGCGCATGGCCCGTCCGAACAAGTCGGTGAAGTCTTCTGCCGGGCGCAGCACCCGGGCACGCCGTTCGTCGCCGCAGCCCCGCACGATGACGTCGTTCACTTTCAGGTCCGCGAACGCAACCCGCTCTGTGTCCTCCGGGGGATGCGGCGTGTCATTCGCGGTGGGAGCCGACGGACCGGTGCCGACGATGTTCGTCGCGAGCTCATTGGCGGGCCGGGCAAGCTGAAGGGAGGGGGCAGGAGGGTCCTCCGGCGGCGGCGCAGTCTCGCGCCGCAGATTCTGGGGCGGCTCGGCTTTGTGGGACACCCTGCGGATCGAGGCGTCAGTGGTGTACGAGACGGTGACCCTGACGCGCGCGATCTTAGTGACCAGGCCGCGGCGCCAACGCCCCCGAGCGTAGACCCAGGCGATGTCGCCTTCGGCGACCGATCCGACGGAGTCCAGAGCGAGGGAATCGCGCCGGGTTCCGATCAGTTCGATCAGCCGAGGAAGAAGCTGGGCATCCTCGTTGCGCTGGTCGATCACGCGCCGTGCCTTTTGCGCGATGACCGCAGGTTCGCCACTCAGCCGCGGCACCTCCCGGCCGTCGATGAACAGCCGGTGGTGCGGGTGCTGACCAGGTGCGGAGGGCGCCTTGTGACCGGAGTGGAAGCTGACAACAATCTTGTGCCCGCCGTAGGTCTCCTGATGGACGGGGTGCGGCTCGGTGTTCGGCAAGCAACCTCCTTGGCTCGATCGGGGGAGTGTCGACCGTCGCCGACATGTCTATTTTACGCAAAAAAGTACCTGAAGGCAAATGTTAAGCGTCAGTGTCGTTCGGTCGGGCGGGTCACGCGGCGGGACGCGGGTGGCAAGCAGGCGTCACGGGGGCAATCGGCAAGCGCCCGGCGCGGTTGACCGCAACTGACGGCTCTGCGCAAGGCCGGCGGGGCATGGGCAGCAACATTTGCCCCGTGCTGATTTGCCACCCGTCCTCTGTTATCAGATGGCGCAGGCTTCCCGGTCGTTGTGCCGGCTGACTGGCGCCTGTCCACAGGACCAGCCTTCTAGGCTCTCGAATTCGTACAGGCGGCAGTCGTCAGTGCCACCCACCGGCAATGACCGCACCGCCGCACCAGAGAGCCTCACTGCTTGCTCACCCATCGTCTGAGGGGTCCCGATGCACAACACTTCGACATCCCCGCCCCGCAGCGGCCAGACGGCCATCCGTCGTCAGCACTTCCGAGATCGCTGGCACGATAGCTGGCTCGCTGGGGCCGCGAAGTCCATCAGCTACGCCGCCCCGGGCGTCGGCATCCGCGCACTCAAGGTTGTTGCCGCACTCGCTCCGATCGTGGTGCTCTACGCCTGCTTCGGCCTGGTCGTCGGCTGGATCAGCACCATCACCGGCAACAGCCACACTGGATTGCTGGCCACCGTGACGACGCCAGTCAGGCATTACCTGTTCGCCCACACTGACTCGGCCGGCCTACCGCTCACAGGCGGCGCCGCCTATGCCTTCTGGGAAATTCTGGGCCTGGTTTCCTTCCTTCTTGCCGTCTGTCGCAGCACTGCAGCCCGCGTGCTCTGGCTCTTGTGGGGCGCAGCCACCGTGGCCATGGCCTGGATGGGAACGCCCGCCGACGGCCAAACAGTCGCGGCAGGCGTCACTTTGCTCGCCTTGACCGGATGCTCGGCCGCGGCATTGCGCGGGCTACGGCTACGTCAACCTCCCCTCCATGTCCGCGACCTCATCCGCCCGGAGAACACTCGGATCGAACTCCACCTCCATCAAGCCCACTCCACACACGCGCCCTATCGCCTGAGCCACGGCGACGCCCACCTGAACTGACCTCCTGGAAGAGCGAGCATGACGCAACGGATCATCGCTGCCTGCGACGGCGCATCGAAAGGAAACCCTGGTCCCGCGGCCTGGGCTTGGGTAATCGCAGGGCCCGACGGGACCGTAAACCGCTGGGAGTCCGGCCCGCTGGGTACCGCGACCAACAATGCGGCCGAACTGACGGCTCTGCTGCGATTGCTGGAGTCCACCGACCTGTCCGTTCCGCTCGAAATACGTATGGACTCCCAGTACGCGATGAACGCTGCTACCACCTGGTTGCCCGGGTGGCGCCGAAGAGGCTGGAAGACCTCCGCGGGAGCTCCCGTTGCCAACCGCGACCTCGTAGCGCGCATCGACGAGTTGCTCAACGGCCGCGATGTCACACTCGTACACGTGCGGGCCCATCAGGCTGGTGGCGATCCGTACAACGCCGCTGCGGACAGGGCCGCAAGTCAGGCGGCCCGTACCCAGCGGCCGGCCGGAACATCTCTCAGTGCAGCCCCGCCGGCGCCCCAGAGCGGGCGAGGCGCTCAGTCCAGAGGCAGGGGACCGGACCGTGCTGGATCGTCTCGCCGACGCGCAGCGCGGGGAAGGAGAGGGGCCTCCACAGCGAGGTTCTCCGGTCGCTGCCGCTGCGGGAAGCCGTACCGCCGGGGAGAGTTGATTGCGAAGGACCCTGCAGGATGGGGCCACCCGGCCTGTGTCACACCCGCCACCTCTGCCAACTAAGGCGACACCCGGCGACGCTGAAGATTTGACAAGGGGCCGGAATGTAAGTAAATTCGGGTTCCGTTGGAACGGAACTGCCGTCAGATCCACTCCGAACCGAATGGTGCCAGTGGTGACGCCGCCGGCAACCACAATTCCAATGCGTTCGCGAACCGCAGCTTGTACCGTCAGGCCCGCGGGGCGGCTCCAGCGTGCTTCCTTCTCAACTCTCTGGTAAAAGAATCCAGCGCGCTCACTTCCCGCCCCCGCACCTGACAGTCAGCCGGTCCGCAGACCTCAGGGTGATCAAAACCAGCTGCCCACCATGCAGGGACCCCTGAGCCTGTACGCCCCAACCACGCCGCAGCGGCGGCGCGTTGGCTTTGAGCTGGATGCTGTCCGCGCCCCGTACGGCACTGAAGCGACCGCCTTCCCCTCTCTCCAGGACAGGCCAGAAGGCGTTCACTTCCCCTATCGGCGACGTGAACGCCTGCAAAACAGCTTTCCTGACCAGCAACGTGCTGCGCCGGGCACTACCGGGCAGAGAGGAACGGCAATGACGACCACGTCCATCCCCACCACCACGCACAGCCACCGCAGCCTCTCCGCGGTTCTGCTGTCTCGTCGCGGCGCCGTCTACCTGCCCGCTCCAGCCGGCAAGCCCGGCCTGGAGGCTCAGGCCGGCGTCGCGCTGCTGGAAGCCGATCTCCTGGAGCGCGGCTACCTGCTGTCGGCTGGACTTAGCAAGGCCCTGGCCGGCCTGGACACCCACGCTCTCACCGCTCAGGGCCGCGCACTCCTGGCCGACATCGACCACGCTCTCGGCGCAGACCGCGACCACACCCCGCTGTTCCGCGGCTTCCCGGAGAGCACCCCCAAGGACACGCTCGCCTTCTATGTCGAACGCGTGCTGACGATCCTCGTTCAGACTCCGCAGCAACCCTGCGTGCTGTGCGGCGCCGACGGCACCGTGCACGCGGTCTCCCCGTGTGCTCACCTCGTGTGCCGCACCTGCTTCGACGGCACTGACTTCTCTGCCTGCCCGATCTGCCACCGCCAGCTCGACGTCGACGAACCGTTCCTGCGCCCCCAGCGTGCACGGCGGGCGCCTCGGCCCAGCCGTGCTCTGCCTGCCCGCCTGCGCCTCCTGTTCCACGGCGGCGATCTCACTGCCCGCTCCAGCCACGCCGCACACGAACTGGGTGCCCTCATCGCCCGGACCACCGCGCTGAGCCCACAGGACGCCGACGACCTGGCCGTCCTGCTGGAAACCCGCGACCGATCCGAAGCGCCGGCCTGGCTGCCCGAGGCAATCCCGGGCCGTGAAACCAAGGCCCTCGTACTGGCCTGGCTACTTGCGGATCCCACCGCCTACGAGGTGACGCTGCCCACGGCCTCCGCCCAACTCACCACGGCGACCGACGTGCTGCGCCTGCTCGTGGTGCGCTCCGGCGGAGACGCCGGCCTGGTGACCGTGCCGCGGTTCGCCGCAGTCCCGCGCCCACTGCGGCGCGCGCTCCTCGCGGTCCTAGATGACTTGGCCCCGACCCTGATGGCCGAGGACATGCGCCGGCACGCGAAGGCATGGAAGCACGCCGCCGAACGCCTACACCCCTTCGAATACGCGGCCCGCTACCCGCGAGCAGCCCTCGCCATCGCGACACTGCGGAACTTCCGCCTCACCGGGGACGGCCTCTCGCAGCGACTGCGCACCACCGCACAGACACTGCCGACCGTCACCGCATCCGACGCGAAGATCACCATCCCGCTGTGGTCCTCGAAGGTGGAGGCCGCGTTGGCCGACAGGGACAGCACTGCGGCCGTGGCGCTGCTCGCGCAGCGCCCCGGAGAGCTGCTGCGCCGCCTCGACCACCTACTGCGCCTGGCGGACCGGCACGGGGCGGACATCGTCCTGTCCGCGGTGGAACAGGCTGTTCCGCAGGTGTCCCCGGCCGTCCTGCTGTCGGCACTCGGCCAGATACGCACCCGTGCCCGCCGGCACCGTGAGCGCGTCTACTTTCCCAAGGGCGGCAATGCAAAGGCCCACATCGTCGAGGACAAGCGAACGCCGCTGCCCGCCGACGTGGTCGACCGCGCGGTCGACACCATGACCGGCGAAGTCCTGCGCCGCACCTCCGCGCTGAAGCCGGTGGACACCGCGGTCATCGACGCCGCCCTTGACGGCGTGATCGCGCCGTTCGCGGAACGCACCGCCTCCCGAGCCCTCGTAACCCTCCCGCGCGGCACCGAGCTGCCGGTCCCCGCCGGCCGGACGGCACGCCTCTTCCTGCACTGGATGGAGAGCGACGCCTCTGGCCGTACGGACCTGGACCTGTCGATCGCCATGTTCAGCGCAGAATGGGGCCACATCGGAACCTGCGACTACACCTGCCTGCGCTACATGCGCGACGCGGCTGTCCACTCGGGCGACCTGACGAGCGCCCCGGCCCCTCGGGGTGCCAGCGAGTTCGTCGACCTCGACCTGGACAAGCTGGCCGCCGCAGGCGTCCGTTACGTCGTTGCCAGTGTTTTCTCGTACAACAACGTCGCCTTCGACGACCTCGCCGAAGCGTTCGCGGGACTCATGGTCCGTGACGACGATGGCGAGGCCGGGGACGTCTTCGAGCCCCGACAGGTCGAGCAGCGCTTCGACCTCACCGGCCGCGCCCGCGCCAGCGTGCCCATGATCATCGACGTCTCTGGCCGCACCATGCGATGGCTCGACGTCGTCCAGGGCGTCACTGGAACCAACCACGCGGTACACCGCCACGTCGACGCCCTGGCCACCCTCGGCTCGGGGCTTACGGGCCTGTTCACCTCAGGTGCACGCATTGGCCTCGGCGAACTGGCCAACTGGCACGCTGCGGGCCGCGCGAGCACCGTTATCCGCCGGCACACCGACGAATCCGTGAGCGTCTACCAGCGACACACGGATGAGAACGTGGCCACCTTCGCGGCCCGGATTGGCACCCCGGCTGTCGACAGCGTCGCCGACGTCCAGCTCCACAAGGCGCAGCTGGCGTACGTCCTGCGCGGAGACTTCGACCTTTCGCCCGGCAGCGAGGTCTTCGCCCTGTACCCGGCTGGCCTAGATGCTGACATGGTCAACCTCCTGACTGCGTCAGATCTCATCAATTCCCTGGCCTAGTCGAGCCTGCGGCGAGTGTGGCGCCACGCGTCGGCCACGCCGGCCGAAGTTCCGCGCGTCCAGCGCCGCCCCGCAAATTCCCATAGGGGCGAGCTGGAGAGGTCACCTTCGGCAGCAAGCCGCTGCCGAAGGTGACCTGAGGGAAAACGCTCAACTACCCAGTGATTTCAGCCAATCCCGCCCCGAACCCTGATCTCCGGAAGGTTAGTCTGTGTCCATGACACGCAGTCGTATCGCCGTCCCCGCCCTCCTGCTGGCCGCTCTTGCCCTCAGCGCCTGCTCCTCGAGCAGCCCGGGAGCCAGCACCGACAAGGACGACGCGGACCAGCCCCTCACCAAGCAGTTCAGCCAAGGCGAGATCACCCAAGCTATCCCTGAACGTGGCGAGGCTCCCGCCGGCTACGAGCTCAGCGACCTGGGCAAGGGGCGGCCGGGTACCGCCGACGACTGCAGCCACACAGAAGGCGAATCCCCGCGCGGCTGGAAGGTAGGCGGCGACACCGAATACTTCTACAACGGGTCATCCCGCTCGAGGAAGATGTCCCTGAACATCTGCCAGTTCAACACCAGCGAGAACGCGAAGAGCGCCTACACGGCCTGGACGCACCGCTCGGGCCTGACGGATGAAGGGACAAAGGCGAAGGTGGGGGAGGAATCGGCGTTCCTCCTCAAGAACAAGAGCGGAAGCGTATACGCCTACACCCGCTCAGGTACCGTCAACATTGAAGTGAAGATCGAGGACTCCGGGGGCGACGCCACCAGCGCCCACGACATGCTCGCCGCCACCCTGAAGCGCCTGGAACAGGTGCAAGCCGGGAAGCGGCCAACTGCTACCGCCGCCGACGAAGCCGCAAAGGCAGAACAGCAGTAGGAGAGACTTCTGCGGCGGTCACCCCCGGCACCTGTGCGCACCACAGGACCTCTCCGCCGGCGGCGCCAGCCAATTTCCTCGACAGGCTTCCACATGTGAGAACCCACGGCTTCCCGCATGCGCCGCGTGGCCGATGACGCGGCGTCGGGGATACGGATCGCCGGCGGCGACCCACGGGGAGGAAGCGGATGTCGTTCCCGCCGAGCCGCTCACGGTGCTGAAGGTGCTCGCCCAGAACTCTCGTCCTCTCCGACCGCAAGCCGATTCAGACGCAGCACGCTACGCCTCACGCCCGGGTGCAGATGATCCAGCAGTTCAATGACGCTGGGTTTGTCCAGCGATCGCGCCCGGGCACACAGCCGACCTCATGCCACGCAACTCGTCGCTGCTAGGCGGACGGGCGAACTGGTGCGATGCCCTGCGTGCACGCCGCTGCTCCAGGGCCACTTGCGCGCCCGGAGGCGCCGCCCGTGTCGCCAGTACGAGATCCCAGACCGCAGGAGATCCTCCACGGCGTCCGATCCGCCTCGCAGCCGTCTCTGGGAATCAGCCACCCGCGCCCCTTGTAGCGGCCACCTCACTGCAGTTGTCCCGTTATGGCCGCCAGGGCGACCAGCCTTCCAAACGGATCACCACGCGGGCATGATCGAAGCCAAACGCCCAAACGTATGTGCGACACGAGAAAGAGGTGGAAGATATGGGGCGATACGACAGCACGCCCGATGTAATCAACGTGGTCAGCGGCGGGACCGTTGGGCATCTGGTGCAGGCCGGGAACATACGTGGTGGCTATGCCAATGCCGGCGACGATTTCGCTCTCGGAGACAACCCGAGGTGGCAGAGGCATTCCGATGCCTTGGATACGCACGATCCCCATAGCTTCGAGGTGTCCAAGAGTGAAGGGCGCGCACTATGCGATCTCCTCGAAGGCATAGCCACTCAGGACGACGGCTCTGCTGGACGGCTCGCGGACAAGCTCCTCGACCGGCTGATGCCCCGGATCCACCAGCGCCGCGTTCGTTAGAGAGCCTGAGGCTCCCAGCGTGCGAGCAAGCCACTGGATCCGGATCGCTTTCCAACATCTGAGGCTGTGAGGCAAGCCGTTGCGGGCCTGCTTGGTTGAGTCTGGGCGACGGCCTACAGCATGCCTCGTTCATCCATGAGACGCCGCAAGTCCGCGGTGCGCTGGGCGGCGTCGCCGATGCCGGCGCCAGCTGCTGCGAGGCCGGACGCCAATTCCTGGCGACCGGAGCGCTGGTGGACCAGGGCGACAAGTTCCCCGGCCCCGGTCAGTGCGGCTGCTGCCGCAGAGGCGACGTCCGCCGCATCTCCCGCCACCGCCTCGCGGAGCTCCAGTGCGGTGCGGTTGATGCGACTACCGAGCATCTGAGCCCAGGCCAGCCCGGTACGGTCAGAGTCACCGCGATGGATGGCCAACAGCGCCACCGTGAAGCCGGTCTCCAGCTGCTCCAACTGAGTGCGATCCACCGTGCCGGCCGCTGACTCCGCGGCGGCGAGCAGGGCACCCAGCAGAAAGGTGGCGTCGACATCCTCCGGGCTGGCTACGCCCAGGGCGGCCAAGGCCGCGCGTAGCCGGGCGTCGGTCAGGGGTTGGCCAGCAAGTTCCATGGTCGACATCGTGGCACTCCACGCTCGATACCCCGGCCCATTTACCCCGTAAGGCCCGCATTTGCGGATCGGGAGACCACGCGGACGGGCTACTGCTGGAGTTCCACATGCTCCCGATCAGCTCTACGATGCGCCTCGTCGTTCGCGGCCGATGGCTCCGCCGTCGCACCCCGGGGATCGAATCTGCAGTCGGCACAGGTCTCGGCCGGCCTCCTCCCGCCCGCTCGTCACCTAGACCGCCATCTCAAGCCGACGTGGGGTGCGGGGCCTTGCGCGGCCGGCTGAGAGAGATGCCGAAGTGCATGGAGCACGACGGGATTTGTTCCGCCACCTCAAATGAGGTAATATCTTAAGTGTCGAAGCCAGGGGCGATGTGCCGCGGAGTCGGCGGTCCTGGCCTCGTTCGGCTGCTGCGCAGCGCACCATCATGTCGCTCAGGGAGCCAGCGTCTTCCTCGCCATGCGGCCAGTGATCATCTCTGTCCACAGGCCGCCCCTCGCATGATCGCCGCATGCTGATCAGAGCGAACAGCAAGGGCTCGGCCCGGTGTGGACTCGTCACCCACTCCGGTGGGCCGCGACGCGGACCGGGCCAGCTCTCGTTCCGTCTTCCGCGCCCAACCCTTCGTCATCGCGCCCACCGCTCTCTGTAATACCGCCTGATCGAGGTGCGCGCTCAGGCCAGGCAGGCAGCGCCGACTGGTCACCCCCACCCGGACTCCAGAGAGGAACCCGATGCTTACCCCCATAGCCGAGGCCCAGCGGCAGGAACTTCTTCCTGGACTGGACATAGCTCTCCCCACCCCGACCGGCAGGCCCGCCACCGCCACGATCGAGGATCAGTTTCATGCTTTCGACGAGCAACATCCCTGGATCTACGAAACCTTGGAGCGTCTTGTGGAGGAACGCCTCGCCGCTGGCGCGACCCGCATCGGGGTGAAGGCCCTCTTTGAAGCGCTCCGCTGGCAGATTCCCGATCGCGTACCCGGCCTCAATAACAACTTCACGTCGCTCTACGCCCGCAAGCTCATCGACCGAAATTCCGGTTGGGTTCACGTCTTCGAACTACGACGTCGCCGTGCTCGCTAAGTCTAACTAGTGAAGGAGTGTGTCCAGATGAATTCACGTGTGAGCCATTACAAGGGCAATCGAGCCCGTGCCCTATCAGTACAACAGCGACGCAGCTCCAATGCGAGCGGTGTGCACGCAGGCGGCACGAAGGGGCAGCGTGATCGAGGCGGGGCGCGGCGGGCAGCCATCCGCTACTCGCGTCAGGCGGGATGAACAGGCCAATGGCACCCGGTGAGTTCCTATCGACGGTGACGGCACTACTGTCGGGCTGTCGCCGGTCGGCTGCGTCGACGACTCGTTCGACCTGACTCGCCTTGCAACGGGCAGCAGGTGACCGACGTACCTCTTGCTCTGACTCCGCTCTCAGCATTTCCGCCCCAGCGTGGCTCTAGACCTGGACCCGCCGCTGGACGTCTCTTCGCGACTGTTCCACCGGGTGCGCCCACTGCTTCAGACCATTGTCGTAGACCGCGCCCAGCTGCCGGGCCCGCCGGCGGATGCCCACGGCGCTATAGGGGACGGGCAACCACAACCCAAGTGTTGACACGCCGGCAGCCCGTGCCAGGATGCCGCGCGGCTATGTCAGCGGCCGAAGGCATGTCACGGGTTCGGGGCTCGATTTTGGCGGGCGGCGAAAGCCGCAGCCATCAAGACGGCGTCTATGCCCACACTGACGGGCTTCTTCAGCAGTTCGAGGCTGGTGGTTGTTGCCTGCCTGTCTCCGAGGAGAATCGCGCGGGCCCATTGCTCGACCGACTGGTCGAGCACACTGGCGGGGACCACGCGGTGGACGATCCCCATCTGCAGTGCCATCTCGGAGGTGATGCTCTCTCGTGTGAGCATGAGCTGGCGCACCCTTGACTGACCGATCTCGGCGACAAGCTGGTGCATGCCTCCGCCCCAGGCCATAGGCAGCCCCAGCGCAAGCTCTGGAAGGGAGCCGACACTGTCCTCGCTGGCTACTCGAAGGTGACAGGCCGCGGCGAGGGCGATGCCGGACCCGATCCAACGCCCCTGTATTCGGGCGATCGTTACCATGTCGCTCGCTGAGAGGTCCGCGAACAGCCGCGCTGCCTTGCTGCCCAGCCGGACGATTCCGGTGCCGGCGGGATCCTCGTGGAAGAGGTCGCCGAACTCCGGCAGGTCGCCGCCGATGCAGAAATCCGGTCCTGCTCCGGAGAGCACCAGGACGCGAGGCTGCCTGGGCTCCTGGCGCAGGCTCTCCAAGGCACTGAGCATCTCGTCCATCATGCGTTCGCTGAGCGCGTTGTGCCGCTGGGGATCGCTCATCTTCATGTGCACAACGTCGCCCTCGCGACAGATGGCCAGCACTGGGTTGGACACTTCTCCTCCTCGGGGCTATTCGTGGGCGATCAGTAGTTCACTGAGCTGGCGGAAGGCGACGCGCGGCTCCCACTCGGCAGATACGACGTGCGGGAGCGGGCCGCGGGCGAGGAGTCGTTCAAGGACCACCTGGGATTCGAGGCGTGCCAACGCAGCACCGGCGCAGTAGTGAGGGCCGAGTCCGAACGCAAGGTGGCCGCCGCGGCCGGGCTGACGCGCGATGTCGAACTTCGCAGCGTCGGTCAGCCATCGAGGGTCGCGGCAGGCGGCGCCGACCAGGATGTAGGCCATGTCGCCCGCCTTGACCGGGTGGCCGTTGAGGTCTGTGTCGGTTGAGGCGACTCGGCTCACAAGGTGGACTGGAGGATCCCACCGCAGGATTTCCTCAACTGCAGCGGGGATTGCCTCGGGATGACCTGCGAGCCACTTCGCCTGCTCCGGATGCCGAGCGAGGGTCCACATCGCATTGTTGAGCACGGTCACGGTCGTCTCGATGCCCGCGGCAGTGGTTGTGGCAGCGAGACGACGCACAATGACGTCTGCCTGCTCTTGATCACCTTCGATGGAATCCCACACCGCGAGCCACTGGGACAGGACATCGGTCTGCCGCACCGCTCTGCGGTCGGCGATCAGATGGGTGAAGAAGAGCTCCAGATGAGCCGTGGCTGCGTCGGCGACATCCAGGTCGTGGCCGCTCGGGAGAAGTTCTTGAGCGGCG
This sequence comes from Streptomyces sp. Edi2, assembly GCF_040253635.1. Lineage (NCBI taxonomy): Bacteria > Bacillati > Actinomycetota > Actinomycetes > Kitasatosporales > Streptomycetaceae > Streptomyces > Streptomyces sp. Edi2. The sequence continues at coordinate 86,254 of NZ_JBEJGX010000001.1, read as the reverse complement.
GCCTGAGCGTGTGTCCATTCGCGGAGCGCGGCGCCGTCGCGGTCAGGGATCCCAAGCCAGCGCGTAAGCGTGGTGACCGGCACGATCTCGGCGACGGTACGCGTCCAGTCTGCCGTGCCGGCCGCCAGCTGCCGCTGGGCCAGGTCCAGCTGGCGCTCAGTGGTCTCCTCAGTGACCTGTCGCAGCCTCTGCAAGGTGGTGTCGTCGAACATCTGGCCCAATCCGCGGCGCAGATGGGTGTGCTCAGGCGCGTTGGCGACGATGAGGGACCGGCCGATCTCCCTGGATGCGGGGCGAGTCCATCGGCTGCCACGCGTTCGGCGCCACTGATAGTCAGGGGTCCGCCAGTCCCGGGAGCGCAGCAGGCGCCGGCAGGTCTCGTACCCAGTGATCACGGGGCCCCAACGCGACGGTATGACATCGCCCAATGCCCGAATCTCGTCGTAGACAGGCCAAGGAGTGCGCTGGCACTCACGCAGCTTCGACAGCAGCACCTCCACCCGCTCGGGCTCAGAACCCGGGGTTGCCTTCATGCCTGACTCCTCATGTCACGTCATTGGTGCGGGGTGCAGTACTACGGGCGTCCAGGGGACTGGACTCGCCGATGGGCACGAACAGGTCCGCAGGTTTCGGCCGTCGAAACCCTGGGATCCCGGACAGACGCGGAGCGGCGCTACCGCGTAGTGCAGCGGGTCGGTCCCAAGTCATGGATGGGCCTTGCGTATGGATAAAGCCGCCTCCGATGCATTACGGCCAGGAACTCCAACCCTGATGGGGTGGCTTTGTGGCGCTGCGGAAATCTTGCGTGGAGAAACCTGTGGATAGCTGGCAGGCAAAGGCCGTCGCCCTGCGACATTGATGGTCTCTTGGGCTAGTTGATCCCCATTTAGTGTCTCGGCTCCGCAGGACCTCTCGGCCTGCGGCTTGCCGCCGGAATTGACGCCTCTGGAGTCGCGAATGAAAGCGGTTGGTCGAGACGCCGTTCAGGGGAATCACAGTTCGCCGTGACCTGCCGTATTCGGCCACCAACGGGGCCAACTGCCAGACCACGTCTGGCTCGACGGCCCCACCACCTAGGCCATTTTGTGGCTGGCCGCTGTCCACAGGCGCTCCATCTCACGATCGATGACGGCTCGCGAAGGGCGAGCTGCGGCGGGAGAGGAGCAGCAGGGTGTGCAGGTCAATATCGAGCGGCGGCAGGCGGTGCACGTCCTCTCACCCAGCCATGCGAGCGGCCAAACGCGCTTCTTCGAAGCAACTCGCTCAGGACGTCGTCGCCGCTGGGGACGGGCATCCAGCTCAGGCCGCTTTCACCAATGCCCAGGAGTGGGCGGCACGGACCAAGGAGGCCATCGAAGCTGGCGACGACGCCAAGGCGAGGATGTTTGCGGACAACGCCAAGCGGTGCGCGACGGCGACGCGCGCACTTCTGCGAGGCCGGCGTCCGAAGCAGCCCTACCCGGACGCTGCCGACCCCGGCTTCCTCCATGCGCCTGCCCCGGCACCGCCGCCGGAGGAGCAGCGTACGGCGCGAGCCCTCGCGGGTGCCGCCGGGATCGGTGGTCGCGCGAGGCTCATGCCGACCCGGCAAGACGGCGGACAAACCGTTGCGTGGAACGACAAGGACTTCGGTGGCGCGGCGACGGTCTACCCGGGCTCAGAGGACGAGCCTCCGCACGCCCGGCTCGTCTTCCACCGCCTCGACCGCGACCGCTACCAGGCACTCGCGGACTCACCCTGGCCCTACCGGACAGAAAACGGACAGGTCATCTACGACCGCGTCCCTGCCGACCATGCCGAGCAGATCATCCGCGCCGCCGCCTCCCGCCGCCCGGCGAAACCCTGGGAGCGGCACGGCCTGTCCGACGGCACCACCCGGGACCGCCTGCCTGGTGAGCACGCCGCCCGTCTGGTCCCCGAGTCGCAGAAGTGGGTGGCCGGCCTCAACTCCGACCAGCGCCAGTGGGTGCAGGCATACACAGGCTCGGCCTACAGCTCGATCAACAAACACCTGTATCAAGGTAAGAGCCTCGACGAGGGCGCCGGCTACGCATCGACGCCCATGCGCGAGGTCACTGGGCACTTGGACTCCGCCATCGCCTCCGCAGGAGTGTCGGATACCCACCATCACGTCTTTCGTGGATTCACGCCCCCCATGGAGGTCCGAAAGGAGCAGCGTGTGGCGTCTTGGGTACGGGAAAACTTCCAGGTAGGTTCCCGCTACCGGGACGACTCCTACATGTCCGTATCACATTGTCCCTCCGTTGCGGCTGGCTTCACCAACACCTCGTGGTCCACCTCTGAAGGGTGGGGTAATGCGGACTGCGGCGTGGTCTTCGAGTCCGTCACCCGGCGCGGTGCGGCGGTCGCCGAAGTATCGGTGTTCGAGAACGAGGAGCGCGAACGCCTCATGCCCCGAGGGTCGGAGTGGGTGGTGGTCGGTGTTCACGAAGGCGTGAAGGTGGACGGCCAGACTTGCATGGTCGTGCAGATGACCGACGCTAAGGACACCCACCGCTATTGACCACATCACGAACGATCCGCCCGACTGGCGTTGTGCTCTCCACCACGGTGGTCACGGCAGTGCCGTCCAGGTCGGTGGCGCAACGGCTGGCCGTCGATTCGCCATACCCATTCCTGGCATCAACACCCCAGGTGTGCAGTGCTGCTCGGGCACGCCGAGCTCTGGAGGCGGGCCTGGATAGGGGGCTGCAAGGCGGATACCGCGACCCGGGCCGAGCCTACCTCTGGTACACCGGGCCAGACACTTCATCCGCGAAGCGGTCCCTGCGTGTAGGTGCAGCGGCCGGTTCCGTGCCTGTACCGTGACTGAAATCAGTTCGTCCAAGGTGAATGGGTTGCCCATGTCCGCAGTCATCCAGACCTCCCACTACCAAGAGAGCATTGACAAGCTCGAACAGGAATTGCCTGAACTGCAGGATCGCGAAGTCCGGCTGAGCGAAGAGCTCGAGAACGTGAAGAGGCGGAAGAACTCAGTCCAACAGGCGCTGGAGAGTCTGCGTGCCCTGACGGGCGAAGCCCCCATGGCGAAGCCCGCGGAGCCGGAAGCAGACACGGTTCCGCCCACCGATTCCGACCCAGTGGAAGCAACCACAGAGGACAAGAGCGTGGGCGAGGCTGGGCCGGAGCCCACGCCAACCGTTCAGACCGAGCAGTTGGTAGAGGAGACGGATACGCCAACGGCAGTCCCCCAGCAGCGCGCAGCGGCGAAGAAGGCCGTGAAGAACAACTCGTCCAAGAAGGCCCCCGCTGCAAAGAAGGCCGGGAAGAGGACTCCCGCCAAGAAGAGCGGCGTGAAGGCCACAACCTCGAAGCCAGCAGCCAAAAAGGCGGCCAGCGCGAAGAACTCAGCCAGTGACTCGCCTGCCAACCGTGGCGGAACGCTCATTGCACGCGCGGTGGAAGTCCTCAAGAAGTCCGGCGAGTCGATGAGCGTCCAGGAAATCAACGCTGCCCTGGGCCGAGAAGACAGCAACGGGCAAGTCGAATCTCTCCGCAACACCCTCAACCGGGCGACGAAGGACAAACTGGTGACACGCCCCGGCCGCGGTTCCTACGCCGCAGCCTGAACCTTCGAGCACCACAGATTGCGCTGGACGGCGGTGTGCCAATCTCCGGGCTCGTCACGTCGCAGATAGGGGGGCCTCAGCGCCGGGTGGGGCAGTAATGGCGGAGAACGCCCACAGGGAGTCAGCGTGGATGAGCCGGTCGTTCATGACAGCTGCGCCGCGCTTCCGTTGCCTGGGGGGCGTCGCCCCGGCCGGCGCCGATGGCCCGTTTTAGTCCAGCTGGCTGGAGCGCTGCACGCCTCCGGCTGCCCGTCATCCTCCTGACCGCCGTGCTGCCGCCTGATCCCCGCCACCGGCGTCTCTCAAGGTCTTTCGCCTGTTGACGGCTGGTTTGGCGGCCGTCGCCCTCGTGGTAGGCCGGGAGGGTGCACGCGGTCGCATGCTCGGCGGAGTCCACGTGGCCGCCGACGGCCAGCTGGGTGAAACGAAGGTCCAGGTTGTGGCCGGTGGGGTACGTCGCTGGCCGCCGAGCGCAGCCGGCAGTGTTCCAGGTTGAGTTCTGCGGCAGGTTCACGTATCGGAACGCGTCCGCATTCCCGAAGCGCCGGACCGTGAGGCAGCCCTCCCGATTCTCCGGGGCAGCAAGGCGGGCAAGCTGCTGGTGTGGTTGACGCTGTCGCCTTCCACGGCACGGCTGGCGGATGCCTGGCGGTCACACAGGCTGCACAAGCGACCTATGGGCTTCCCATCCACCGCCTCGTCGACCGCAGCTACCACGTACACGCCACACCATACGCACCGGATGTCGTGCCGCCGGATCCGTCGTGCGTAGGGAAGCCAGTCCTCCAAGGTGCACTGAACGGGGCTGGCATCGGCGAACTTGATATACACGAGGTTCGAGTTGTGCTCCAGCAGCTCACATCCTCGGACCTCCAGAGTCTCTCCGTTGATCTCCACTACATCGTCGGCCTTCGCCAGGCACGCCAGCCCAAATGATCGCGGGCCGTCGTAGAAGACCGTCGCGCTGCCCTGGCGGGTGGGCTGGTCCCGGTCCGCGCGAGGCGTCAGAGCGCTACCAGGGCAGTTGAACCTGACGCCCGTCTGGAGCTCGTGAGCGATCAGCTTGCCGTCGCTCCGCAGCGGCGCCATGTGGTTGCCGTAGCCGCACAGAGCACGGGGGCCGGTCCAGTCCGCGGGACCGTGGAACGGAGCCTCGACATCATCCTGGGCCGGACGACAGGAGGCGGGCTCGGTGGACTTGGGGCACTGCCGGTAGCTGCGTCCGGTGCCACGCACCTGGTCGGATGCGCACTGCTCGGCATCGGGCAGCGTCTCAAACGTGCCGACGAGCGTGGAGGCGATCCGGCAGGCGCAATTGACATGAACCGTCGTGATCTTGGAGATAGCGCAGTCTCCGGCTTTGCGATGGGCGCGGGTTGCCACGCGGATGGTGTCAGTCATTTGCCCCTCTTGGTCGGAAACTCGGGTCGTATCCCGACTGCTGCGACGCTCGCCCGCTGCGGAATCCCCCGCGGGTCGTGCGTCAGGTCGGGTTCCTCGACCCATCGAGGAATTTACTCACTAAGGCGCAGTGAGTCAAATATTAAGCGTCAATTAGGCGGAGGGGTGGTCAGCGTCTGCGTAGGCGCCAGGTCATGTCGTCGTGACTCGTGCGGGGGCGCAGGGCCGAAGGAGGACCTGCGGATGCCGGTGCGAGGGTCGTTGCCGAGGTGCGTGACGGTTTCCTTCGCGTGACCGCCCTGCTGCGCGACGGAGGGTGACTCGAAGGCGTTGGTCATTCGCCGTTCGGCGGCGGCCCGGCCCTGCGCCCCGCTACGCTCGGCGCGCGGTCGTCGTTGGCCGTGTGGTGGACACAGAGAGGCTGCAGTACGTGGTAACCGTTCCTCCGATCATGAAAACCCAGGACGGTGGGACCGCGCAGGGCAGCCCGACCGTGGTCACCCCGGCGCAGATGAGCGCACTGGCCGAGTGTGCCGCGGTGTTCGTGCCGGCTGATCCTCCCCGGACGGGCCATGTCGCGTTCTGGCGTCCGGACGGAACGGCTCCGCCGGGGGCTACCGACCGCCTGACGGTCGTGCGCTCCCACGGCGCTTCGGTACGCCGCCGGGAGGTGGCTGCCACCTTCGTGCCGGTGTCGCAGGCGTTGGCGGTTGTTTCCGAGGCGCGCCGGATGCCCGGTGCCGACCCGGTGGCCGCGTTCTGGGGCGCGGCCACCGTCCTCGCGCTGCGGCTGCTCGCCCGTGGGCGACTGCTACCTGGAGTCAGCCCTTCAGGGTTCGACGCGTGGCGGGTCGGGCCGTACGACAGCGAGGACGTGGCGCGGCTGCGGGAGTTGGCGGCCGCGATGCCGCCCGAGGCGAGGGCGGTCCCGCTAGAGGGCCGGGCAGCAGTGGAACTGCCGCAGGCCGAGCCGCTGGTGCGGGCCTTTGCCGATGCGGTCGCCGATGTGCTTGCCCGGACTCCGGCAGCCGCGGTCGCTGCGGGCGGTCAGGCATGGACCGCGACAGCGCCGCAGGCGGTGCCGCAGCAACGGCAGTGGGCGGCCGACGTCGCCTCCGGCCTGGACGTGGGAGTGGGCGTCTCGCTGCGTATCGAACTGCCCGAGGCGGGCGACGAGACGGGAGCGTGGGGCTGGGAGAGCGCCGATGCTGGCGGGGACGACGATGACGACTTGGACGCGGAGGGCCGGTTTAGGGCTGTAGTCCAGCTGCACCAGCTCGCCGACGGAGTGGTCGCCGATGCCCGCGACGTCTGGGCGGGGCGCTCGGCCGCTTCTGACCTGTTCGGCCCGGACGCCAGGGCGCAGACGCTGCTTGCCTTGCGCCGGGCCGCCCGTGCCTGGCCGCCGATGGGCCGCCTGCTGGAGGTGGCGGCCCCAGTTGAACTTCAGCTGTCCGACATCGAGCTGAGCGACCTGCTCGCTGAGGCGACGACTGCTTTGGCGGCGGCAGGCGTTCAGGTCCATTGGCCCAAGGAGCTGGCCCGGCAGCTGCTGGCCCGCGCGGTCGTTGAGCCGGCCGAGAAGACCACCTCGGACCTGCCGTCCCTGCTGTCCGCCGATGCTCTGCTGACCTTCCGCTGGCAGCTGACCCTCGGCGGCCGGGAACTCGATCCAGGCGAACTCGACCGGATCGCCGAGGCACAGCGGCCCATGGTGCGGCTGCGTGACCAGTGGGTGCTGCTCGACCCCGAGACCCTCGCCCGGGCCAGGGACCGCAAGACCCGCCAGCTCACGCCCGTTGAGGCGCTGGGAACCGTCCTGGCCGGCAGCGCGGACATCGACGGCGAGCAGGTGGAGGTCACCGCGCGGGGCTGGCTGGCGGGATTGAGAGAACGCCTCGCCGATCCTGAGGCAGCCACCCGTCGTACCGCCGTGCCGCACCCAGCCGGGCTGCGCGCCACCTTGCGCGACTATCAGGTGCGGGGCCTTACCTGGCTGCATCAGATGACGTCTTTGGGTCTTGGAGGCTGTCTCGCCGACGACATGGGCCTGGGCAAGACGATCACCCTCATCGCCCTGCACCTGCACCGTCAGAGCAACCCCGACACCAGCGGGCCGACCCTCGTGGTCTGCCCAACATCGTTGCTGGGCAACTGGGCCCGCGAGATCGAACGGTTCGCGCCCGGCACCCCCGTCACCCGCTACCACGGCACCAAACGCAGCCTGGACGGCACCCAAGAGGGCTTCGTGCTCACCACCTATGCCACCATGCGGATGCGGACCGTCGAACTCGCCCAGCCCTTCTGGGGGTTGGTCGTAGCTGATGAGGCGCAGCATGTGAAGAACCCGTTTTCCGCGACGGCGAAGGCCCTGCGCACGATGCGCACCTCAGCCCGGGTCGCCCTCACCGGGACGCCCGTCGAGAACAACCTGTCCGAGCTGTGGGCCCTGCTCGACTGGACGACCCCTGGACTCCTGGGCCCCTTGAAGACCTTCCGCCGACAGTACGCGCGTGGCGCCGAGAGCGGCGAGGATCCCCAAGCCGCCCGGCGCCTGGCCTCGCTGGTCGCCCCGTTCCTGCTGCGCCGCAGGAAGTCCGATCCAGGCATCGCCCCCGAACTGCCGTCCAAGACCGAGACCGACCACCCAGTCACTCTCACCAAAGAGCAGGTCGCCCTGTATCAGGCCGTGGTCCGCGAGACGATGGCCGCAATCCGGGAGAGCGACGGCATCGCCCGCCGCGGCCTCGTACTGAAGCTCCTCGCCGCGCTGAAGCAGATCTCCAACCACCCCGCACAATTCCTCAAAGAGAACGAGCCCGGCGGGAAGACGGCCGGCCGGTCCGGGAAGTTGGAGCTCCTTGACGAACTCCTGGACACCATCCTGGCGGAGGACCAGGCGGCCCTCGTCTTCTCCCAATACGCGACCATGGGCCGCCTCCTCGAACAGCACCTGGCCGGCCGGGGCGTCACGGCGCAGTTCCTGCACGGCGCCACCCCCGTCAGCCGGCGCGAGGAGATGGTGCGCCGCTTCCAGGACGGCGAGAGCCCCGTCTTCCTGCTCTCCCTCAAGGCCGCGGGAACCGGCCTCAACCTCACCCGCGCCGCCCACGTGATCCACTACGACCGCTGGTGGAACCCCGCCGTCGAGGAACAGGCCACAGACCGCGCCTACCGCATCGGCCAGACCCAGCCTGTGCAGGTCCACCGCCTGATTGCCGAGGGCACCGTGGAGGACCGGATCGCCGAACTTCTCCAGACCAAGCGGGCCCTGGCCGACGCGGTCCTCGGCAGTGGGGAAGCAGCGTTCACCGAGCTGAGCGACGCCGAGCTCGCCGACTTCGTCCGGCTAAGGGGGGCAGACCGATGAACCAGGCACCAGCCTCCGGGCACGACCGCGACCGCCGGCGGGTCTTCCCGCCACTGCCCACCGCTCGCGGCCGTCGCTCCTTCGCCGAGACCTGGTGGGGCAACGCCTGGGTCGACGCTCTGGAAGGTCCAGTCCGCTCGGCGACCGGACGCCTCGCCCGCGGACGCACCTACGCCCGCGCGGGCAACGTCGGCGAGATCACCGTCACCCCCGGCCGCGCCACCGCACGCGTCCAGGGCAGCCAGCCCGCCCCCTATCGCACCTCCATGGACGTCCCCCAACTGACGTCCACCGAATGGGACCTGCTGATCGACGCCACCGCAGCCCGCGCCGGACACCTCGCCGCCCTCCTGGACCGCGACATGCCGACCACCCTGACGGACGACGCCGCCCAGGCCGGCGTCTGCCTCCTGCCCGCACCCCGCGACCTGACCCCCCGCTGCTCCTGCCCCGACTGGGGCGACCCCTGCAAGCACGCCGCCGCCCTCTACTACCAGGTCGCCCGCCTCCTCGACCACGATCCCTTCGTCCTCCTGCTCCTGCGGGGACGCGGCGAGAGCGAGCTCATGGCCGAGCTGCACCGCCGCAACGCCGCCCAGGCCACCACCCCCGCCACACCGTCCCCACCAGCCGGGGTGCCCGCCCGCGACGTCTTCGCCGCCGCCCGCGCCGGGCTCCCGCCGCTGCCCGCACCACCACCAGCCGTCGACCACCCTGGCCCGGTGGCTCAGCTGACTAACGCCGCCGACCCCCCACCCGGACTGGACGTGGCCGCACTGGAATTCATGGCCGCCGACACCGCCACCCGCGCGGCCCACTTGCTGCACCAGGCCCTCCTGCCCCATGACCAGCATCCGCAGCCCCTCGCCCCGGTCACCCTCAGCGTCGCTGACGACCTCGTACGCCTCGCAGCAGCAAGACCCCCCACCGAGACCCTCACGCGGTTGTCCTTCGGCGGGCGCCGCACACCAGCCTCCCTCACCCGGGCAGCCCGCGCATGGCAGTACGGCGGGGCCAGGGCCCTGGCGATCCTGGACGAGCCGTGGGACCCGGATCCGGCCTACCTGAGCGCCGTACGCGAGGAGATCAAACAAGCCTGGGACGGCCAAGGGGCACCCGGAATACGCGTGACCAAGAGCTGGCTGACGCTGATCGGACACGACGCCCAACTGCGCCTGGGCACCGATGGACACCTCTGGTACCCCTACCGTAAGAAGCGCGGCGCTTGGTGGCCAGTCGGGTTCCCGCACAGGGACATCACGGCTGTGCTGAGCGAATTGCTCGACTAGGCAGACCCCCGCGCCCACAGCGCGCGGGCCCGTGGCGGCCGCCCGCCCCTGGTCTCTTGGAGTGGCCGGGGGACCGCGCCGCGGAGCCGCCGCCAGGCCGCCGACTGGGCTCCGGTTCACCCCTGCCACGCCCCGCTCGCCGGTACCGCCGAGCTCCGGCCGTCCGCACACGCGGCTCGAAGCCTTCGCCTGCCGCCATCCCACAGGGGTCGGCTCCGCCGGGGCCTGTCACCTTGCCACTATCCACGGCTCGACCGTCAGCTGCTACGCGGCTTTGGTTCCAGGTGGTTCGCTCTCTGGAGTGGTGAGGACCGTGTCGACAAAAGCCCTTACGAGCGCCGCGGCTTCACACGTTGTGATGCTGGCCGTCCACCGACGTACGGGCGTGTGCCAGTTGCATTCCAGCGCGTATCGGTGCACGCCGTGCGCATGGTCCAGTTCGCGGGTGTACGGCTGCCGGCTACAGCGCCCGTGCCGTTCGGTCTGTTCGACATGCGCCCGGCTCACGGCTATGTGGTACCGGTGCGGCAGGGTCCGCTGCTCGCGGCAGCCGCGGCATTCCAGGAGGTAGAGCACGCTCCCTTCCCGCTGTAGGAAGTTGTACGGGAAGCCCGTGCCTTCGCTGGTGTTGCAGCTGGCGCACAGCGGGCCGCGAACCTGATCGTGTTCGTGGCAGTGGTCCCACACCGACGCCCGGCGCTCCCCGCACAGCTGGCACAGGTAGTCGTCGGCCCGGGTCTTGCCCTGGCGGACCGATTCGTACGGTCTGCCGTTCAGATGGCCGGTGTATTGGCGGTAGGCCGCTCCAGAGCACGGCGGGCACATGGTGACGTAGCCCGTGCTGGTTGATGTCCGCCAGCCGCCCCAATACGGGCCCCGCGCCCCGCAGGAGGAGCAGATCCGGGCGAGGGCGACCAGCTCGTTCTCCCGCTGCTCCCAGCGGTCCATCAGCTCCGCGTAGGCCCGGGGCAGGAGCCAGTTCTCCTCGGACCAGGTCAGCAGTTGTAGCGGCAGGGTGCCGGCGATGCTCCAGTTTCTGGCCTCGACGAATTCCTCCCATGTCAGCCCGCCAGGTAGCCCGCTCTCACCGATCGCTTTCCAGTCCTCCCGCTCCTCGAAAGGGCGCTCGTGATGCTTGCGAAGGGCTAGGTCGAACATCCACGTCATCAGCTGGCGCCGCCACTCGGGGCGGCACCAGTCCTCCGGATCGCGTTCCCCGGCGTCGCGGTAGGCGGGCAACCGCACCTCAACGACGTCATCCAGGTCCAGGGGCACGTCCGCGAGGGTCCGGCCGGCGCGGCGGATGTCCCGCTCGTCATACCCCCAACGCCCCCTGTACTTGTAGCGGCGCAGCGCGACATCGCCGAAGAAGACGTGACCGTGCTGCTGGAACCTTCGCAGGCGGGTGAGTTCGTTAGGGGCCAGAGGCACCGCGGCGCTCTGCGTCAGGTCCGTGAAAATGGAGTGCGCGTAATCCGGGCTGATGATCATGGACGCAGCCTCAGTGTGTCGCCCTGTGGACACAGGCCGCCGACTGGCTCTGATCGCCCTGCCCGTGCTCCGGCCCAGGTCTACGGCCGCCGCTGCGCCCCGCCGCCCCGCGGCTACCGCCCCTCGCGCCACTCCGGCCGCACTAGTGTCACCGTCGTCTGACTACCTTCTCCGTCCCGACGCGCCGAGCTCGGTGGTCCGCCGGACTCCGGGCCGTACCGCTGCCCGGCCGTCGGCTCCCGGTCCACTGCGCGTGTGAGCGGCCGGCACGGCATCGGCGCCATGGAGGCCGACGAGTGCCCGAGGCCGGCCAGGCGGGCCGTGTTGGGCGGATGTCGCCGAATCCGTCCCATAGGGCGGGGCGCCTGTCTACCGTGGGTTGTACAAGACGTCGGACGGAGGCTGTATGCAGCGTCGTGGGGCGGGAGTTGTCAGGTATGGGGGCGACCGGCAGTCGGGCGACGGTCAGGTCGGCGGGGACTATTCGTCTCCAGGGGACCCAGGAAACGAGATGCCGCCGCCGGATCCAGATCCGGATCCGGACGACGAGGGGTAACACGCGATGGCGGTGACGGCGGAGATTCTGCGGCAGCGCTGCGCAGAGCAAATGGCCAGCAGCCCGCGCGGGTTCGGTGAGTGCGATTGGCTGCGTGATGCGTTCCTGGGCGTGCCGCGGGAGCGCTTCGTGCAGGACAAGGTGTGGTGGCAGACCCCGGGCGAGGACGGCCTGCACACCTTGCTCGACCGGACACAGCAGCCGCAGACCTGGCTCACGATGGTCTACGAGCCTGCGGTAGCGCTGATTACGCAGATGGACGACGGGGCGGTGCTTCCCAATAGTCGGGCGAAGGGGGCGCTCACCTCCAGCATCTCCGCCCCCGGAGTGATCGTCGAGTTGTTGCGGCACCTGGCGCTGCGGTCGGGCGACCGGGTGCTGGAGATCGGGACGGGCACCGGATACACGACAGCGCTGCTCGCCCACCGCGTCGGCGCCGCGGGAGTGGCGACGATCGAGATCGACGCTGAGCTGGCTGCCAGGGCCAAGGAACGGCTCGCCGCACTGGGGATTCATCCCGTCGTCATCGCGGGCGATGGTGAACTCGGCTATTCGGCCGGTGGGCCGTACGACCGCATCGTGGCTACCGCCTCAGTGCGCCGCATCCCGCAGGCGTGGCTGGACCAGCTGCGCCCCGGCGGGGTCCTGGTGGCACCGCTGGACTCTCCGTTCGGCTACGACTTGCTGGTGCGCCTCGAGGGCGATGGCCGCGGTACGGCGCGTGGGCGCGTCATGGAGCGAGTGACGTTCATGCGCGTGCGCGGCCAGCGGGAGCCGGTTCCCTACGCAGACCTCGGCTGGCCGGCCGGGGCGGATCCTGACGACTGGAGGGATCTGAGCATCGTCGCAGGCCCAGCAGGACAGCAGATCAGCCTGCCAGCGGCTGGCCAGCAAGACACCCAGCTGACCGTCTGAACACACAGGACGCAGCGCAGAATGGTTGCAGGGGCGCAACCACGGCTAGCAGTCCAGACTGCGGGCTCGATCCGTTTGTTTCCGCTGTTCAGGCGGCTAGCGCGGGGTGTGGATTGGGCCAGGGAGGGCTTCGAGTCGCCGTTCACTGCGTGTACGGGGGGCGAGTACATCCGTGTAGTGGTGGTCCATGGTCAGGATGGTGGGTCGGTTCAGTCTCCACGTCAGAGCGGCGTTGACGCAGTCGGTGAGCCCAAGCCGATGGCCCAAGTATGCGCGCATCAAATCCTCAGCCTCGCCGAGCAGTCGGCCGTCGACAGCGGGGATTTGGAGGGATCCCGTACGTGCGAGGGCGCCGATTCGGGTGACGGCCTCAACCGCGATGTGTTCGCCGGCACGGCCGGTGAGCAGGTGGTCGAGTTCGTCCAGGACGAGCGGGGATGTGATCAGGATGCGCGGGGCGGCGAGTGCTGTGACCGCGGCTTGGTGATGGTGGTCCTTCCGGTTGTAGGCGGCGAGCCACACGCAGGTATCAACAACGGCGATAGGCGGTGGCGCATCGGTCACCGGCCCAGCTCCTCACGGAGGAGTTCGTGAGCGTGAGCCGAGAGGTCGGCTGGGCCATCGAACAGTCCCCAGTCGTCTGGGGGCACAGTCTCGCCGACCGAGGCTGGGGGAATGCGCAGCGCCCCGGCGGCCCATTCAATGGCGAGGGCCTCAGGAGTCCGGCCGAGGACGGCGGCAAGGTCACGCAGCAGCGCAGCCTGGCTGCCGGTGACGGTGACGCTCGCGGTGATCTCGGTGTCGGGCTCAGGTGGTGTCTCTGCCGGTTGATCGGTCATGATGGGCGGTCTCCTCGGTGCGTGTACACCTATCGTGCCCGGTGTCGTCAGCCAGCGGGTGGAACTGGCAAATATCGACTCGGAAGACGGAGTTGTCCTGCTGGTGTTCGCAACGGCCTGTACGTAGCGAAGGGCCGCAGCCGCCTCACCCTGGGACGGAAGGTGACGTAGATCAGGGGTGCATCCACACCGTATTGCCGCGCCCGAGGTTACAGGCCACCTTTCCCCGGATACCTGTCCCTCGGCGCGTCGGCGTGCCCGGCGGTCAGTATGAGCCGCGAGCGAGTGCCGCGTCCCTGCTGCCGTTCCTCGCACACCAGGCCGGACGTGGCACGGCTCCGTCCGGGACAGTTGCTGTGCCGGCCCTCTGCCACGAAAGCCTGCAGGTCATCGAGGCCCGTCGGTGCTCCTGCTGTTCGCGGCAGCCGGGCCTTGCGCTACACCGCGCCGCCACGCGTACCCAGCCCCGCAGTTGCCTTGCCTGGCCGCGTTCCGGGCTGCTCAGGCCCCGGCCGTCGAGCTCCCCTGGGCCGCCGGCCGGGGCTCGCTCTGGCTCGGGCTGTGTCGTATGGCTGGTCAGCATGCGGGACGGACGGTTCCCTTTCCTCCCCGACGTGCCGCTGTTCCCCTGGCTGCGGGCCTGCTGTCATAGCTGGTGGGGGGAGTTGTCTGGAGTTGTTCGGTGGCGCTCTCTGTCCTCGCGCCGGATCCGGCCGACGCTGCGGCTCCGCCTCTGGCCGCCGCCCCGTGTCTCGTGGGACTGCACTGGAGTGCGTGCCGGACCGCCGCTGTGCTGACCGCTCATGCCGAGCGTGTGCCTCCCCAGCCATACGCCGAGGCGACCTGCCTGAGTTGGCGTACCTCGCGCAGGCATGTTTGGGTTGCGGCTCACACACTCCTCATGTAATATCTTAAGCGTCAGGGGGGTTGATCGGCCTCACTGACGCTGGACAGCAAGGAGCGGCCGATCCGCGGTGTCCGGCAGGTCTGTAGCTCAGCTAGGTAGAGCATCCTCCACGCCGGGGGAAGGTCAGGGGTTCGATTCCCCTCGGATCGCGAAGTGTTGGTGTGTGCCCCTCCAGAGGCCCGGCCCCGTTGAGAGGCACACACCAACACGCTATATCGGACCCGGTCGGCTGATCGTTGGTCGGGTGGAAGGAGGGGGCTTTCCCATTTCTTCTGGAGCTGTGGTGCTGTTGGGTAGCACGCCCCCGACGAGGGGGAAGAGCGGGTTCGATTCCCGCCGGCTCACGCGAGGGACCCCCCGGTCTGGCTATGGGATGGGCGCCGAAAGGCTCCATGGGGGTGCGCGGTCCTCGGACCGTCGGAGAGGCCAGATGTTCGCAGTCGAGGGGGCGCCCTCGGCTTGCTACGCAGGGCCCGGGACGCCGGGCCACAACCTGACCTGGAGACCGAGGTCTGAGTCCTCGCAGAGGCGTGGCCCAGAGCCCGGTGCCCAGGGCAGGTCGTTCTCCGCTGGTGTAGTTGGCAGCATGCTCGGCCGGGCCGCCCCCGCGTCGGGGGGCGCGGTTCGAGTCCGCGGCGGAGAGCCACCTGTGAACTGGTACGCCGCTCCGCCCCTTCCCTTCTTGTGAGGACATACCCGTGATCCAGCACAATGCGGACCCGCACGTAACCTTCCTCGGCGTCGAGCAGGGCATCAACAACTACGTCGTGCGCAACGGCAAAGTCCTCACCGGCTCGACGTGGGGCACGTACGAGGGCGTCACCGCTTCCCTGCGCTACCGCGCCCAGCTCCCCGACACCCCCAAGTGCATCCCACAGCAGCGGTTCTGGTGGGAGCTGCGCGACATCTACACCGGCGACCTGATCTACACCCCCGACCGCTTCACCCGGTAGCCCGATTCCCCCACCCGTCGTCGACCACCACGACCCACTCGCTTGGAGAATACGCATGCGGCCTCAGCAGATTCTCTCGATGCCCATTCATGACCCGGGCTTCCGTCCCGACCTCGACGGCCGCGCCGTCCATGCACGACAGGCCGCGGCCAACAACGAGCCCTACTACACCAGCATGGAACCGGCTGCCGCCCACGACGTAGCCTCTGGTCAGCAAACGCTTCACGTGCGCTCCGCGCAGGGCAGCGGCGACAGCCGTCGGGAGTTCTTCGTCGTAGGTAGGCCCGAGGGCGGCGGCTACCAAGTGTGGCATGTCGAACCGGCCCCTGATGACCCTTCCGAACGCCAGGAGCTCTACGAATCGCTCGGGTTGGAAGCTGAGGACGCATGGGGCGGCGTCAGCTCCCATTTCGCTACGACGGCGTGCGAGGCGGCGGAGCTGGCGCGCCGTGCGTACTCGATTGTGGCGGGGCTTGGCTGAGCGGCCTCGTCCGCTGCTCCGTCGTCCCGGCAAAACGCCGCACCGACGAAGCCCCTTATCCAATGGCGAGGGTCAGGCACAAGAGGGTGCCTGCGGCCTGCAACGTCATCGGCCACAGACATGGGCGCACTCCTGCCTGTTGGGCCCGATACCAAGCTCGCGCTGCCACTGTGCAAGGGCCGCCGGTCCCGCCAGGCTCGCGCCTGCGCCGCCCGTGGGCCCGTATCCACAGGCCCGCTGTTTCAGGATCGGCACATGTCTGCTGACCGAGAGTTTCAGATTGCGTCGTATCAGAATCAGCATGGCGGGAACGCCCCACCCAACTCCCAGCAGGGCGTGCAGTCGTACCCGCCGGATCCCTATACCGTCGGACAACACCAGCCCTTGCTCATGCCGGGATCGGTGCGTGTCGCGCGCGTGTTGGCGTACGTCGCCGCAGGGCTCGCCGCGCTCGGTACGGTGGTCGCCGGAGTAATGGCGGGCCCCGGGGCGGCGGGTGCCGTGCTGGGCGCTGCGATGCCGGTCATCGGCGTCTTCATCTGCGCGTTGCGTTTCGCCAGGTCCGGGCCGTGGGCGAGGGTGACTGCGATCGTCTGCGCATCGTTCTTGATCCTTTTCGGTCTGGGCGCCCTGGGGCGGGGTGTTCCAACCGGGATCGTCTGGCTCGGGTTGGGGATCGCAATCGCGGCGGCGCTCGCCCCACGCCGGTCGGGTGACTGGTTCCGCCGACCACGGAGCTGACCGCGGCTTTTACGCAGTTCTGGCCGAGACGCTGGTACTCACTGTCAGCGCCTCGGTCGCTTCAGTCGCTCAGACACCGAGGAGCGGCACCCCCCGGCACTCAAAGATCCGCGCGCGCCCTCGTCCGCCAGGGCCCACGCTCCACGCGTGGCGCCCTCGCCCCGTCCCAGCCCGGTCCGTGTGGCTGATCTGCCCGAGAGGAAGACCACCGGTGACGACCCATTCGCCCGCAGCTCCCGCCGCCCCGGCGACCTCCTGCCCCGTCGGCCCGCGGCCGTGCTACTGGGTCGAGGAGACGGACGGCAGCCGCTGGATGGTGCCCGGCTGCCTCGCACGCGCCCTGGACCCTGACGCCGGCTCGTGCACCTGCCTGCCCCTGCACGAGCAGTTGGAGGCGATGCGAGCCGAACTCGCCGCCGCGCACGGCGCATACGCGGGCTTGAGGCACTGGCACGACCAGGTCCTGGCGGCTGTCCATGGCCACGTCGACGGCCGCCGGATCATGCGGGAGGCTGCACGGGTTATGTGACCGGCCGACCCCGTCTCGTCGGTGCTCCCACCAGAACGCTGCGCCGCGGGCGGTGCCCTGATCGGCGAGGCGGACGTAGGCGGGGTGCTGGCAGTCGGATCCGGCCGCGGCATTCGTCGTCGAGCTGGGTGTCGGCCGGCCCGTCCCGTCCCCGCGCCGCTCCCTATCCGGAGCGTACGGCGAGCGGCCCAAGCCACAGAATCCTGGTCATTCACATCGAGATCGGTGTCACCCTGCCAGTCAGGCATCGGACCGTGGAACGGCCTCCGACCGGTATGGATAGTGTCGAGGCATGGTGCACTCAGACCGGACGGGCAGCGGCGGTCCCGATTACGCGGACGATTCGCTGGCCATCGCCTACCAGTGGATGCGCGGCAAGGACGCTCAGGACCCGGCGGTCGGGCGCACAGTGCTGGGGGAGATGCAGCAGGGGATGGCGGTATACGCCCGCTCGCGCGGGGCGCGGCTCGTCGGCGACCTCGAGTTCGACTTCCCCACCCCCTCGTTGCTGCCCCGGCCCGTACAGCGCGAGGTGCTGCGCGCGGTGCTCAGCGGCGAGTGGCGCCCCTGGCGCTGGCCGGGAATGGTACTGGTGAGGGCTTGGCAGGACTCCGAGCCCGTCACCGACTGAACCCGCCGGCACGAGCCAACCTCCGCCTGCCGGCACCGACAGCGTCGGCGACCGCGGTGGCCGCTGCGGTGTCCGTCTGGGCTGCGCCGTGCTTGCCGCCCAGACCCGCACCGCCGCGGTGCACCGTGCAGCCGGCCGCTTGGTGCGGGGCCCGCTGGATGCTGAGGGATGGCCGTCCGCCCGCCGAGGCCGGAGCGTGCGGGTCACTTCGGCCGGGCTGTCCGCCCTCGGCGGGCGCCCGTGAGACCTGCGGTGAGGGGGCCAGCCGAACTCTTCCGGCCGGTGGCCGGCTCGTCGCTGCGCCGTCGCTGTCCGCCTCCGCGCTGCGCAGCTGGCCACCGAGGACATCCCTACCCGAACGTGACGGCGCGCACAAGGCGGTCGGCCCGCGGTGCCGCGGCCGACCCGGCTCGCGCGGCGGCGCCGGGAGCTGACGCTCCGGCACTGCCCGTCGAGCCCGCGCCGTTCCTGCCGGTCGAAGTGCCAGGGCGGTGCTGGCGGCGCGGGCCGGCCTTGTGGAACGTCGCGCTGCGCTCTCCCGGCGGCGGTCTGCTGGATGATGGAGCAAGAGGCCCGGACCCGGACGCGTAGGGCACCGGGCACACGGCCCGGCGAGCTACTTCTCCGCTCCTGGCGGGGCCGGGACGAGGCCGATGCCGCTCCAGTACCCGCCACCCGCCGGCCGCAGTTCCTGCGGTGGCGGGGGAATACGCCCTGGCTGCCAGTCGGCCACGTCACCGATCCCGGGGAACTCGGCCTCCAGGCCGTCGAAGAGGCTACGGACGTCCTGGGCCTCCCTCACTGCTCCCCACCGGCCCACGGCTTCGTGCATGACCGCAGTGATGCCCCGCCGGACCGCAGGGTCGTCACTGACCCGGTGGGAGACCACTACATGGCTGCCGGGCGAAAGGTCGCTGACGACGGACCGCAGCACCCCCTTGGGGTTACGACCGTCGCCGGTGTCCGGCAGGCAGTCCAGGACCGCGCAGAACAGCGCGGCGATCGGCTGGGCCCAGTCGAGGAAGCCGTCGGTGGCCTGCCTGACTGGGCCAGGCTCCCGTACGTCGCAGTCCACCACCATGGTGTGCTCGTTGTCGTCCAGGGACGTCCGGGCGTGGGCCAGGACCACCGGGTCGTGGTCGACATAGACGACTCGGGCGCCGGGGCGGGTCCCCTGAGCGACGTCGTGCACGTTGACGTCCGTGGGTAGGCCGCACCCGAAGTCGATGAACTGGACGACACCGCACTCGCCCGCCAGATGGCGCACGGCACGGATCAGGAAGGCCCGGTTCGCGCGGGCCGCTTGCTGGGCACCAGGCGCGACGGCCAGCAGGTCCCGGCATGCCACCCGGTCCGGCTCGTAGTTGTCCACGCCGCCCAGGAACCAGTCGTAGATACGGGCGTCGGCCGCCGTGCTGGTGTCGAGGAACCTGGTCCCCGCCGGGCGGCTGGCACCCGCGCCCTGCTCCTCCTGGTCCGTTGTTGTCCGGCCCATGCCGGCCCCCTCTCGTGTGGCGCGGTAGTCCGCGATCACGACACCACAACTCGGCGGCCTACGGGCGCGGGTCAGGCGAATACCGCTTCGTCTCCGTGAACCGCAGGCAGTTCCCGGCGCACCGGCAATGCGGTTCTGATACGACTTGGCTGGGAGCGGACTGGCGATCGGAGGACTACGGAGTGTCGGAGTACCAGCACTATCAGTTCGTGGTCGATGCGCCGTTGACCGACGAGCAGCTCGCGGAGATCCGCGCGTTGACCACGCGCGCCCGCCTCACCCGGCACAGCTTTGTGAATACCTACGGCTGGGGCGACTTCAAGGGCGACCCGCAGGTACTGGTGGAAACCCACTACGACGCCCACCTGTACTTCGCGAACTGGGGCACCCGTCAGGTGATCCTGCGCTGGCCAGCCACCACCCTCCCTCTGGAAGTCGCCGAGATGTACTGCGCCGGGGGTTCGGCGACCAGCAGGGAGTGCGGGGGACACGTCCTGATCACCCTGGAGTCCGACCCGGACGATGAAACCGAGGACTTCCACGATCTCTTCAGTCCCGACGAGGGCGGGAACAGGGACGAGCAGTGGCTGCCCTCCATCGCCTGCGCCCGCCACCAGGTCGCTGATGGAGACCTCCGTCTCCTGTACCTCGCTTGGTTGTTGCGCCTGCACAATGGCGAGCTCGACGACGACGACCTTGAGCCCGTGGTGCCGCCGGGCCTGGCCCACATGCCCGAGCCACTGGCCGACCTCGCCTCGTTCCTGCGCATTGACGTAGACCTCATCGCGGCCGCGGCCTGGCACTCACCCAAGCCCATGGCTGGCCCCTCCCTCGCCGCCCACCGCGCTTGGATTGCCACCCTCGACGTAGCAGAGAAGGACACTCTCCTCGCTCACCTGCTCCATGGCGATTCCCAGGCCCTGCCTGGACTGCGCCGTCGGTTCCTGGAGGCTCAACCGGCCGCCAGCCACGCACCCGTACTCCGCACGGTTGCCGAACTCCGAGCTGCAGTCCCCGCCCAGAGGGCGATGCGAAATGCTCACCAGAATCGTCAGGAAGCTGAACAACGCGAACGGGAGGCCAGCCAGGCACGGGAGGCTCAGAACCGGCGTCTGGCTGACCTGCAGCGCGATCCCGAGGCCGCATGGACGCGTGTGGGAGAGCTGCTCGCGAGGCGCGGGACTCGCCACTACGCGGAAGTCGTAGTTCTCCTGGGCGACCTGGCGGCCCTGGCCGACCGAGACGGCACCACGCGTGTTTTTACCGAGCGGTTCGCCCAGTTCATCACCACACATCGGGGGAAGAAGGCCCTGATGCGTGATCTCAGAGCCGGGGGCCCGGTTACCGAGGGCCTCATTGCCCTCATGCCTGCGATGACCTGAGGCCGCCTCCCCACTGCCTAGGACCGCCGCCCCCTCGTGATGGTCAGCGGAGACTGGGGTGGTCGTCCCCGGTGCCGTTCGCGCCGGTCAGGTCCTCGCACACACGGATGTCCAGGCCAGCGGTGGCGGCGGCGCGCGCCCTCAGCCGGCCGTCGCCAAGATCTCGTTGGCGCCGTGCGGGAACGTGGCGGGCTGGGCCTTGGCGCCGGCAGTCTGCTGACCGTGCGGACCCGTTCATGAACCGGGCCCGGAGCCGTCGGTAGGGTCTTGACCATGAGCCTTGCCCGAACACCGCTGGTCACCGCGCACTGGTTCCGTGAAGGGCGAGTGCAGCCATCCGGTTACTGGATTTGCGGGTTTGGGGGCTGCGGGCGGCACCGCGCCGAGCATGTCCAGGCCGAGGGCCAGTGGCTCGACCCCGTGCACGCGTTCACGCCGCGGCGGACCGCGGCATCCCGCTGCCGGACGTGCGGCTACCACCGGCGGCACACCAGACACCTCCAGTGGGCGTGGGACCAGTACACCGCCCGCGCCCGCGGCTGGTAGGGCTCGGGCCGAAGATGTGCTGCAGGCGGCGCGCACCCCATCGGGCTGCCGCTCGCCCGGAGGGCGCGCGGCAAAGGGCCGCCCGGGGCTGTTGGACGCCTGGACAGCGTGTGAGGGGAGCCCTGGCCGCCGATGGGTAGCGTGAGGGTGCCTTGGCACCGGTGCCGGCCCGAGTCCGCCGCTGGTGCTGGAGGTTGCTGTACCTCGGGGCCTGGGCGCAGCAGGCGCCGAGGGGCAACGCCGTGCGGTGCCGAGACTGGCGCCGCCCCGATCCCGCGTACAAACGCTGTGGTTCTCGCATCCAAAGCCACACGGTGCCCCTCCGCGAACGGAAGCGCTGAGATGTATGCGGCACCCGAGCCGAGAGGAAGGTAGGGAAGAGATAGCGGATGTGCATTGGACGGCACAGGCCGAGTGCAGCGACTGCGGATGGCGCGGTGAGGCCGCGTTCGAAGACGGGGCTGTAGTCGAGTCCGATCACGACTGCGAGGAAGACGGGTGACCTGCCGGGTTTCGGAAATAGCTTCTCACCGAAGACGAAAGGGGAACGCTCCGCTGCGCCGGGGCGCCCGCACGGCGCTCGCCGGCGGACGCCCCGTCCGGCGCAGAGTAGCGAAGCGGGACCACGTGTGGGGGGTCTGAGCTGAAGCGGCTACGCCGAGCTCGGAGCTGTAGGACGCTGCCAGGGAAACCGTCTCATCGCAGAGGAGGCCCGACGTGGCCAAGGAGCGCTACAACCATGACTGGTCTGGTCTGTTCGCGCAGCCCGTCCCCGCATTTGCGGGCGGGGTCACTCTGACCGCCGCGGTGCAAGAGCTGGCGCGCCTGGGAGACGAGGCCGCCGACCTTCTCGACCAGGCGCGCGACGGGCACCCTGACCCGCAGCTTGTGCTCGACTGCCACCGCCGACGCGCGGCCGTGCTGGTCCACCTCGCGGCTGCGCAGCACGAGTTCGACAACGAGGCCCGCCGCGCCATCGCCCTCTACCAGCAGGCGCGAAGCCATGCCATCGACGCCTTGATCACCAATATGCAGGGGGCGGCTGACCGCGAACCGCACAAGCGCGGGGGCGCGCAGAGCTGATCAACGTCGGTGTCGGTCCTGGTACGCGCTTGCCGTGCGCTCCGCGCCGCCCTGCTGCGCCTGGCCTGCGCGTCGGCGGGGCACTGCCCCCCGCCCCGCGGGCCTGCGCCCCCGCCTTTTCGGGCCCGGCAACGCCGCCGTGCGCCGCGCGCTGACACGCCTGCGGGTCCCGCCCGCCCCGTGCTCGGCTGGCCTTCTCCGGCGCAGCTCGCGGCTCCGCGTCGGGCCGGGCCAGAGTGCTCCGCCGGGCCGGTGCACGGCGCCGTCGTCGACCGGAGCCGCGGCAGGGCCTGGCACGCGGGGAGGAACGCGTCGGCGGCAGGCCCGCCGCCGACGCGATCCGGGAACCGGAGTGTGCACGGTCGTGCGGCCGCTAGGGTCGTGCACTGTCAGGCGACTGTCGGCGACCGAGGAGTGCACCGTGCCCGATCCCATTCCGGTGGCAGCCGGCCGCGAGCTCCTGGAATCGGGTGCTCGTACCGTCGCCGGTCTCGTCGAGCGCGAGGTGACCTGCGCCCACTACGAGGACCGCGGGGCGCAGCTGCTGCTCACTATGGCCACGCAGTGCCTGCAGGCCGCCGCCGGTTTCCTGTCCTCGGTCACCACCGACCCCGAGACGGGGCCGACCCCCAGTGTGGGTGTTCTCCTGGGCGGAGAGTATCTGCGCCGGGCCCACGACCAGTTGGCCCGGCCCGGGCAGCCGTCTGCCGACCGCGAGCTCCTGGAGCTGGGTGCTCGTACCGTCGCCGAGCTCGTCGAGTGCAAGGTGACCGGCGCCCACTACGAAGACGCCGGGGCGCAGTTGCGGCTCACGATCGCCTCTCAGTGCCTGCGAGCCGCCACTGAGTTCCTGGCCGGCGTCACCGCCGAGGGCACAGTCCCCGGCCGTGGAGCTGCAACCGGCCGGCCTTATCTGCTCCTGGCCTACGCCCAGCTTGCCCTGGCCGAGGACCAGCAGCACGCCCACCCGTAGATGGCCCGTGCGGTCAGGTGAACCGCAGCCTTAGGCCGCAGCTCGCCCGTTGGACCGCGCCACTGGCTGTCCGTCTACCGGCCCGCCTCGCGGCGTCCGGCCGTCCGTCGGTCCCGGCCCCGTCCGCCTGTTGCCGCTGTCGGTCGAGCGATTCCGTCCCGTTTCGCGGGATGCGGCGTGACAGTGCGTCGCCGGCGGCCGGACATACCGCGGCCCGCCGCCGAGCTCCGTAGCGCCGCGCCCGCCCATGACCCGGTGTCCCGGCTTCTGCCTCCGCGCCAGGGCGGCGTCGTGCCCGCCCCGGCATGACCGGGCCGGCTCTCCACCGCAGCCTCGCCGCGCCGTCCGCCAAGCTACGGCGGTGGTGGGGGAGTTGTTCGCACCCCGTGGCCACCGCGAGCCCGGGAATGCGGCGGCTGCCGGCGACGTCGCCGCGGGGCGCCGGCTGTTCGCGACCTCCTCGACCGGCTGCCCGCTGCGCCTGACCGGCGCACACCGAAGCACCCAGGGGCGCCCGGCCAGCGCGTACGGCGTGGCTCACGGCTCCGACTGGACGGGAAACAGGACGTAGGGGTGGGAGCGGGCGGCCGGCGTCTGCTCGTTCCGCTCGGGCGCCGCGGGTGCGCCGGCGTGGTGCGGCCGCCATGTACGGGCGGCCGCGCCCCTTCTGCGCCGTACCGGCCATACCGGGCCGGCCCAGAAGGGCGCCCGCTCCCCGCCTTCCGCCCCGTCGTCCGCCGGACACCGTTGAGCTCGGTGTCCGGCGGCCCCGGCCTGCTCGCTGGTACCTGGCGCCGCCCGTCACCTGGCGGGGACGTCGGGGTGCCTTCCGCCCCTGCTGGCCGGAGCCGCCCAGCGCCTGCGCCGCATCGCGCTCTGCGCCGGGGGACGTTGAGCCCGGCACCGCCCGCCTGTCAGGTGACTGGGACCGCCGGGGTGCCTGGCCGGACTCTGGCCGCTGGGTGGGGTGTTGCGGCGCCCGCAATGCCTTCGCGCCGTAGGCCGTGCTGTGCTCGTAGTCGGTCCTGCGGTGGGGTACCTGAGCAGGCCCGGTCCGCGCGACGGACACGAGTACGCGCCCAGCCGCTGCGCTCACCGGGACGCCACGGGGCGTGCCCCGAAGGACAGATCGTACGGTTTGTCGATGCTGTCTGTTATGTAGGACACCTGCACTATCGCGAAGGGGTCCCGCGTGTACATCGACATGACCGTTCTCGATCAGGAATGTGTTCGCCTGGCCTACCTGATGACCGACCGCGGGATGGAACACCTCACCCTCCCCGCGTCGAGGTCCCCGCAGGAGGAAGGTGCTGGCCTGGAGGCCGAATTCTCCGTTGAGCTGGGGAAGTCCTACGCGCGGATCGCTGAGGCCGGATCCGATGGGGAGTGCATCCTGCCAAGCCTGCTGATGGTGATGGCCGGAAAGCTGTCCGCCCTCGCGACCGAGCTGTCCTTGCGCAGCGACCGGGAGGCGGCAGAGGTGATCCGGTCAATCGGTGGCCGGTAGGGCAGCAGGGCGACTGCGACAGAGCACCTCTCCCGGCGCCGGGGCTGTTGTGGGCTGCCCGCTGTTCGCCG
This sequence comes from Streptomyces sp. Edi2, assembly GCF_040253635.1. Classification (NCBI taxonomy): domain Bacteria; kingdom Bacillati; phylum Actinomycetota; class Actinomycetes; order Kitasatosporales; family Streptomycetaceae; genus Streptomyces; species Streptomyces sp. Edi2. The sequence continues at coordinate 61,504 of NZ_JBEJGX010000001.1, read as the reverse complement.
CCAGCGCCGACGGCTACGCCCTGGTCCTCCACCGCATCATCGCCGCCGGCCCGGTCGCCGCCGCGGTGCCGCCTCGCCGCGCGTGTCACAGCTGCTGAAGACGTCCCGTTCCGCAGTCCGCGCGCGATCCGCCCGGCCGCGCTGGCTGTCCGACGCATCGGAAATTGTCCGGCAGCGTCTGGCGGCGTCCGGAACTGTTAGACGCCGTCCTGCGGGGCGGTGTGGGAGGGGGCCATGGACGTGTGGGCGCGGTCTGCGGAAGATCTCTAATGCCCTGCATGGCGGTGCCGCCGGCCTCGCCCGCGCCGCCCGCCTCTACAGCGAGCTCCTCGCGGCTGCCCGGAAGTTGCTGGTTCCGTGCGTTCCGGGTGTGGTGGGGGCTGGTGCGCCGCGACGCCGAGCTGACCGCCGCGATGTTGACCTGGCTGCCGGGCTGGCGCGTCCGGGTCGCACATGGCTGCGGCCCCCTTTGCGGCATCACGTCGCGAGGGGGCGGGGCCGGGGTGCTCAGTCAGGAGCGGGGGGACGGGGAGACGCGCTGAAGGTGCGCGAAGGCCACGGTGTCGGCGGCGTACTTGTCGAAACCGCGCTCGCCGGTGTGGTGGCTGAACTTGTAGGTGCCCGGTGTGACGTCGACGACGGTGTATTCGCCGAGCAGCTTCTGTCCTGGGGCGCCGCCCTTGGCCTTCCAACCCTCGTAGTCGGCGATCGAGTATGCCCACAGCGCGGTGTCGATCTGCGCCAGGCGGTCCTCCTTCGGCAGGGAGGGGATGTCGTTGTCGTCGAGGGTCGGGGAGGCGATGACGTAGCTGTCCTTCTCCTGCGTGCGGTACAGGCCGGGGCTGGTGTTGCCCACGGGGCCGTAGGCGCAGCCGAGCGCCGCCATGGCCTTGATGACCTGCGCCTCTCCGAGGGCAGTGCCGTAGGAGGCGCCTGCGTGGAAGTCGACGTCGTAGACGTCGCGCAGGTCGTCGGTGACGATCAGCTTTCCAGACGGCACGTCGAGGGTGATCTCCGTGGTGATGCCGTTCGGGTAGGGGCATGGGTCCTGGACGTGAACGGTGCCGTCACGCACTACGTACGTGGGCGGTTCGTCGCAGGTGGCGCAGCGCCAGCGGACGCCCGCCACAAACGGCTCCTCGCCGGGCTCGGCGAAGACCATCACCTTGTCGGCGCGCTTGGGCAGGAGATCGTGGCCGTTGGTGTTCAGGGGTATCCGGTCGATCGACATGGCTCAGCTCCTAGGTGAGGCAGGGACATGGGGGCCATTCAGAGGGCGGCTGCGACGCCGCGGCGGCCGGCGGGGGGCACCTCCCCGCAACGCCTAGTAGGTAATTTAGCCAATCATCCCCAACATGTCAAATGTGATTCCTGGCGTGAAAGCTGGAGCTGGGAGGGACGTGATTCGGCCACTGGCAGCGCAGGGCTATGAGGGCGGCGCCGCGCCCTGCATGGGTGCGGCGGTGGATTGGCCGACACCCCGGCGAGGGCCCCCTGATGGGTCGCCCCGGCCGGGCCGCCGTCTATGGCCAAGACTTGTCCGCTGCACGGGAGTTGTTGGTGCCGCTGCCTAGCCGCGCTGGCCGGGTCCGACATCGCCCCCCGAGGTGGCCCGCCCCCGGATGGCCGGTAGCCCGCCCCGGCGTCGTGCTCGCATGGGAGGCCGTCGGCCGCCTGGCTGACGAGAGTGACGCATTCACGGCGGGATGTGGACGCTGCGCCTGGCGGCCGCCTGGGCTTGCTCGGCGTCCCTGTTGCAGCGCGACGGCGACTGGATCGCCGTGGTCGAGGGCCTGCTGGCCGGTGCGGTCGACGCCGAGCACGCCGCCGCCCGCTTCCGCCGCGTCCCGGTCGAACGTGCTGCCGTCGCCGAGGAGCTGCTCACCTCTACTGTGGGGCCCGTCTCCGGTGGGTGGGGTTCGCCGTGTGCTGTGGGTCCTGCTGTCAGATGAGGTTGAGGGTGGGCCACATTTTGAGGGTGCTGTATTCGATGATGCCGTCGGGGTGGGACTTCAGGAGGTACGGATCGTCGTGGAGGGCGGCGTCGTCGAGACGGACACGCATGGACAACCGGGGAAGATCGCTGTCGGCGTCGGCGTCGGCGTCGAGGTCGGCGTCGATGATGGTGGCGTACCAGTCCTTGCCGGTGAGGTAGACGCGGTCGCCGGGCTGCGCCTGCTGGATCAGGGCCTGCCGGAGATGGCGCCGGGCCTCCCGGTAGGGCTTGAGAGCCTGGTCGGCGGCGCGGAAGCGAGCGGCGTCCTCGCTTGTGGCGTCGGCGCTGTACAGGGCCTCTTCGAGGCGGACGAGCTCGGCGAACCTGTCCTGGAAGTCGGGGAAGGCCGGGGGCTGGCCGTCGGCGGACAGGAGGTCGACGTGCTCGCCGCAGGTGGCCTCACCGCCGTTGCTGGCGGGCAGGGTGGAGGTGAGGACGGTGACGTGCTGGCCTCGGACGTCGTAGACGCGGCGGACGGTGGCGGGGCGGCCGAGGTGGTCGGTGACGTCCTTGCCGAGCCAGGGCGAGTCGTCCACGGTCGTGATGGGAGCGATGAGGTCGGTGGTCATGACTGTCCTCCAAGGCTATACACCGGGAATAGTCACAAATTTACCCTTTTAAGCTACGGAAGTCAAATTTTAAGCGTCGCGCATGTGTTTTGAGGTTCTGCCCCCGAGCGGGCCGCTGGCCTGGACCAGCGGGCGTGCGCGGCGCTCGGCCCGGCCCCCTCCGCCGCCGACATCGAGAAGGTCCTGTGCGCCGGCGCCGACCAGGCCGACGGCACGGCGGAGCCGCTCAGTCGGCCGCCCGCACCGTTCGGCAGCGATCCTCGTTTCTCGAGCGGCCGGGCCCCGCCGTACGACCGCCCCGCCCTGGCCTAGGCTGCCGGTGAACGCACGATTGCCCCTCTGCAGTTGCTCATCACTTCTGGTGGGCGAGTTGTTCGGGATTGTTCGCCGCCTTCGGCGCAGCGTGGGGTGCCCGGCCGCGCTGCTGGCGCCGGACGTCGCTGTGCGTCTGGACCCCAGGCCCGCCCGGGGCGCTGTCCGCGTTTGGCTGGCGTTCTGGTGAGGTTGGCCTGACTGGTCTACGACCTCGTCGTGGCGTCCACGCGCGGGGAGCATGCCTGCGCCAGCCCAGCGTTGCAGCTACGGTCTGGCGATGGGTCGGACCCGGACTTCGCTTCGACGCAGCCAGGGTCCGTCCGTGGGAGATCGCCTGCGCCCCGAGTGTTCCAGCGCTCGGGGCGCGGTGTGTTCAGGGCTTACCTCAAGCCCAACGCCCGCAACAGCGGCTCCCCTGCGACCGTAGCGATCACCCCGACCGTGTCGGCGGTTCTTCGAGCCGGGTCGGCGTCTGGTGCCGGGGCGGGTGAGCGAGCGCCGGGGTCACCTTCGCCCGAAGTGCTCAGTCCAACCGGCCGCGGTGTAACCGGGAGGAGGTCGGCCCGGGTTGAGCTCAGGGGAACCTGTATCCGTCGTCGGTCGTCTTCTCCGCGGCCACGTACGCCCTGACATCGGCACGTTGGCCCGCCTTCGAGATGGCACTCGAAACGGTGCTCTGGCCTGTGTCCTGGCCGCTGGTTCCGGGAGGTTTTCGCGCTCCTGGTCCGTGATGGCCGAGGGGTAGGGGACGTTCACCGAGGTGCCGGCCTACAGCTCCATGCGTCCGAGGTCCTGGACCACGCGCAGAGTCTCGGGGCTCAGCCCGTCGGTCTTCGCCTCGCCAAGGACCCTGCGCGCGAAGTCGGCAGCCACTCGGCGCGGAAGGATCCTCGTGTTGAAGGCGCTGGAGACTGCTGTCAGCGTGATGCCGAAGTGGTAGGCCCTGGTTTCCACTTCGAAGCGATCGTCCCCTTGGGCTGCGGATGCCAGGGTGCGGGCCTTGCCCGCCAGCTCTCGCTGTTCTGAGCGGACCGTGTGGGCTGCTCCCCGTGCCAGATACAGCACGAATCCGAAAAGGGGTATCAGGGCTGCAGTCCCTTCGGCCCCGGTCAGGGCGTCCGTGTCTGTGCCGGTCAGCCACATCATCACCGGGCTCAGGCCAAGGGTCAGCAGCGGGTACCCCGCTGCTGACCCCCACGTGGCCAGGGTGAACCGCCGACGGGCAAAGCCCGGGGACAGCAGCGGTGTGTGAGCCTCTTCCTGCGCCATGAGAGCCATCATGCCTGCTCACTAAGTGGTCGGCCCCGTAAGTCCTTCGGGGGTTGACTGCGGAGGCGGTGCTGTGGGCTGCGTCTGGTCAGATGTCGGGGGCGGTGAGGTGGAGTCGGCAGGCGCAGTCGAGTGCGTCGGTGGGGGTGCCTGTGGCGCTGCCGGTGGGCAGCAGGGAGTTCTCGTAGCGGTCGCTGCTGGCCAGGTAGAGGGCGAAGCCCCACCTGCCGGCGGTACCGACATGGCGCAGGCGCATCAGCTTGACCCGTTGGCCGTCGGCCAGTTCGGCCTCGACGTAGGCGAAGGCTCCTCGGTGGCGGACGTGCAGCTGATCGATCTGCGGCCAGGCGGTGCGGGCGTGCTCGCCGAGGCGTGCCTCCACGGACAGGCGGCTGTGTTCCGAGGGCGTGGGCATGGCGCCCATCCTGCCCGACAGGGTCGGTCCCGGGATGCGGCAGGCTACGACCTGTCCTTGATCCGCTTCTCTCGATCGGCCTGCCTTGCCTGTTGCCGCTGCCCGTCCGATCACCTTGCGTGCCGCCGAGCGCGGGCGGCTGAAACTGATGGCCTACGGCCACAAGACCGAGTACCGGCTGCGGATGCGCGCGCAGATCGTCCTGCAGGCCGCACGCGGACGCTCCAACGCGCGCATCGCCCGGGAGACCGGCCTGCACCTGGACACGGTCCGGTGCTGGCGCGGTCGGTTCGCCGACCAGGGCCTGGGCGGCCTGGGCGACCGTGATCGCTCGGGTCGCCCGCCGGCGTTCACCGCGCTGCAGGTGGTCGAAGTCAAGGCTCTGGCCTGCCGGTTACCCGCCGAGGCCGGTACGCCGCTGTCACGCTGGTCAGCGCCCGAGCTGGCCCGGGAGGCGATAGCCCGGGGCATCGCCACGTTCGTGTCGGCCTCCACCGTCCGCCGCTGGCTGGACCGGGACGTGCTCAAGCCTTGGCAGTACCGCTCATGGATCTTCATCACCGACCCCGACTTCCGCGCCAAGGCCCAGCGCGTGCTGGACCTGTACGCCCGCACCTGGGAAGGCACCCCGCTCGGCGAGGACGAGTACGTCATCAGCGCGGACGAGAAGACGTCTGTCCAGGCCCGCTGCCGCTGCCACCCAACCCTCGCCCCCGGCCAGGCGAGAGCGATGCGCGTCAACCACACCTACGGCCGCGGCGGCGCCCTGGCCTATCTGGCCGCCTACGACGTCCACGCCGCGAAGGTGTCCGGCCGCACCGAGCCACGTACCGGCATCGACCCGTTCATGAACCTGGTCACCCACGTCATGGCCCAAGAGCCCTACGCCGGTGCGAAGCGCGTGTTCTGGATCGTCGACAACGGCTCCTCCCACCGCGGCAAGAAGGCCGCCGACAGGCTCACCGCCGCATTCCCGAACGCGGTGCTCGTGCACACCCCGGTCCACGCCTCCTGGCTGAACCAGGTGGAGATCTACTTCTCCATCGTGCAGCGCAAGATCGTGACGCCCAACGACTTCACCGACCTCGACCAGGTCAGGGATCGGCTCCGAGCATTCGAAGACCGCTACAACGCCACAGCACAGCCGTTCCAGTGGAAGTTCACCACCACCGACCTGGACGATCTGCTGGCCAGACTCGACCGGCACACCGCCGATCGCCAAGAAGAATCCTCCGTCACGCTGGCAGCGTGATCAACCCCCGAAGGACTTACGAGGCCGACCACTAAGACACATGACGCGGGTCTGGCCTGCTGGATGCTGCTGCCTGTCCGTCCGCGGCGCCTGTTGCGTCCGGGCTGCGGTGCGAGACCTGTTTAGCGTTGGTCGGCGTCGGTGGGCCGTTCTGGCTGCTCGTGTTCGCTCGCCGTGCGGGCTCTGGGGAGCGAGTCGAGGAAGCGTGCGGTGAGCGCTGACACCACACACCCTTTCTGGCGGGAGAGGCCGGCTGCTCTGAGCGCGGACTGCAGGGATGAGACCGCCGTGTGGGCCTCCGTCCCCAGCCGGAAGGTGATCCGGGTGCTGCTCCGCAGGGGGGAGCTGCCGCGCCCTTCGAGGAAGTCCCGCATGCACGCCAGCTGCCCAGGCAGTTGGCGGGGGCCGGTACGCAGGGCGGCGTCGAGGTAGTGACCGGGCGAGATGTGGGGCAGCGCCTCACGGTCGATGTCGGCGCGCGCCACGAGGGAGGTGTGCACCTCGGTTGCGAGAGAGAAGGCGACCGGTGCCCAGAGGCGGACCCGGGAATCGATGAAGCCGGCGCGGACCTCCTGAAGTGCTTGCGCATCATCGGCGCGTTTGACTTCCTGCTGTGCCCAGGCGGCGGCTTGTGAGTGTGGGGCGTCGTGCCCCTGGTCTGTGTGGTATCGGGCGAGCAACTGCTGGTAGGTGAGCCCGAGAGAGTGGGCGAGCCGCTTCAACTGGCGGAAGTCGGTGGTCATGGCGCCTCCGAGAGGCGGCTCCCGGCGGCCGGCGACTCAGAAGATGACGACACACGACAGTTCATGCCATTCCCGCTCACCGGGCTTCTGCCACACCCCGGGCCGGGTTTTGGAAGTGTGTCGGCAAGGACCCTGGAAGGCCCCGCAGCGTCAGCTGCTGGGCTCACCCTAGGGCAAGCCGCCGCACCGATCAGAGACGACCGGGCCAGATTCCCTCGAACGGAGGGCTCGGTCCCGGGAAAGCGCTTGCGCCGGCCGCTGCCCCCGCCAGCAGCGCTGCCCGAGGCCGCTCTCACCCCGCGCCCCGGAACTTGCCCACCAACCGCGCCAACCCGGCGCGCTCACCAGACCAGGTCGCAGCCTCGAACGTCCGGCGCGTTGCTGCGGCATGACCTGCAGCGCGTCCGGTCGTCGAGTCGCTTGGTCACGCTGGATGAGCGCGCTTGTGCAGCGTGCTGCTTCATCGCGCTAGCCTGTCGCGCCGCGCGAGCACGCCAGGGGCACCGGACGGTGACTTGCGGGTCAGCTGTTGGCCTGAGATACCCAGTTGGCCGGAGCGAGCAGAGGGTGTTCCGCTGTTCCTGCGGGGGTGAGCGAGCATGACCAGGCAGTGAGCCCGGGGCGGCCATCGTGGTCCCATTCTGTGACGTGCTGCTCCACCTGGTCGGCAAGGGCCTGTGCTGTGGGGCCGGGTGTGGGGTGGAGCCCACCGGGCTGGACGAACACCGCGGTGTCCTCTTCGACGAGCGCGCATCCGGTGTAGTCGTTGGTGCCCTCGGCGCCGGCGCAGGTGGTACGTGTGTCACGGGCCGCCAGGTGCATCCACAGGTCGAGGTAGGAGCCGCGGGGGTCCAGGCTCGTCGGGATGGGGTGGGGGCGGGCGGCGGAGGGGAGAGGGGCGGGGAGGTGTTGTCCGCGGGTGGCCGGTGCGGTGGTGGCTCCGGCGTAGAGAGGCCCGGTGGCATTCATAAAGTCGGCGTTGGCCATCAGCTGTCCGGCGAGCATGCCGTCGCCGGTGCGGGTGACGCGGAGCAGGGGGTGGAGGCCGCCGTGCGCGACCGGGGCGAGGATGGCACCGCCTGAGGCGAGTTGCTCGACCCAAGCCGGGGGGATCCCTGCGATGCCGCACGTAACGAGGATCAGATCGTAGGGGCCGTCTTCCGGATGCCCGAGGTAGCCGTCCCCGGTATGCACGGTGACGTGCTGGCTGTCTGTGCGGGCGAGGGCTTCTCGGGCTTCGGCGGCGACGAGAGGGGACGCTTCGACGGTGTGGACGCTGGTACCGGTGATCTGCGCGATCAGCGCCGCGTTCCATCCGGTCCCGGCGCCGATCTCCAGGACCTTCGTGCCGGGCCGCAGCCCTGCGGCTTCCAGCATCTTGGCGACGATGGAGGGCTGCGAGGTGCTGGAGAAGCCACCGGCAGCGTCGGCGGGGGTGTGGGTCATGATGCCGCGGTCGGCGTAGGCGAGGCGGAGCAGGTCCTCGGTGGGCTGTTCGGGGTCGATCTTCGTGTGCTGACCGGCGGCGTAGTGCCCGGCGATGAACATGTGCCGGGGCACTGCTTCGATGGCCGCGGCCACCGTCTCCGAGCGGATGGCGTTCTTCGCCCGCAGCTCGGCGGCGAGTGCTTGGGCCTTGGGGGCCCAGTCGAGGATTGCGGTCATCGGTGTGTGTTCTCCTGGGGGCTGTAGCGGGTGAGGGGTGTGTAGGTACGGGTCGGGTCGCTCGGTTCCCCGGCGGGTCGGCCTTCAGCCTCCAACCAGGCGTGGACCTGGGTGGTGCCGGGCTTGATGCCGAGCACCAGAGCAGGGGTATGGCCGTGGGCGCGGCAGTACAACAGGGCCGCCACCGAACGGGGCAGGCACGCGCGGCGACCGCCGAGGTGGAGGTTGGCGGTGCAGACCGCCAGGACGGCGTGCTCGGCCTCAGCGGTCGTGGAGGGGCGAGCCCCGTGCTGGGCTCGGGCCAAGGCGCGTTTCAGCCGGGGCGTGGTTGCGCTGATCCGAGGCGCGAGGGCCGCCGCCGCGCGGGCGAGCACACGCTGCCACAAACCAAGTCGGATTCGGGGCGGCAGAGCGACGGGGAAGCTCATCGTGTCGTGCCCTCCCAAGAGCCGGCTACCCGGCACTGCTCCACCGCGCCGGCCTCCTGGAGCTGGCCGAGGAGGGCATCGAGATCTGCGCGCAGCGAGACAAAGGGAACACAGGGCCAGCGACGTGCCAGTTCCTCCTCGGCGCGGGCGACAGTGCCGCCGTCTGCGAGCGCGGACAGGGCCACTGCCGCGGTGGGATTGAGCGTGAACACGTCGCCGTCGGCGCTGACCAGGGTGCCGTGACCGGTCGACGGGTCGGTCAGCACGCGCACTCCGGTTGCCAGGGTCAGCATCGTGCCTCCGCAGGGGAATCGAGAGTCGGCAGGGGATGGTTGTCCGCGGTGCGGGCCCAGATCTCGCACATGATGGTCAGATGCAGCAGCAGGTCGGTGCGCTCGTCCGCACGATCCCATCCGGTGAGCGCCGCCCGCAGGCGTTCGGCGTCAATGAGTCCGTACGAGGCGAGGCGGCAGTCCGCATCCAGCAGGCGTGCGAACGTCTGGCGCATGGCGGCGGCCGCGGTCACCGTGTCGGTGCTGTAGCCGCCCTTGGTGCGCCGTGCGAGGCAGGCGGCGGGCACGATGCCGCGCATCGCCGCGGTGAGGAGCGGCTTGTTCTGATACGGGCTGGTGCGGGCCTCGGCGCGGGCGGACAGCGCGGCCTCGATAACCTGCTGGTCGGCGTACGGGTAGCCGAGCCGGATACCGAACGGGCCGGCGGCATCGGCCTGGAGCCGGTTCCAGCGGGCCAGTGCCCGGATCGCCGCCATCGTGGTGTGCTGGTGAGGCCGGTCATGCAACGGTTCCACGGCGGCGGCTGCCGTGCTCACTGCGTCGGCCAGCGCCGTGCGGGCCGCCCCGGTGAGCCACGGTGGGACGTGCGGGCCGGCTTCCCACCCGAAGGATTCGTCCTGGCGCGTGAGGCACCCGGCGAGCCACGCCGCATACGACTCCGGCGCCACGGCCTGCGACTGGACTTGCCTCGCCGACGAGCCCCACAGAGCGGCCCAACCCTTCACATGCTGCCGGGCGGTGCGTCGATCGCGGCGACGGGTGTAGGACAGATAGGGCAGGGCGGTGAGCGTCAGTTCATCTCCACCCTTGCCCGACAGCAGTGTCCTGGCTCCGGCCCCGGCGGCGTGACGCCACCAGAAGGCCGAACGCAGAGGGCTAGCGGCGGAGGGAGACGGTGCGTCCAGCGCGAACGGCGCGTCCATGCCAGCGAACTGAGCCGGTACAGCGCCGACTTCGAAAGTCTCGTGTGAGGCACCGGGCTGAGATGCGGCCACCAGACGGGCCCAGTCGGTGTCGTCGTTGGCCGGGTCCGCGGGGGCCCGCGTGAAGTTGGCCAGCCGCTCACCGACCTCTTCGTAGGCGAGGGCGGACAGTGCGGTGCTGTCGGCACCTCCGGACAACTCGCAGCCCACCAACGGCTCCCCGCGGGAGCGCACGGCCACCGCCCGGCGCAGCGCGTCCCGCAGCACCGGCGCCGCTTCGGGCAGAGCACGTTCGTCGTCGGGGACACTCCACCACCGCCGCACCGCCACGCCACGACCGTCCTCGACGTACCCGACGTTGCCCGGCGGCACCACCCGCACGCCCTCATAGGGGCTGGAGCCGGATTCCGCCAGCGCCAGCGGAGGGACCGGACCGAGCAGGTGCATCACGAGGTGCGAGGGGTCGATGCGCACGGTGCCGGCGGCCTCAGCCAGCAATCGAGCGTGATCCCCGAACACCACCGCACCGCCGACCTGTGCCCGGAAAACCGGCCGCATCCCGGCCACGTCCCCACACACCCAGGTACTGTTCCCGGTGGCCAGCACGGCGTGGTAGCTGCCCGCCCCGCGCATCAGCGCCGCGATGGTGCCGACCGGGTCAGCCGGGGTCAACGCGTCGGACAGCTCCTGCTCACCGCACTCATGCGTCCCGAGCAGGGCCGCGGACACTCCCGCCGCGTGGACCGCGAGGAGGGGACGGGTGGAGCGGCCGATGATCCACGGCCTTCCCTCGTGGCGGGCCAGGATCTGGACGCCGGGGTCGGTTGCCTCGAAACGGGCGGTGGCCCGCTGTGCTGCCGAGCCGTTTCCCGGCAGCACAGCGAACCACTCAGCAAGAGTGCATGTCATCCCTGCTGCCACTTCACGGTGTGGTAGTCACCGTCGTCGCTCTGGCCCGTCGAGTACGAGCCCTCAGCCAGCGACACCAGTGTCCCGGACCGCACCGCGCGCGGCGGCTCGTAGGCCGCGACGGAGCCGGCGACGCCGACAGCATTCTTCTTCTGCTTGGGCTGCTCACCCATGCTCTTCTCCTTCTCGCAGATGTGCTTCACCTGATGCGGGATGTTCCTCGGCGCTCCAACAGCTGCGCGCCGAGGAGACACCACTCGTCCGAAACGCCGAACTCAGGTATCCAGAGCGGGCGTTAGGTCTCGGCTGGTGGCTGATCAGCAGTCAACCGCAGACACGGATACGGCGGTAGCGTGTCGGGCACGCTAAGTGGTTCAACGTGTTCAACGAAGAGGTGCCGATGGCCACGCGCATGCCGAACACCCAGCTCAAGGACCTCGTCGACGAATCGGGCCTGACTTATGCGGCCCTTGCTTCTGCCGTCCGGGCGGCGGCCGCCGAATGCGGCACGGTTCTGCGCACCAGCAAGTCATCCATCGCACACTGGATCTCGGGAATGCCGCCGGCGGGCGACACGGGCCGATTCCTCGCGGTCGCACTATCCCGCGAGGTCGGCCGACCGCTGACCCTGCGCGACCTGGGCCCGCTGGTCGGCTGCGAAACTGACGACGTCGGGCTGTCCATCGGAGACGACCCACTGGAGGCCCTGATGCCGGTCTGGAGGGGCGACTTGGACCGTCGACGTTTTCTGTCCAGCGCGGCGTACTCGGTGGCGGCGGCGGTTCTGCCGCTGGAGCACGTCACCGATATTGCCTCCCGCGCAGCTAAGGCCCGCGCCGGCGCCCGGGTCGGACATACTGATGTCGCCGCAGTGCGCGACATGATCTCGATGTTCGCGGTGATGGACGAACGCCACGGCGGCCAACACGGCCGCTCCGCACTGGTGCAGTACCTGATGTCCGACGTCGCGACCCTGTGCCGGGGACGGTTCAGCTCCGAGGACGACCATCGGCACATGCTCTCCGCCGCAGCGGTCGGCGTTCACCAGGCCGGCTGGCGAGCTTATGACGGTGGGGAGCAGGGCCTCGCGCAGAGGTACTACCTCCAGTCGTACGCCCTCGCCAGCGAGTCCCAGATCACCGGGCACGACGCGTTCGTCATGAGGACCATGTCCCAGCAGGGCATGAAACTGCACCGACCGGAGCACTGCCTGTCCCTGGCCGCATCAGCCGTCGACAAGGTCCGCGGACGGGTCGACGCCCAGACCGAGGCGCTGTTCGCCGTCACCCACGCACACGCCCTCGCAGGCGTCGGCCACCGGAAGGAAGCCGTCCGGGAGCTCGAGCGCGCAAGCACCGCCCTGGACGCGGCGGAAGGCGACACCGTTCCGTTCTGGGCGCTGTCGTGGGGACCACCAGCCGCCACCGTCCATAGCCGGACCGCGAAGGTGTTCGAGACGTTGGGTGACCGGCGGCGGGCCGCGGCGATGTACGGCGCCGCAGCGCGGAGCCGCCCGCCCGGCACCTACCCGCGGATCGTCGCCCTGGACCTCGTCGCGCAGGCCGAGATGCAGGCCGCTGAGGGCAGCATCGAGCAGGCATGTGCCACCTGGGGCCGAGCGATGAACCACATGGACGGCGTGCAATCGCGACGAACCCGCAAAGCCATGGACAACATGCGCCGCAGCCTGTCCCGCTTCCGCACCCGCGGACTACCCTGCGTCTTCGAACTGGACGAACACGCCCGCGACTTCCTCAGCAACCGTCACTGAGAGCCGCGCCGCCAGCGCACTTTGGCCGGGCTGGGTCCGTGCGACGGACACGGGCAGGCTCTCCCAGCCGCTGCGCTCACCGGGACGCCACGGGGCGTGCCCCGAAGGACAGATCGTACGGTTTGTCGATGCTGTCTGTTATGTAGGACACCTGCACTATCGCGAAGGGGTCCCGCGTGTACATCGACATGACCGTTCTCGATCAGGAATGTGTTCGCCTGGCCTGCCTGATGACCGACCGCGGAATGGAACACCTCACCCTCCCCCCGTCGAGGTCCCCACACGAGGAAGGCGCCGGCCTGGAGGCCGAATTCTCCGTTGAGCTGGGGAAGTCCTACGCGCGGATCGCTGAGGCCGGATCCGATGGGGAGTGCATCCTGCCGAGCCTGCTGATGGTGATGGCCGGAAAGCTGTCCGCCCTCGCGACCGAGCTGTCCTTGCGCAGCGACCGGGAGACGGCGGAGGTGATCCGGTCAATCGGCGGCCGGTAGGGCAGCAGGGCAACCGCGCCAGCGCACCTCTCCCGGCGCCGGGGCCGCTTTGGGCCGCCCGCTGTTCGCCGCCGACGGCTACGCCCTGGTCCTCCACCGCATCATCGCCGCCGGCCCGGTCGCCTGGACCGCGGATGTGCCTCGCTGCGGGCGCCACGGCCCGGGTGCCGCGGTGCCGCCGTGCCGCGTCCGGCGGGAGGAGTCCAACCGACCGCTGCTGCGCGGGCTGTACGGGCTGGCGCGGGTCGCGCACTGGCAGGAGCGGTGGAACTGCGCGGAGATGATCCTGATGCGGCTGCTCTACCTCGACCCCGTCGACGAACAGCAGGCCGGCGTCCTGCTGAGGGAGGTCCGGGCGGCCGCGGGCATCGTTCAGCCCGACGAGACCGCCTGAAGTCGGCTCGGCCAGGGCGAGCGACCTGGAGCGTGACGATCAGCCAGCATGGGCTGACGGTCCGCCGGATCCCGACGGCTTCGTACACGTCACACGCAGCGCGCCGGCGGGCCGCTACTGCTCGGCGGGAACCGCTTCTTCCCGTGGCATCGCGAGCGGGCGCAGGCGCCGTACCTGGGACCCGCGCCCCAATTCGCCGGTCGAGGCCGACGCCGATCGTCGGAGCACGGTCGCCGTAGAACTCCCGCGGGTAGAGGCCGTCGACCGTGAGCCGCCGCCCGGCCGCCCCGGCGAGATTGGTCGTGAGGCGGGCAACGCGGACGGTGAATCCGGCCGGATGGTGCAGGGTGAACGACCCGAACAGATTGACCCCAGCCTTCACCGTCCACCATCCGCCTTGGACGTCCTCGGCGTTGAGGATGTCGGCCACGGCCTGGCCGCGGGCGGCGAACTCGTCGTGTGCCTCCTCCATCTGCCGTTCGATGACAGTGCAGTGCATGATCTCCATTCCATGGGCGGGGCGGCGGTGAACTCGGTGGTCAGGCGGCTCTACCTTCTTGATCGGGTTGATCGAGCCATTCGTAGGGTTGGGTCGCCCAGGGGTGCTGGGTGTGGCTGTCAGGCGGCTGCCACCTTGTGGCTTGCGAGGCTTCGCCGCCTGGCACCCCACGACGACTCGGCCGCCGATTAGGAAGTGCGAACAAGTCGCTGCGTAGAGCAATGCCGGCGAAGTCGTCCGTGGCACGAACAGTACGAACACGAACGTCAGGAGCACGATGAGCCGGATATGGACGGGGATCGACAGCGGCAAGGGCCACCACCACGGCCTCGCCTTGGACACCGACGGCAAAACACTGCTGTCGCGGCGGGTCGCCAACGACGAGCCCGAGCTGCTGAAACTGCTCGGTGACGTCCTCGACCTGGCCGACGGGCGTCAGGTCACCTGGGCCATCGACATGACCGGCGGAGAACCCGCACTGCTGCTGGCCCTGCTGGTCAAACACGGCCAGGAGATCCTGTACATGCCCGGCCGGCTGGTGAACCGGGCCTCCGACGGCTACCGCGGCGAGGGCAAGACCGACGCCCGCGACGCCTACGTGATCGCCGACCAGGCCAGGATGCGCCGCGACCTGCGGCCCATCCGCCCCGGCGACGAAGCCGCCATCGAGCTGAAGCTGCTGACCGGACGCCGCGCCGACCTGGTCGAGGACCGCACCCGCACCGTGAACCGCCTGCGCGGCACCCTGCTGAGCATGTTCCCCGCCCTGGAACGGGCCCTGGACGTGACCAACACCGGCCCGCTCAAGCTGCTGACGGGGTACCAGAGTCCGGCCTCGATCCGCCGCGCCGGGGTCACACGGCTGACCAAGTGGCTGGCCAACCGCACCGTCCGCAACGCAAGATCCCTGGCCGAAGCAGCCGTTGAGGCAGCAGAGCGGCAGCACACCGCCATCCCCGGGGAGAAGACCATAGCCAAGCTGGTCCACACCCTGGCCGGGGAGGTAATGACCCTCAACGAGCAGATCTCCGAGATGGACAAGCTCATCGAGGGCCGGTTTCGCGAGCACGAACTCGCCGACATAGTCCAGAGCGTCCCCGGCATCGGTGCCGTGCTGGGAGCGGAATTCCTCGCCGCTGTCGGCGGCAGCCTGGACGACTTCGACTCTCCGGACGCCCTGGCGGCCTTCGCCGGCGTTGCGCCCGCGCCTCGCGACTCGGGCAAGGTCAGCGGCAACCTCCACCGGCCGGTCGCCTACCACCGAAGACTCCAGCGCGTCTTCTACACCTCCGCGCTCGTCAGCGTCCGCTGCGACCCCAACTCGCGGAAGTTCTACGACCGCAAACGCGCCGAGGGAAAGAAGCACGTCCAAGCCGTGCTGGCCCTCGCCCGCCGCCGCGTCAACGTCCTGTGGGCCCTGATCCGTGACCGACGGTGCTACGAGGTCGCACCCCCAGTGGCTACAGCGGCTTGACAACTTCATTAGGAAGCCTCGGCAGACAGGTCCTCGCGAGGGCTGCCGGGGACCAGGGAGCGCAGCTCGCGCTCGCGGGCCCGATGGCGACGCGCATTGCGCTCCTCGATGGCCAGCTGCTTCTTCACCTCGCTCAGCTGACGCCGTGCGTCTGCGCGCAGGCTCGGGACGTTGGCCTGCGCGGCTGCCAGGCGCAGAGCCGCCAGGTCCGGCCGGCGCAGGTAGTGCAGGGCCAGCGCGCGGACGACAGCTGCGGTGCGGC
The DNA here is from genome assembly GCF_040253635.1 of Streptomyces sp. Edi2. Taxonomy (NCBI): domain Bacteria; kingdom Bacillati; phylum Actinomycetota; class Actinomycetes; order Kitasatosporales; family Streptomycetaceae; genus Streptomyces; species Streptomyces sp. Edi2. The sequence goes on along the minus strand of NZ_JBEJGX010000001.1, from coordinate 45,836 downwards.
GCTCAGTGGCGTACGGCGCCGAGCCCCGGGACGGCACCCGGGCGCCGATCGTGTTCGGGGCGGTGGGGGTGATGTCGTCGCTCGTGTCGTGGTCCCACTGGCCGCACAGCCGCACCCCGTTGACCACGGGCGCGTGCGCCCGCTCGTCCTCGTAGTACCGGCCGCTGGCGTGCCCGTAGGCGACCCAGATGCCATGCGGGATCGGCTCCGGCCGGTACCGGTTCGGTCCGACGGTGAACCGCCCGGATATCCGGGCACCGGTCACCTCGTAGACGACACTGCCCGCGACCTCGGCGTTCACCGCGACCTCGCGGACCGTGATCTGCCCGAGCGGCCCCCGGCGGGGATCTTCGATCTGCAGCTGCACCGGCTCAGCCCGCGGCGCCTGCACGGGACGTGGCCGACGCCGCAGGATGCCGGCCAGCACGCAGATCCGGTGACGAACCGCCCGGCGCTCCCGCTCGAGCTCGGCGGCCTGGGCCTCCGCCGCAGCGGCACGGTTGCCTTCGTGCTCGGCGTACTCCGCCGCCTTCTCACGCGCCGCCGTCACCATGAGGTCACGCCGACAGGGCAGGCTGCGCCAGTGCGTGACGATGGCAAGGATCATGGCCTCGGTGCGGCGCCGCGTGCCGCGGGTGAGCTCCCGGTGAATGCCGTTGCTCAGCCCGGCGGCGTAGCGGCCCAGGAACCAACCGGTCGGCAGGTCGTCCGGATACAGGTGCTCGGTCCAGCCATGGACCCGGACGCCGTGCACCACCGGCTCGTCGGGCCGGTGCTCGCGGTAGAAGCTGCCGAGCGGCTCAAGGCCGTCACCGAACTGCACCGCGACGGTGGCCGGCAGAATCGGACCGTTCGCGATGTGGTCCGGCACGACCATGAAAGTCCCGCGCACGTGCGGAGCACGGACGACGTAGCGGACGCGGCCGCGCTCCAGGACGGTGACGCGGGCAGCGGCGGAGCCGGTGCCGGGCAGCGGCAGCTCAACGCGCTCGGTGAGATGTCGGAGGGACAAGGAACTCCTCTGCTGTACGGACACTTCGGTTCGGGGCGGCGTCGGATCACTGCAGGCGGTCGCCCCGTCAGCTGTCCCGCCGGAGGACGGCAGGGCAGCGGGGGACGATGCTCAGGACGCCTACGGGGACTTGCGCTTCCGCCAGACCTCAAGCGCGGCCCAGGGCCGCGTGACCGCCAGAGCTGCGAAAAGGGCCCACTCACGCACGCGGTTGCCGAGCCAGCGCTTGTGGTGGTGTGGCAGGAGCAGGTCCTCCACCCACATCCCGAAGTGCTCCCAGGGCCGGAGCCGGCCCGCGGCGATGACGGCGAAGACGATCACGCTGCGTCTGCCGCGTAGGGGTGGTCACTGACCAGTGGCGAACACCCGGGTCTCGTCCGCGGTCTGCGGCTGTCGTGGAACTCCACGCGGTCGACGGTGCCGTCGGGGTGCAAGACCCTCTTCACTCCGGAGAGCGGGTACGACGTGGTGATGGGTGAACTCCCTTACTGAGCAGCAGGGCCAGTCCGTCGGGTGAGACGGCCGGCGAACTCCTTCGACTGGGTCGGCCCAGGACGACGTCCGGCGGCGCAACGAATCGGGAGGCGGATCAGGGCCGGGGGCGGCAGGGAGAGAACCTGCGCTGCCGGCTTTGGAGACCGTCGCTGCCTCTGAGCTACACCCCCTGGGGTGGCGATCGCGCCCCGGAGTTCGGGACCATCGCCTCTGGGCACCGGTGGACGTGCTCCTGCAGGGACTCGAACCCCGATCTCCGGATCCGTAGTCCGGTGTCCTTTCCGTTGAACGACAGGAGCGGCGCGCGTTCCGCGCAAACTGCGTACCCTCGGCGGGATTTGAACCCGCGATCTCCCGGTTGAGAGCCGGGCGAGATATCTGCTCCTCCACGAGGGCATGCCCGGAGGGGAATGCCTCCCCGACGAGGAGGCCGGCCGCCGCCGACCGGAGCCCGGCTACCTCAGGTCGTACACGAACAGCCAACCGGGCTCGACAGGTTCTGCGTGCCCCACGAATTCGGCGGCCCGCCGCACGGCCTCGTCCCGTTCGAGCGACGGGATGAAGTCGCGTACAGACTTGCAGCTGCCGGGCGCGAAGCCCACGACAGCGGCCCCGATCACCACCCGAGAGGGGCCCCGGTCACCAAGGACGGTGAAGAGCTGCACGTCCTCGGTGTCACCGGCCGGGCCCTGAGTGCGACGCAGGTCCTCCAGGCGGCCATCGACGTGCTCCCAGTTCGCCCCGGGCAGCTCGGCGCCGTACACGGCAAGGAAGGAGTGGTCCAAGCTCATCGCGGTTCCTCCGATCTCCCGGTTCCGCCGGGTACGGGGCTGCGGGCTGGTGCCGCCGCCAGCGGGTTCGTCAGTCCTCGGCTGCGTCGCCGTCACCCATCACCGCGGTCTTCACAGTCGGGGCAGTCGTCGTCGCAGCGCTCTTGGATGCCAAGGCTGTGGACGCGGCAGCGCATGCAGGGCTCGCGGGTGAACGTGACCTCGCCGTCCTCGTACGTCTCGCCGTTGTAGTCGTCGACGGCGGTGCCCTGCGGTTCGTGGCAGTGGCCGCAGTTGACTTCTCCCTCGCGGTACAGCATCAAGCCGCCTCGGCAGCACGGCGGGCCTGCAGGTCACGCACGACGGCGGCGACGTACTCGGGGTCGCTGGTGTCGTCGTCGACGAACTCGGCGTGCACGCGGGCGACCATCTCGGCGATCTCCTCGACGTCCGCCTCGAAGTCGGACCGGTCCCACACGTCGTAGGCGCACCCGAGGAACCCCTGCGCGTACGCGTCGGCCGCGTTGCGGGCGTGGCCGGTCCAGAAGTAGCGCGACCATTCGTCAGAGCGGATGCCGTTGATGTCGTACTCGTCGCCTGTGATCTTCACACCCTTGAGCGCGTAGCCGCGGGTCCAGGCGTCGGCGTCGGTCTCGCCGATGAAGTCGGACGACACCCACATCACGGAGTACTTGGGACGGTTCCATGCCTTGTACTGGACGTCGGTGGCGAGGTAGCGGTGACGGCCCTTGCGGGCGCTGCGGGCAGTGACGCCGACCTTGCTCCACTCGCGGGCGGACAAGTTGACCAGGCGACCGTCGAATTCGAGGTGCAGGAGGGCCTTGTGGGCGGCGCTCCACTCCTCGGCGTTGGTGTCGTCGGCGATGGCGTGGGCGATGTGCCAGTGCGTCGCAGGGGCGTCCTGGGCGCTCATCCATGCGTAGGCTGCTTCGGCGAGCGTGGAGTTGGGCATGCGCGAGGTCCTAACGGTGCGTTGCGAACTGAGTGGTTTTCGACGCGGTGTGACTGCCGCGGACACGTCTCGTGGGCGCCAGCTCGGGTCGCAGGTGCGACCTCGGCGCATAGGAAAGGGCTCGCCCGGCGCGCCCTGGTGGTGCGTGGCTGCCGTATGTGCGGCAGCTGTATGGCGGCCCGAGGGGGCTTGCACCCCTGACCGTCCCCCGGCGTGGGGGCCGCTCTATTACGGGCCTGCCGGACAGGTCGGGTCGGCCGCCCTTCACTGTCCGGCCCCTCTTGACGCTTATGATTTTACCTATAGTGGAACCATATGTCAAATTAAAAGGGTCAACCTTGTTGTGGCGGTCGCTCCCGCCGTACGACGTCCCTCCTGGCCAAGGCTGCCGGTGAACGTGTGGTTGCCCCGCTGCAGTTGCTCATCACTGCGTGTGGGCGAGGTGTTCGGGGTTGTTCGGCGTCCCCGGCTCCGCGTGCGGTGCCTGGCCGCGCTGATGGCGTCGGATGGCGCTGTGCATCTGGATCGCTGGCCCGCGCGGGGCGCTGTCCGCGTCCGGGTGGGTGTTCTGGTGAGGTTGGTGTCTGGTCGGGTTGGACCTCGTCGTGGCGTCCACGCGAGGCGCGGGGTAGCATGCCTGCGCCAGCCCAGGGTTGCAGTCATGGTCTGGAATGTGGTCGGGTCCTGACCTCCGTAGGCAGTCCGGCCAGGGCCCGATGGGAAATCGCCTGTGACCCCGAGTGTTCCCGCACTCGGGGCGTGGTGCGTTCAGGGCCCGTTGGTGCTCGTGCGCCCGCCCCGCGCCACCGGCTCCGCGTGCTGCCGTACGCCTTTTCGCCCTGCCCCTCTGGCTCCACCGCGCCGCCCGGCCCGTTGTCCCAGGTTGGCCGTGCCGTCGCCCGAGTCCCGGTGCTGCTGCACTTTGTCGTCCAGCTCCGGGTCCGGTCTCGCGGCGTTGCCCCTGCTGCCCGACCGGTGTCCGGGCGAGGTTGGCGTCCCTGGCAAGCGGTTGCCGCTTGCCAGGGCAGCTCTGCGGCTTCGCGCGAAGGACTCTGCTCGTCTCGGGCCTTGGGGTGTCGACCTCGTCTTGTGGCGGCCGGCTCGGACATCCGGCCTCGCCCCGGGGGGCGGGCTGTGCGGTTCCGGGCCGGGCGCGGCTCGTCGGGTTCTACGGTGCACTGGTGAGCAACGAGATGCCACTGGCCGACGAGGACGATCTGCCTGAGGTCGATGAGGTCTTGGCCGCGGCGTTGACCGTGCAGGGCGAGCCGGGTGTTCGGGCGGTGGGCCTGCTGGAGGATGCGCGCCGGAACCTGGCGGGCGGCTTCTCCAGCGGCCGGCCGAGGTTGCGGAGTCGTGCTTGCGGGGTGCGGAGGATGTCTTGCTGTGCCTGACGGGCACCCTGGCTGCGGCGAGCCTGAAGTCCGCGGCCGCGGGCCTGCTGGACGCGGTCGACGCCTTCTTTGCCCCCGGGCCGCCCGCCGCCGAGCCGGCTGGCTCTGCCGGCGAGTCCGCCGCCGGCCTGTACGGCGCCGCGCCGATGCCAGAGCCGGCCGCCTCGCAGCCCGCCGGTCCGCCCGCGGACACCTCCGCCGGCGCCACGGACTCCGGTTGCAAGGGAGGCGCGGACGCCGAGGAGTGGGCGCGGGTGCGGAAGGCGGCCGAGGTGCTGCGCGGGCAGCTGGTGCGCCCGGGCGCGCGCCCGGCTGGAGATCCCGGCCGGAGACGGCTGGTTGTCAGACCCCTGCGGTAGAAGGGTCACGGTCCGCACTCCGGCGGCGCCGCACCATCACAACGCAAGGGGACGCAGCTCGTGGGACGCCAGAAGAAGAACAAGCCTCGCCGCCCGGCCGCCGGCGGCTCCTTCCTCGTCCGGGACGCCCTCCACGAGGACATCCCGGGCATCTGCGCCGTGATGCCGGAGGCGTTCGGCCTCATGGGCGGCGCCCCGTGGACGGATCCCGCCTACGTCGCCGAGGGGCTGGAGGTCTGCGCGGCGGGCCTGTCCGGGCGCCAGAAGGTCAAGGTGGCGCTGGAGGGCTCGGGCGTGGTCGGCTGCTCCTTCAGCGGCCTCGCCCTCGCTGGCGACGGGCAGACGGCGCACACCCAGCTCGGCATCATCCACGGCATCGCGGTCCGGCCGGACCGCCGCCGCCACGGCGCAGCGTCCGCGCTGCTCACCACCTGCGAGGACTACCTGGGCGACGAAGGCGCACGCGTCATGATCGCCGAAGTGCGGCCCCGCGCGGTCGGGTTCTTCGCCGCCCGCGGCTACGCGACCGCGTCCGGCCCGGCACTCCTCATCCCCGCGCCCGCAGGGACGTACGTCCACCAGCAGTCCACCCCCACCACGGCCCTGATGTGGAAGAGCCGTTCCGCAGCGGTAGCGCCACAACCGTCCGGCCACGGCACGACCCTGGTTGGCCTGCTCGCCTCCTGAAGTCGCCGCGGGCAGCCGCGGGCCGCCGCGCTGCTCCCCGGCGCGAACATGCCGGCGGCGGGGCTTGCCGGGCGGTCCCGCGGCGCAGACGCAACCTCGCGCCACCGGGCCGCCCTGCCGCGGCGCACGGGATCCCCGGCCGGGGCTTCGAGCCGGTGCTGCGGGCCCTGCAACACCCAGAGCCCATCGAGGACGGCAGGGCGCGACCAGGGGCGGGGTTGGTCGTTGGTCTGTTGTGAGGAAGAGGGTTGAGCAGTTGCTCGCGAGGACTTGTGGGCGGTGTGGGCACGGCCGGGGCTCGCACCAAAAGCCGAAAGCGGATCGGGGGGTGGGGCACTGGGCGCCGCGGGCGTGTCGAGTCCGGCGGGGATGTTCGTGTGTGGTGTTGGTGCCGGCTGATGAGTGGTGCAGTCCGGCGGTCAGGGATGCACTGTTGCGGAGGCTTTCGGCCGTGTGAGGCGCCTGGAGCGCCGTGCGCACTGGCAGGACGGTTGGCTGGTGTGGCAACCCGGGGCCACCCCCCGGCACGCGCTCCGTGTCGCCGCCCGTATTCCGTCCCCCGCTGCGCCCGTCTGCCCGGGCTGCTTCAGGCCGCATCCGCGCTGCTCGAGGACGAGCGCCCGACCGAGACCGCGACGCTGCGCCGGGCACTAGTCGAGGCCGGCGAGATCGACGCCACCCGGACCTGACCGCATCGCGCGCGGCCGCCATGCCCCGCGGTAGGCGCCGCCCGCACCCCGCCCCCCACCCCGCCCCCCACCCCGCCCCCCACCGCGGCCCTGCGCCGGCCGTGTTCGGCGGCCGGTCGACCTGGGCCCCGGGCCGGCGTCGGCTGCCGCGCCCGGCCCTGTGTGGCCTATGTCCCCGGCCTGCCGAGGCCCGCCGCACGCCGCCCGCGAACGCGTCAGGCGCTGGGCCCTGATGGAACCGATACGTTACGGATCCGGACAGCCGGATCGGGGCCCGGGGGGTTCGCGGGGGGGGGCGTGAACACGCCTTCAACGGGGCGGGGCTGGGGGCAGCGGCAGGGCGTACACCTGGTAGGCCGCGGTGGTTCCGTCGTCGGTGCGCCGGTCGCAGGTGCCGGTGCGGGTGAATCCGGTCTTGGTCAGGACGCGGCCGGAGGCCGGGTTGTCGGGGTGGTGCATGGCCTCCAGGCGCTCCAGGCCGGCGGTGGCGGAGGCGAAGGCGACGACGTGCCTGACCGCTTCGGTGGCGTAGCCGTTGCCCCAGGCGTCCTCGTGGAGGATGTAGCTGAGGGTGCCCATGGTCGGGGACCGTCGCCGCAGGGAGATCAGGCCGATCATCTCGCCGGCGGTGACGATGCTCCAGCTCCACTGTGCCCGCGGTGTCTCGGCGGCTCTGGCGAGGGCTGTGCGGACCTTGTGCTGCGCCTGGGCGAGGGTGAGCTCCTGGCCGGTGGTGTGCCGGATGGAGGCGCCACTGTAGATGCGGGTGAGGGCCTGGTCGTCGTCGGTGGTCAGCTCTCGCAGGGTCACCATGAGGCAGCCGCTCCTTTGCGGTGGGTACGTCTGGCTGCCCAACGAGCGACCCCGCAAGAGGACTTCTTCCCTACACCCCAGAGCAGTTGTCGGCCCTGATCGGCCCTGCTGCGCCGCGGCGGCCGTGCATCTGTGCTTGGCCGCGGACACGCTCGGCGGCTGCTACCCGTTCCAGTACCACCGCGCCGCCCTGTTGCCGGCGCACAGCCGGCCCAGTCCGGCGCGGGCGAAGGCCGCCGTCCGCCGGCTCCCTCCGGCTGGGCCGGGGGCATTGCTGGCTGCAGGCTGTTCTGGGTCGGACCCGGGGTGTGCGGGTGCGGCGGAGTCGCGTGCTGGGGGCTTCGGTGGCCGACTCGGCATCTCCAGCGCGCTGGGCGCACCGTGGTCCTCGATGAGGAGGAGGTCGGCCAACTGGCCGCTGCCGTGCTCCTGCGCCGTCTCGGCCTCGCGCCTGCCGCCGGGCCGCGGCCGAACTGGCCCGCAGCGCCCCGCGATGCTCCGTCCCGTGCCCGCGCCGTCGCGCGCACCGGGTTCTGGCTCGGCACCGTGCTGGATGTCCGGCCCGTGCCGCGGACGCCCTGCTGAGCCCTTGCCGGGCGTCCGCGCGGCGTCGGAGCGGGGAGCGTCATGGTGCCGGCCGGGACCCTGGGCGTGAGCGGGCCGCGGTGATCGCCAGATCCGTTTCCGTACGGGTGATGAGGGCGAGGGCGGCTGTGGTGCGGGGGGCCTGCTCGTGGAGGGCGGCCCACACCCGGATGTGGGCCGCCAGCCGCGGGTCCTGCAGTGCCGTGTCCGGCTCCGCCAGGGACAGCTCGTAAACGGAGGCGGGGTCTGCGAAGTTCGTCAGGTGCCAGAGCTGTTCGGCGGTCGTGGGGTCGCCGTTGCGGGCGGTCTCGAGCGCGGCAGCGACGGCCGGCGGGTGTTCACCGTCGGGGTCGTCCAGGATGGTCTCCACCACGAGGTGGAGGTCGTGGGGATCGGCGAGTACTGCTTCGCCGAAGTCGAGACCGAGCACAAGGACCACTTCCTCGGGCGATCGCGGGGATGCTGCCGGGGCGGGAGCGGGAGCGGCGGGCACCGCGGTTCGCCCCTGTGCTGGGAAACGAGGCTCAGTGGCAGTGGTCACGGAGCCGGGCGCAGCGGCCGCGGGGCAGGCCCGTTGCCGGCCCGCTTCGTCGGCCTGGCCTTCGGCGGCCGCCGCGACCGTGCCCAGGCGTCCCGGAGGCCGTCGCGGCGGGGCGGTGCTGGACGGATAGGTGGGGCGGGGAGTGCCCCGCGATGCGGCGTCCCCGCCCTGGCTGGGTGGCTGGGTGGGCTGGTGTCAGCGGGCGGTTTCGTGGCCGGGTGGGGGCAGGAAGGCGTTCAGGGCCGCTCCGCTGATGCGGGTCAACGCTGGCCTCTTCCCTGCTCCGGCTGGGTAGTGCCGGCGTCGGCGGTGCTGAACTCGGCGGTCAGGGCTGGGGCGAGGAGCGGGGCGGCCGGGCTGACCTCCCATGTCATGGTGTGGTTCATGCGACGGGTGCCAGGAGGGTCGTCCGGGTGCTGCGGTCGGTTGCGCAGCAGGCCGTAGCGGACGGCGACGCGGCGCAGGATCAGCGCCCCATTGGAGGTGGAGCGTGGTCCGCCCAGGGCCTGCGCGATGCCGAGGGTGTCGGGGAGCACGTCGCCGGGCCTGGCGGCGTCGGTGGCAAGCAGAGCAAGGAGTTGGTGGGCCAGGGCGGTGGCCAGCTCGTCGGTGGTGCGGGCGGCGGGCGCGCGGGAGAACAGGCTGGGTGTGAGCTCGTGCCGTCGGGGCTCCGGCTGTGGGGCGGGTGTGTCACCGTCAGACGGGGAAAGGGGCCCGGGCCGGGCGGGCGGCGTCAGTGCGACGGCGGCGGCGTGATGGTCGCCCGGGGCGGCTGCAGGGGCGGGCAACGCGGCCAGATGGCGACGCAGTTGCCGGCTTGCGGTGGCGCGCAGCGCGGGGTCGGTGGCCTCGCGCTGGCCGGGGAGTTCGGCCGGGTGCATTCGGGGGTGGAGGTGGAGGAGGTGTTCCAGGGGCCGGTCGGCGGCGGCCAGCGGCTGACGGGGACAGGGGGCGGGCGGGCAGGCGGCGGTGCACTGCACCCGGTAGATCAAGTCGGTCTCGATCTCGTACTCCTCCCACTCCTCGAGGCCATCCCGGTCGAGGTGGAAGACCAGCCGGCCGTGCCCGTCCAGCGGAACGAGCTGGACCCGGTACGGGTCGCTGCTGGGGATCTGCCGAAGGCCCGGTACGCCCTGCAGCGTCCCGGTGTCCGCCAGGGTCGGCAGGAGACGGTGGCGGACGTACGGGAAGAACCAGCCGGTCATGGACAGGTGGAGGCAGGACGGACCGGCCAGGGCATGCGTGATCTCAAGAAACCGGGCGGGATCGTCGACGACCTGGACGTGCTCGGCCAGGGCCAGGAGCAGTTCGTACTCCAGGCGCTGCTGCCCTGCGCACGCCGCCGCCCAGGGCCGGGGCGGGACGTCGGTGTGCTGCTTCCAGTCACCTGCCGCGTGCCCTGCGGCCAGGATGAGGAGCGCGTCCTGCTCCTGCCGGTGGGCGGCAGCCTCTTCACCGCCCACCGCGGCGGGCGTCGGGGCGGGGCAATTGGCGTGCCGGGTGGGGGCGAGCGTGATCGGCGGGGCAGGGGGAGGGGGGTGCTCGCAGCCGGTCAGGCGGGGCCAGCGGCCCAGCACGCTGCGCAGGGCCCGACTGGCTTCCTCGGCCTCTTCGCTGGTGCCAGGGGCGGACCGCCGTCCGGCATCCTCGACGGGATCCAGCCCCTCCGTGAGGAGAAGCTCCCAGCTGCTGAGAGCCCCGGGGCCGCGCGGGCCCACGGCCGGGACCGCGGGCACGGGGGGTTCCTCGAAGTGCAGGACGAGCCTGCCGTGACCGCCCCACAACGCGAGCTCGACGAGCCGGCCGTCGCGCGCGGTCTGCCGCAGACCCGCGAGGCCCTCCAGCTCCCCTCCGGGCCCGTCCGGGGTGATGCGGGGCGCCAGCGCCTCAGCGAGGGCGCCGGCGCCCGCGGCGGGCATCTTCAGGTGGAGACAGCCCCAGCCGGCCACGACCCCCGTGACATGGGCGAGGAAATCGGTCGCCCCGGGGTGCGCTGCGCCGGTCAGAAAGGGCAGGAGCCGCTGCTCCAGCTGCTGCTGGCCAAAGCACCCCGCGGGCTCGGGCCCCCGGCGCCGCCCCGGCGCAGCAGCGGGCTCGGCCATGCCGCCAGTCTGCGGGGGTTCGTCCGGGTGCAGTTCCGAGGCGTCGGTGCGGTCCGGGACGGCAGGGCGGGCGGTGCTCATCACCCTCTCCTTGTACACGCCCGCCCCGGGGAGGCGCGCGGTTTTCGCCAAGGCCGCTCCACGAGCGCCCGCTAATCTGGGGTGTCCGAGTCGGCCGCGGGCTAGTGCCAGACCTCGGGTCCGCCGCCCTGCCATTCGATCAGCTTGTGGTTGTCGAGCGCGATGACGCTGTCTTCGATGCCTGCCTGGCGCAGGATGTCGACGACGTCGGCGGGGCTGTAGGCCACGCCGAGCACGACGTTGCCGAGGATCACCGGCCGCCCTCCCTCGCTGGAGGGCGCAAGCACCTGCACAGGAGCATCTTTCATCACGGCTCCACTCTCCACCACCACGTCTGCCGCCGCCCCGCTGCCACGGCCGGTCCGGGCCGTGGCGGTGAGGTGAGGTGCGGGCCTGGGCGTGGTGTTGGCTCTGCCCGGCTCACCGCGGCCGGCGCCGCATCTTCCTTCTGCCGTCGGCCGGGTAGGCGTGGGCGCTCCACCAGCTTTCGATGTCCCCCAGGCCGGACAGGTCCGGCTCCGGCAGGCCGGGGGCCACCACCGCCTTCGCGTCTTCGGGCACCAGCTCGACCTTGATGCTGCCCGCGTCCGATCCGAGGTCGAACGTCCGCAGGGCCTCCAGCGCTGTGGCCTGGCTGTCGCAGACCGGGAGGTGAACGGCGAATACGCGGGGGTCGCCCCCGTTGTGTGCTCCCGCGCGGATCACCAGACCGATCGCCTCGGCGAAGTTTTCCAGGCTCCCCACCGTGATCCGGTAGTAGGGGCCGTCCTCTTCTGTGTGATCGCCGCATCGCAGAGGTTGTACGGCTTGCGGGCGGCAGGTTTCGCACTGGGCGCCTTCGGCCGCCACACGTACCCGGTCGCACGACGCGCACAGCCAGGAGCCGCACCCCTTGCAGCGGTTGGGGGCGGGGTAGCGCGTGGAGCGCATCCCCACTTCGTCGGGCAGTTGCTCGTCGCACCAGCACGCCGCGATCCGCGCGCGCCGTTCGGCTGCGGCCTCGGCAGCGCGGCGCTGGCGTTCCGGCTCTCCCTCGGCCCAGAGCCTCGCCTGTTCCGCGCTCCTGAGTCCCCGCGCTCGGGTGCAGGTCTCGCGTTCCTCTTCGCTGAGGTGGATCCAGCAGGAAGCAACGGGCTGCGGCTGGCCGGGGATTGCGGGCCAGTCGGTGGGCCTGCTTTGACATCGGCGCGCCGTGGTCTTCGTCCTGCGGATACACGTCGCCTCCTCCACCGGCCCGGGAGGCATAGCGGGGGAAGGGAATGCCCGCGGCCCCTCCGACCCCTCTGGCCCCTGCGACTGCTGCGGGACGCAGCACACGCTGCAGCGGGCCTCTGCGCCTGTTACGGGTCTGTCGCCGCAGCCCGCGCACAGCCATGTGTTGCATGCCGAGCAGCGGTACTGGGAGCCGTGGGTCAGCGAGTACCGGCCGATCGAGTCCGGGACCGACCCGCAGACCGTGCGCAGCGCGCACAAGGGGCAGAGGTTCGGTCGTGTCGGTGGTGGTGGAGCGTCGGTGTGCGGCATCCGGCCATCATGCCCACCCGGCGGTGGCCCTGCCGGCGGTCGAGGTCGGCCGGCGCCGAGGCGGACGCTCCAACAGCGCGGCCCGGCCGGAAGGAGCCGCCGGCCGGGCCACGTGTGTTCGCGGGGGACGTGAACACCCCTTTCAAACGACGAAGCAGGGTTCAGGGAAACGGCCGTTGCGCGCCGCGGGTCCCGCCGTCCGGTGCCTGCACAGGCGGAGTTCGGTGCTGTGAGGGTGTTGCCGGCCGGGCAACACCTGCGCGTCCGGATGCCGGCGAGCCGGACGCTGGCCTGGACCTTGGCTGCCGGCCCCGACTTCCGCCGCTGTTCTCCTCGCCTGCGGCGCGCGGTACCGCCGTGTGCCCGGGGCCTGCGCCGGCTGAGGCCACCGGTCTCACCTGCACGCCGGCAGTCCCGTGTCCACAGGCCGGTGGCCCGAGGCTGCACCGCATGACGGTCTCTTCGAATGTCTCCGTGCCCGCAAGCGTCCCGGCGGTGCACCGCGCCGCCTTCCCCTGCCCGGTCTGTTTCCCCGCTGCGGCCGCGGACCGGATACGCGAGGACTCGTGCGTGGGCCGGTGCGTGCCTGTGCACGCGGACAGCGACTCCTGCCTCAACTGCCAGGAATGGCTGTGCGTCGGGTGCGGCAGGCATCCCGTGGAGGGCGTGCCGACGCTGTGCCCGATGTGCTGCGAGTGACCGGTGAACGGCTCGATGCCCGCGGCGGGCGGGGTACGGGGGCGTCTGGCCGGTCTGCGGGGGTGGGCGCGAGGGGTGAGGCCGGCCCGCGGCGCCCCGGCAGCCGTGCCGGGCGAGGGGACGGCGCCTGCCTCCGCGCCCGGCCCTGCCTCCGCGCCCGGCCCTGCCGCTGTTGCCGGTGACGCAGCCGGCGGGCGCCGGCCCGCTCCGAGCCCAGGAGCGCCGCCGGCACCGATCTCGCATGGCGCCCGGGCCGTTGCGGTGCCGGTGGTGCCCCGTGCCCGGTGGAAGGCCCGCCGCACTCCGCCGCTCCTGTACGCGCGGATGTCCCACAGTGAGCGGGCCGCCTACCGCGACCGCCACCCGCAGTGCCAGCTGTGCCGGCGCCGCCCGACGGCCGCCGTCGACCACGACGCGGTCACGGGGCAGGTGCGCGGCGCGGTGTGCCGCAGCTGCAACAGCTGGCTGGGGTCGATGGAGGCGGCGCTGCGCGTCCCCAAACGCGCGAGGCAGCAGCAGGCGGCCTACCTGCACTGGAGGTTCGAGGCCCGCGGCACGGCCACGCTGGCCCACTACGCGGGCGAGTTGTCGTATCTGGGGAAGAGCGTCAAGGAGTTCGCCGACGGGCTGCTCGCGGTGCGCCGGCTGCTGGTGGTGCCGTGCGTGTACTGGACCGATCAGGTCGCAGCGCCTCGCGGTGAGACCCGGTGGACGAAGACCGGGCCCCTGACGGACGCGGAGGAGGCCGACCGGCACCATCGCCGTCTGCAAAGCGCCCAGGCAGCCGCAGTTGTCGTCACCGCGTTCGAGCCGGACGACGGCGTGAACAGCCCGTCCCCCCGGGGCCTGGTCAAGCCCTTCACCGGCAGCCCCCGGTACCACCACGGCAGCCGGCGCTGACCCGGGCCGCGGTGGCCCGGCCGCGGTCACCCCGCCCGCCGACGGCCGGCCGGGGTGAAGCGGTCCCGGGCTGCGGCCGGGGCGGGAATGACCGAAGGATGAGCGACGACCCACCGACGAGCCTGTGCCGGCACCGCGCCCGGAGCCGGCGCGGAGCTGCGCGCGCTGGCAGCGTCGCGCCGACTGGCCGCGGACGACCCGGTGTTCACCGCCCCCGGGTTGCCGGGAGCCCTGCGCCTGCAGCTGGTCACCGCGCCCGGTCGCCGTGACCACCCAGCCCCGCAGGGAGGGATGGGGAGTGTTGCTGCTGGCCGCCCGCGTCGGCCCGCCTGCCGGCCGGCGTGGTGCCGGGGAGTTGCTGCTCGCTGCCGTTCGCCGTACCGCTGGAGGTCCGCCGGCCCTCGGTTCGCGCGCCGACCGCACAGGTCGTCGAACTGCGGCCGGTCTGCCGGGCCTGAGCGACGGTGCGTATCGCACAGCGGTGTTCGGGACGGCCGCAGCCGGCTCGGCGTGCCCGCGGCCGCGCGGCCTGTCGTCGTCCGTGCGCGCCAGCGCCACGCGCGCGGGCGCCTGGCTGGGCGGAGCGGCGGCCGAGGGGGCGACCGCCGCGGCGACTGTCGCCGGAGGCAGGGCCGGGCGGCCGTCGGCCCGCACGCTGACGTACGCCGTGTCGAGGAGGAGAACCAGCGGGACCAGCAGGGCGGGACGGCGGCGCATCTGCCCACCGTGGCGCAGGTGACGCGGCGCGGCGACACGATCACCTCCACCTGGACGGGTGACGGCACGGGCCGGGGCAGGCGGCTCAGTCGAAGTCGCTCAGCAGGTGAGGCGTGAACCCGGTCCTGCCCTCTCGGCGGGCGACCTTGTCCAGCACCCTCGTCCAGTCGAGGTCGACCTGCTCCTCGACCGTGAGCCCGACGCGGCTGCGGCGAGCCAGCCGGTCTACTACCTGGCCCTGGCTCTGCTCCTGGTCGGCCGCCTGCCACAGATGCAGAACATCCTCGACGTCACCCCCGTCGCCCCCCAGGGCGCGCACGAGGGCCTGCACCGTGTCCCAGCGCGTCAGGACGGCTCCGCTCAGGACGGTGCGCACCGTGGGGGCGGCCGGGTGGCCCGTCGCCGCCTCGACCTGCCGGGCGAGGTCCTCGGCCGAAGGCCAGTCCGCCAGGGCCTGGAGGCCGCGGAGGTGGTCGGCGAGGGCCCGCCGCGCGGGGTAGAGGTCGGGGGGCGGCAGGCAGGAGGGGCAGTATGGCCGCAGATGCCCTTCGCCGGCGTCGGCCGTCAGCGCGCAGATGTTGGTGGCAACACCGCACCGGTGGCACAGCCAGTTGATGTCCGGCGCGGTGCGCGGCAGAGGCTCGCCCCTGCGGAAGGTCATCACGGTGACCTCGGTGGGCACGGCCGCCCCGGCGGCGGTGACGGCGGGGGTACCGCGCCGGGCCTGGGTGTACTTGGTGCCGGTGCGCTCCTTGCGGGCGCGGGCGCGGGCGCGGGACTTCGGGCCGCTGGCTCCGCTCTTGGTCATGACAGCTCCGTCACGGGACCCCACGCATCCCGCCGGGCTCGGACGCCATCAGCGCGGGCAGGGTGCACTGCGTTCCGCGGGCCCGCGCCGGGAGCACCCGGGGGTCCTTGGCCACCGTCCGGCAGCGTGGGAGCCGGACGTCTCGTGACGTGCGGCGTGCGCGTCCTGCCGCTGGTCGGCAGCCTACCGCCTCACGAACCCCTGATGTCACCGGAAAGTTGACAGCCCGACCGCGGGCGCCGTGCGGGGCCGCCGCCCGTCAGCTCAGGGTCGAGACCACGGCCAGGGCCTGCCCGAGGCGATCTGGTCTCCGATCGCGTCCACGTCGCCGGTCGCCGCGGTGAAGCGGTAGAGCTGGCCGGCCTCCTGCGCCGCCTCACGCCAGGCCGCGGTGGCGGGCAGGGTCCCGTCGTACCAGGCGGCCCCGTCGGGCTGCCGCACGAGCTGATGCTCCCCCTCCAGCCGGGCCTCCCAGCCGGGGCCCTGGCGCCCGCGTTGTTCGACGTCGAGGGCGACCGCGGCCTGGCCCAGCCGAAGCCGTCCGGAGCGAAGCGATGCCGACTGCCGGCACCCGGGGTGACACCCGGCCGCCACTCCCTCCGGCACGCCACAGGGCGTTCTCGGTGGCCGCGCCACGGCTGCCGCTCCTGGTCCTCTGTGTCCGGCGCCGCGACCGGGGCTCTGTTCCTGTGCAGCGGGTGGGTGGCCGGCGAGGGCGGGTGAGCATGTGAACGCCCCCGGCCGGGCGGTCGGGGGCGTCGTGTTCGTCTCCGGGCGAGCGGAGGGTTCTGCAGAACGTGCCCTATTGGTCTGGGCAGCTCGGGTTCATCCCCGGGCGAGCGGGGTGTGATCTGAACGTACGACTGGTGGGGGCCTGGTGCGCGGCGACACGCGGCAGTCGCTGGCCGGCTCCCCTCTTCTGGCTCTCGCCGGCGGCCTACGTTCGCCCGGCGCACAGTGTCTGCCGTCCGCGCCCTCGTCGACGCCCTGCTTCTTTCCCTCGCGGCCGCAGGCCGGCCGACGATTTCGGACACTTCGCCGGCACCGCCGGGCACCTGGTGGGCCCGTGGCCCGCGGTGCCGAGGACGCCGGCGCCTGCGCTGAGCGGGCCGGTGCCGCTGCGCCCCGGTGGTGCCGGCCGCCGGCGGTGAGGCTGTGCACCTGCTGACGGAGGACCGCGCGCACCTGGCGGCCGGCTCCCGGCCATGGTCGCTGAGCTGGAAGCGGCCGCCGGCGGCCTGCGGTGGTCCTCTTCGCGGGCGGGCGTGCTTCGGTCCCTGGGCCGGCGGGGCGTTCTTTCCGGCCGCCGCTGTACGGGGCTTGACCGTGGTGGCGATGCGGTCGGCGCCCTGGCCCAGCTGGGCCAGGTCGAGTTCGCCGCGCTGCTGGAAGCCGTCGGCTCTCGGTGTGCGCTGACCGCACGGGTCGTCGAACTGTGGCCCGGTTTGCCGGGCCTGAGTGACTACGCGCGCCGTATCGGAGCGAGGCAGGAGAGCCTCGGCGGAGGGAGAACTGGCGTGATCCTTTCGACTGCGCGTCGGCGGCGCCGTCCGGCGCGCACATGAGCTGAACGCCCCGTACGCGGACAACGCCACCGCCGCCGGCGGACGGTAGAGCCGGGCGGCCGGGCCGGTATCCTGCCCGCAGGGCTGATGCCCTGGGCTTCGCCGACGCCCACACCGCACCCGGACACCCACACTGCCCGGAACACTGGTGGAAGGTCTTCCGGGATCAACGACCGCTTGACGAACACCTTGACGACCCATCGAGCCGGGTTGCCGTGTGGGGGCGAGGACCCGGTGCCGAGAGGACCCGTCCATGACCAAACGCACCACCGAGCAGCAGCGCGCCCGCGAACTCCAGCGCACCGCACGCGAGCAGGGCACACACTTCAGCTACCACGAAGCCCTCAACTGGGTACGCGCCACCGCCGAGGCGCAGGCGGAGAATCCGGGCAAGATTGCCGTCTGCGCGCCGCACGCGGCCTGCATCATGATCTTCGATGCGGACGAGGACCCCGAGTACATCCGTGAGTCGATCACGCCGATTCCCGCAGCCGAAGTCGAGCTCTCCAACGAGCTGTTCCAGCGGAGAAACGCTCTGATGCGCGACCACTCCAAGGCACAGCTCGTAGCCATGATCCGCAGCAGGTGGGGTGTTCCGATCGCGGATCTCGTGCGCTGGACCAAGCAGGAGCTCGCCAATGATCTTGTGGACGGCGAGGACAGCCGCGAGCGCTACGAGGCGTACGGGCGGGTGGCGCTGATCAACGGCAGGCCGGCGCGCGACTCACGACCTCTTTGCGGAGGCGTCGACTGCTTCGGCCACGACAGCGCGACGCCCTGGCCGCAAACCCGCGCGCGCTTCCGCGCCCAAGGGCCCTGCATCGACGACCAGTAGCTTCCACTGGTCACCAACCGGCCCGCCGCCGTTCTCGTTCCGGGACACTGAAGGCGCCCCGGAAGCTCGAAGCCGCCTGCACGCCCGCTCGCGGCTGGAACCTCGACCAACCCGACGACAGCGGGGCCGGGCCGGATCCTGTCCGGCCCCGCTGGTCGTTCCCGGCTGCTCACCGGCTGAGGCGAGTGCGCGGCCCCCACGCGAACTCGAGGTCGCCCAGCAGCGGCGGAGAGTTGTTCGTACGCGGCGAGGGCCCGGCGAGCTGCGCCCGGCCGGCTCCCGTTCAGGCGATCGCGGGGTGATCCGGGGTGTGTCCGTTCCCTCGCCGGTGTAGCGCATCGGGCCTCGCCCGTCTCACCCCGCTCCGTACGGCCGGGTGTCGGAGCCCGCTCCGGCCGAAGACGGCCGGCCGCTACTCGCCGCCGCCGTGCCGGTGGCCGGGGCGCCCGGCGCGGCGGTGGGGGACTTCGTACCGGAACCCGCCGGCCGGTGTGGCGCTGAACTGTGCTTGCTGCTCCCGCGGTTCACCCGGGGCGTGGCGCTCCTCGCCGGGCCCGGGGGAGGATGAGGGGTATGGGACGAGCCTCTCGACGACGTGCTGAACGCCGCAACACACAGCAGGCGGCGCCTCGGCCTGATGCCGCTGCTGGTGGTGTGGTGCTGGGGGAGCGGTATCTCATCCGCCCGGCCACTGCGGACGACGACCCCGAGGTGGTGCGGGCGCTGCTGGAGCCGGTCGACTTCATGGACGCGGCGATGCCCGGGCAGATCGTCGAGCGGATGCGTACCGGCTTGCGGCTGCCGCCCCAGTTCGGCACCGCGAACCTGCTCCTGGCTCAGGAACACCCGGCGGGGCCGGTGGTCGGTCTCGCTCACGCGATCCCTCCGGTGCAGTGGCTGATGGCGATGGAGGCGGGGCTGGGCCGGCAGTTGTGCCTGCAGTTGTCGAGGTCGCTCGTCGAGCTGGAGGCGGTGTCGGTGGCCGACAGCGCCCGCGGCCAGGGCCTGGGCCACCAGCTCGTCGACGCCCTGGTCCGCTCCTACACCCTCCAGGGCTACGAGGCGGTGCTCGGCGGCATCCACGCCCACAAGCCGCATCTGGCGCCGTACTACGAGGCCGACGGCTTCCATGTCCTGCCGCCCGGGGCGCCGCTCGACCTGCAGCTGCCCGTCGGCCGGATCCGGTTCCCGGCGGAGCCGTCGATGCGGCACCTGGTGCGCCCGCTCGTCCCGCGGGTGTCGTATGGGGCCGGCGTCCTCACCGGCCTGCTCGCCGGCCGGTGACACCCCGGTCCGCGTCCTGCGTATGCCGTCGGCGGTCCGGCCGCTGGGCCCGACCCGCCGACGGCTCAGGCAGGCTCTGCGGTCTCGGGCCGCGGTGGTCTGTCGGTCTGTCGGGCCGGCGGGTTACTTGTGCGGCGGTGTGTCTGTGTTGGTGTTCTGCTCGATGCCGAGGGCCTTGGCGACCTCGTCGAAGACGTCGGGGTCGATGGGTGGTGTGGCGGTATCGGTCGGCCAGTTGAGATCGACGATGACTGGGCGGTAGGGGGCTGGGCGCAGTTCGTTGCTGGGCAGGTCGAACGGGAGGGGCTGCGGTCCGCTCGTTTCGGCGAGGAGCCGTGCGAGGTCACGCGTGTCCGTACTGGTTTTGCCTTCGCCGCCGCGGCGGAAGCTCTTGGCGTTGACGATGGCGTTCCCCTCGACCGTGCGCCGTACGGCCTCCTCGTCGGGGTGAGCGGTGCGGGGTGCGGCGAGGGTGTGGGCCTGGTCCGGGGTCATGCCGGTGGCCGCGGTCAGGGCCCGTACGGTGTGGTCGGGCAGCCGGCCGCGGGTGAGTTCGTCCAGGCGCTGGGTGGCGGAGGTGCCGGGCTTGAGGCCGAGGAGTTCCATGGCTTGGTGCCGCTGGACGCCGGCCGCTGCGGCGACGCGCTTGATGTAGTCGGCCAGCGTTTCGGTGGGGCGGGGCAGGGGAGCGGCGGGGATCCGGGGCGGGAGGTCCTGCTGCAGGCCGGTGCGGGCGGCGACGGCCTGGCGGGCCTGGTCCAGGGTGATGCCGGGGTGGGCCCGCTTGTACGCGCGCACTGCGCGGTCCTGCTGCCTGTTGCGGCGATGGGTCATGGCGTCTCACGTCCTTGTCGGCCTGCTGCCCCACACGCGCCGGCCGGTCCAGGAAGGAGGGCATGACGAAGCTGCTCGCGCGAGTCTCAGACGTCTGCGGTCCCCTCCGACGGTGTGGGCGTCGAGGTTGTGGACCGGGCGCGGCGCGGTTGCCCGATGGTGCTCCGCCATCGTAGCGGCCGCATTGGACATCCAGAGAGGGAGCCCGCCGCGGCTCTGCCTGGATGCTGCACTATCCGGCTGACCCGCGCGCCCGAGGCCGAAGGCCCCGCCGCGCGTCACCCCACGGTGTCCCTGCCGGGTCGGCGGCCGCAGTCGCCGTGCGCCGACGTGGACGGCAACGCCGTTCCACCGGTTCTGGGCCCTGGGTGTCCGGCCGCTGTCTGCGTGGTGTGGTGCGTTGTCGCTGGTAGGAGAGTTGTTCGGGGTTGTTCGGCGGCTCGTTGCCCTAGCTGTGGTGGCAGGACGTTGGTTCCAGTTCCGTGTGGTCACGTTGTGAGGCGCTTGTGACCGGCCGCGGTCGCGGAGACACGCTGGCCGCCTGCGAACCCGTACTCGATGTGGATCAGGCCAGCGTGCTGAAGTGCGGTCCACGTATCGACCGCGGCTCGGTAACCGTCCCGGCTCCCGAGGCGCCAGATGCGGGGGCCGCGGCTGTCGGAGTAGATGAGCGCTGGCTCGTCGAGTTTCGCGATCTTTCGAAGCAGGCACAGTGCCGCGCGCCCGTCGGCGGACGGCTTCGGCCGAGGCTTCTTTTCGCACTGCTGCGTCGCCAGAGCGGCGGCCAACTTCCGGCCGGACTCCGTGACACGCATCGGGCCTGCGTCGTCGTGCTCGTCCCAGCCGGTGACCAACCCCTGCTCGAACAGTGGGCGGAACGAGTTGCGGTTGTAGGCGGTGGTGCCGCGGTCGACCGTGTACCGGCCGCGGGAGAGGTAGCGGATCGAGACAGCGGCGCCCATGTCGTGGCGGGCGATCTCTCGGAGCAGCTTCTGCGAAGCGGGCGTGAGGTTGGTCATGGCGGACGAACTCCTTGTGATGCGACCAGTCAGGCGGTGGGAGTGGTGGTCTTGGCGGCTCGGTAGGCGCGGACTCGGCCTGGCCGTCGAGGAGTAACGGGCCGGGCGGGACGTCAGCGAGAAGGCGGGCCTGACGGTCCAGTGATCGCGGCCGTGGCGTTCGGGTCAGGCCCGTAGGTCGCTCCGTCGTCGTAGATGCCGCTCACGTCGCTCATGTCGTGCTCCTCACTGCTCGGTGGACTCTCGGGCGGCCTCGATCTCGTCCAGGTGGTCGGCCTCGGCCCGGAGCGTGGCGGCCTTCTCCATCCACATCCGCTCGTCATCGGTCCACGGCTGCGGGCGGACGCGAGACTCCAGTTCGGCGGCGCGGGCGCGCAGTTCGGTGGGCGTACTCATGGGGTCAGGTGCTCCTCACTGATCGGTGACGCGGTCGCTGATCTCGGTGGTGTCGAGGGTGATGTTTGCGATCTCGCTCATTCCGATCAGTCGTGCCAGTTGCTGTGCGAGCTGCTGTGCTCCGGCAGCCGCACGGGAGCTGTCGCCTCCGACGGCAGTGATGGCCTGGTGCTCGTCCTCCAGCGCGGCGGCGAGGCGGGTGTAGATGTCGGCGACCTGTTTGGCGTCTCGTGCGAGGGTGGCGCGGCGTGAGGCGAGGTCATTGCGGACAATGCGCGCTGCAAGGCCGTCGATAGGTGTGGTTGCCATCGTCAATCCTCCTACTTCGGGTGGTATGTGCAGGTAGTGGGGGTGATTTCGGTGGTGGCGCCGGCGCCGCGGATGGCCTTTCAGGAGTGAAGTCGAGGGTGATCGCTGTCAGTTGTAGCTGGTCTGGTTTCCCGGCGGCAGGCCGGGAGCCTGGGAACTGGCCGCGGTGCCCGGGGACCGGTAGGCGGCGTTGCCCCGGGGTGAGCGCCTCGCCGGGCTTGAGCAACTGCGCCGGGCGCTTGGTCAGGTGTTGGCGTCGCCTGGCCAGGTCACGGTCGGCTTCACCTCCTCGGCGCGGCCGTTGCGGACGGTGACTCCCCACATGTCGTTCCAGTGGTTGTCACCTATGCACTCCAGGCGTCCGGTGAAGGTGTGGCCGGGGAACTCGTCGATGAGCTCTTGGAGTTCGCCTTCCATGTCGAAGGCGTCGAGACGCTCGACGTCCGCGGAGATCACGCGACGGGCCACCGGTTCGCCCGCTTCCTCCGGCCCCGCCGGCTCTTCTTCGATGCCCAGGCAGATGCACCTTTGGGCCTCCCCGCCGGCCCAAGGGTTGTAGAAGGGCGACTTCTTCAGCGCTGCTCCGCGCAGCGGCGGGTCGATGAGGATCTGTCCCGACACCGCGGTGTAGTAGGTCATGTTCCGTGTCTCCCTTGCTGGAGCTCTCGTTCCTGTCTCGATGTGCCCGCGCTCGCCGGCGGTTGCGCGCCCGCTCGGCGAGCGCATGCGCGGGCAGTACCCGACGGCCTCGTCGCCTATCAGGACGACTGGCTTACGGCGCACTCGACCAAATCGCGAAGGTGGCGCAGGTCTTCCGCGCCGAGTCGAATCTCCCCGTTACGTGCAGGGATCGTGCGCTGCCACAGTCCGGTTGCGCAGACCGCGGCAGCGATCTCGTCGAGAAGGCTCTGCGCGTCGTTGCTGACCACGAACTCGGTCTTCAGCTCGCCTGCAAAGCTTCTGACCTGGAAGACCACGCTCTGCCACTCCGCGCCGCGCAATTCGGCGGTGATGTAGCCGCGCATACCGGCTTGCGTTCCCGGCAGGTAGCACGTGCCACCAACAAGGGCCTCGGTGGCCCCAACGGGTGCGAAGGCGCGTCCGCCGTGCGTCCAGGTGACCTCGCGCCCCTGGAGTCCTTGACGGGTCTCCTCCGGCCCAACGCGCGACACACGGCCACTCCAGCCCAGGCCGTCAACAATGACCGCCGCGCTGCGTCCCACGAGCGAGTCGAGCATGGCCAGTTCCATCACCTTCATGAGTTCCTCCATAAGTCCAGGGGGCGGGCAGATGTTGCGGATCGCTGACGGGATGTCCCTACTGCTGCTTGTGTGGTCGGTGGGTGGTCCAGGCTTCAGGAAGGGTCAGGTCGGCCCGTCGTGACGGTGGTACCGGATTGGCCGTGTGTGTCGCCGTCGTCGTAGATCGGGTCGGTGGGCGTATCGGTGGCCGTGGCGTTCGGGTCAGGCCCGTAGGTCGCCCCGTCGTCGTAGATGCCGCTCATGTCGTGCCCTTGCTTCTCGGCGGGTCGGGTGGGGGTGATGCGCTCGTACAGGGCCCAGTCTCCGTCGGTCCACTGAAGGACGCGGATGGTGGTGACGGGGCCTTCGCCGTTCTCTGTGCGCTGCCGTTCGGCGATGACGTGGTCGTAGGCGGCTTGGCTGCTGCGGAAGTCGCGGTCGGAGTCGTGGATGGGGCCATCGGAGCTGAAAAGGCGGACTCGCCACGGGTTGCGGGGGCGTCGAATCGACACTGTCGGGCTCCTCACTGCTCGGTGGTGGCGGCGTCAAGGATGGCCTTGAGCTTGCCCGTGGACATCGTGGAACGCACCTCGCGCCGGATCTCGATACCGGCAGCGAGAAGGCTCGTGAACAGTGAAGACCGCTGACGTAGTTCGTCGTACTGCTCCTGGGTGTATAGCTGGGCCTTGGTGCCGCGCTGGCCGTCTTCCGTGCCTGTCTTGCGGTCGAACCTCTCTCGAGTCTCCCGACCATCAATAGCCACGTAGAGGTACTTGGTACCTACGCGGGAAACGGTGACGGGCTGGTCACCGCGGAATCGGTTGTAGGAGACCAGGATCAGTTCGTCCTCGGCCTTCACGTCGTCAAGTCCTGTGGTTGGCATGGTTTGTGTCCTCACTGTTCGGGTCGGCGTCCTCACCTGCTCGTCAGTTCAGGCGGCGGGTGGCTTGTCGGTCGCGTGGCGCTCCGAGATGTCCGTGATGTCGAAGCTGAACGGCACGTCCTCGGCCGCCTCGTACAGCTCGTCACGGATTCGGTCGGGGGTGATGTCGTCGTTCGCCTCGATGCGCATCGTCAGCGTGTACGTCGCCATGGTCAGTTCTCCTCGTCGTGCGGGTCTTGTTGGTGCGGCGGTTCCGGGGACTGTCCGAGTTTCTCAAGGACTTGGTAGAGCCGGGACGGGGCACGGTGGCTGCGATGGCGCTGGCTTGCCGGTCGGCGTTGGGTTGCTTTGCCGGCGGCCGGCCTTGTAGCGCACGTCGTGCCCTTCGGGAGTGAAGTCGAGGGTGATCGCTGCCGGTTGCAGCTGGCCCACGCGCCCGGCGGAGGGCCGGGCGCCGGGGGTGGTCAGCGTTCGGTGGGGATGCCGGCCGAGTTGCAGTAGGCAGCGATGAGCGTCTGACCGACGGCGATCACGGATTCCTTGGGGGTGGCGCCGCCCGCGGTGTGGCGGTTGTAAGCGGCGCGGATGCGGCCGAGCACGTCGTCGGTGGTCAGTCGCGTGCCGACGGCTTCCAGGCCGTGACCGGGGTGGGCGCCTGCGGCGATCGTCTTGGTGGCCATGGCGGCGATGACGGCAACGGCGTCCTCGGTGGTGCGGATGCGGATCGTGGTGCTCACGGCGGTCTCCTTCTCCGGTCGGGCCCGCGCCCTCCCTGACATCACATAATTTACTCCTAAATGTGCTTACTTGTCAAATCTAAAGCGTCAATCACCGTGAAGGTGGCGAAGGTACCGCTGGCGGCCAGGGAGCCCGCCCCGGCCGCGCCGCGCGACGCCATGCGGTGATCGGTTGCGGGACGGGTGGAGGCTTCAGCCGCCTGCACCCGGCGACCGGGATCAGCGCGTGCTACCAAGGGGAGCCTGGTGCGGACGGCCAGAGAAGGCCGAGGCCCGCCCGGGTGGTGGGGCCTTGCGCGAGTGCGCACGATCTGTGTGGTGACCGCGGCTGCGGTCAGCGCCGGCGAGGCGGCTCAGCCCGGCGTCGTGGTGTCCCCATCGGTTGACTGGCCCTCGTCGGGAGGCTGTTCGCATTTTTTGGTCACGGGTCGGGAGGATCCAGTGTCGAGATACGCGTCGCTGATCCACTCGTCGGGACCGATGCGATCCCACAGGGCGGTGGGTGGGCCATTGGCGGGCTGAACCACACCAGCCCACGCCTGACAGATGATCTTGATCTGGGTCGGGTGGTGGTAGGGGTCGAGCGTGTACAGGAAGTGCCCGTTGACGGACGGGGTGCTGCGCACGATCGCGGGCCCGTCGCGCCGATCGAGAACGTGGGCGCGCACGTCCTGTGCGGGTATGAGCTGCGGGCCGATGTTTCGCTTTCCCTGGTCGAGGCCCGGCTCGGCGGGAGACGGCGGTGAGGTAGAGGTGCACGAGTTGACGGAGAACACGGCGGAGCAGCCGATCTTCACCCGCGGACCCTGCGTGTGCTCTCCGCCATTAAGGGTGGAGAGGCCCCACCCGCCCCCACTGAGGAGGACAATGACCGCGGCAGAAAGTCCCATGCTCTTGCGGCGCTGGTGGGGGCCTTGGGAAACCGGTGCGTTCGACATGGCGGTGGCCTCCTTGGCCTTGTGGTGAGGTTCGTCGCCCGGCGGGTGCCGGGACCCGGGGTGGAGCTGGCCGGACGCTAAGCGGAGCTCTGTGGCCGGTCAAGCAGTCGTACCGGCCGGCACGGAGGATTCAGCCGCATGCACCTGGCGACCGGGATCACCGCGTGCGACCAGGGGTATGCCGGAACGGACGTCGTATGACGCGGTCATCGTCGGCTACGGGCACACCGGACTGGTGGCCGCCGCCTATCTCGCACGCGCCGGGCGCAGCGTGCTGGTGCTGTAGCGGCTGGACCACACCGGTGGCGCGGCCGTGTCGACCCGGGTCTTCACCTAGGCTCACGCCCGATTGCGCTGACCCGCCCCACTGCTCCTACCTCGTCAGCCTGCTCGCCGCCGAAGACCGTACGGACCTCGGTTGTTTGGTCCGCGTACGCACACATCGCCTCCGATCCCCCGCTGTCCGGAGCGGGCCGGGCGCCGCCGAATAGTTGTCGAGCACCCTCTTCCTTCTCGTTGATGAGGGCACGTGTAGTAGGACCAGTTGTTCCAGCCCATCGGGGGGCTGGGGGCCACTTTCGGGTAAGCTGGAAGTAGTCGACGGTGACGGTCTACTTTCTGGCCAGCCGAGGCTGGGCCAGTCGGGCTGCGCGGTCTACGACAGCACCGACAGCACCGTCTCCTCCTACATCCCAGTCGTACGCGCCGGCCGCCGCGCCGGCCCCTGGGCGGTGGTCGAGGAGACTTTCACCGACGATCTGGTGCGCGGTGTGGTCCTCACCGACGCCCTCATCGGCACGTTAGCCACCGCCCACGCCCCGTCCCTGCGTCAGAGCCGCTGCATCCTCTACCACGTCATCGGCGGCGGTACTGGCGACTGGGATGTCCCCCTCGGCGGTATGGGGCCTTACCGGCGTGCTGGCCGACGTCGCCCGCCGGGCCGGTGCGGAGATCGTCACCGGCGGTCGGTGACCGCCTGCGCCACCGACAGCCGCACCGCCGAGGTCGTCTGTGATCGCGGCATGCCGACCTTGCCTACGCCCGCCGCCTGCGGCCCGAGCACCTGCCCGGCGCGGAGCGCCCGGGCCTCCACCGGCACCGCCTGCGCGCTCCTGGCCGTCGGCGGCCAGGCCGGCGCTTTCACCCAGCTCCGTCTCGTCGAGCTCGCCGGGCCCTGCAGGGGCCGCCGCCCTTGCGTACGAGCCCTCACCGCCCGGGTGGCCGAGTGCCGGCCCGGCCTGCCGGGCTGGCCGCCTACGCCCGCCGCACCTCCGCCGAGCTCCTTCGAGGCGTACGAAGCCGTCCGAGACTGTCCGATGCCGTCCTTCGTCGTCCGGTCCTGCGCCACGTCCGGCTCGGTGGTCGGCGCGCTGCAGACGGCTGATCGCTGCGCCGGGCCCCTGTGAATGGCGGGTGTGTGGGAAGCGGCCCGGGCCGGCTGGTGGCGGCTCTACGGTGCACCGGTGAGCCACGAGACGCCGCCGGCGGGGGCGAACTGCCCGAGGTCGATGAGGTCTTGGCCGCGGTGCTGACCGCGCAGGCGGGCCGGGGGTGCGTGCGCTGGGCCTGCTGGACGATGCGCGCCGGATTCTGGCCGGCGCTGGGCTGGAGCGGCCGGCCGAGGTCGCGGAGTCGTGTCTGCGCGGTGCCGCCGATGCTCTGCTGGGCTTGCCGGGCGCTCTGGTCGCGGTGGGGTTGAAGTCCGCGGCGTGGGCCTGCTTCACGCGGTGGACGCTCTCCCGACCCGCCCGCCGTGCACGCCGGTGAGCGCGCGGGCCCGGTCGGCGCCGCGCAGGGGCCGGGCGCCGCCAGGGTTGCGCCGCCCGCCGCGCTCGCGGAGGCCACCGTCCCTGATCCGCCCGCCGATGGCCCCGTGATCGACGACCCCGTCGCCAGGCCGGCCGCCGCCGGCCCCGCTCCGGCCGCCGGGCTCCCCCAACCCGCTGCCGTGCCTCCAGAGTCCGCCGACCGCCCGCGCCCGCGGCCCCGTCCGCTGGCGGCACCGCACCGGACGCCGGGCGGGCAGGGCAAGGTGGCGTGGGAGCGGATGCGGGAGGCGGCCGAGGTGTTGCGCGGGCAGTTGGTGCGCCCGGGCGGTTACCACCGGGCCCGGGCGGCGGGGATCGCCGAGCGGCTGATGGGCGTGGCGCTCGGCAGCGCGCAGGAGCGGGCCTTGGACGTGTGGGGCGACGTGTACGGGCAGACCGGGAACCTTGCACGGTGCCGGAGCCGACCCGGTCCGGGCCGCGTCGCTGTACAGGGAAGTGCTGGCGGCGGCGCGGGAGTTGTTGGTGCCGATGCCCGGCCGCGCGCCGGTTCGGCCTGGACGAGGAGCCGCTGCCGCCGACCGCGCACGCGGCCTTGGATGCCGCCGGCAGGTGGTGGCGCGCCGTCCTCGCAGCCGGACCGCCGGCTGGCGCGCTCGCCGGGGCGGATTCGCACCTGCACGGCCGCTGCGCCGCCGATGCCCCTCCCCTTGGGTTGACACGTGCCGTCAACCCCCCTGTAGGGTTGACGCCACACGTCAACCCCTTTTGGAGTCGCTGTGCCTGATGATCACGACGCCCTGCGCGATCAGATCTTCGCCGAGACCAAGACCCTGGTGGACAACCTGGAGCTGCTGCTCGGTCCCGAATTCCTCGAGCAGGCGATGCAACTTCGCTGGCAGCTGGAGAACGCCGCGCGCATCTCATCGCTCATCTTGCATAGCGATGACGACAACGAGGCCGCTGGCAAGGCGACCGAGCTGGTGTGCGCGCTGTTCCCGGGCGAGACCCCCATCCCTGACAGCTGGTGGTCGACTCCGCTCGGTCGGGCGTGCGCGATGACGGCAGGCCACCCCACCGCCGAGCACGTCTCGTACAGCGTCGCCGGCGCCATGCTCGGCGGCATCACCCGGCAGCGGATCAGCACCCTCGCGGATGAAGGCAAGCTCGACCGACATCCCGACGGCGGCGTCACCGTCGTCTCGGTCCAGCAGCGGCTCAGGAACCAGACCCCGCCGCGCTGAGCACCGCCCCGCCCCGGAGTTGCGCGACCGGATCGGCCGGGAGGTGGCTGGCCGTCTGCCCGGCCACGAGGTGGCGGGTGTGCTGCGGGAGTTGGTGGCGATCGCCCACCCCGCGGGCGCCGGTGGTGAGCCGTTCGTATGGGCCCGCGCTGCGGTGTGGCGTGACGCGGAGGTTCGTCGGCATGCCCGGGCCCTGCTCGGGCTGCGGCGGCGCTGCCCGCGGGCGAGCGCCCCGCCCAGGCGAAACAGCTGCGCCGGGCCCTGGTCGAAGCCGGCGAGGTGGACCTCGCCCGGACGCCGACGACGGCTGGCTGACCGGCCGGGCCCGGGCGCCGCCGGGTCGGGAATGATCGGGGGATGACCGATGACCTCCCCGCCGGCCCGGCACCCGAACCAGCAACATTCCGCGGCCGGGACGAGCTTCGCGCACTGGCGGCTCCGCGCCGGCTCAGCGTGGACGAGCACATGTTCACCGCCCCCGGGCTGCCGGGGACGTTCCGGCTGCAGCTGTTCACCGCTCCAGGGGCGCGCCCGGTCGCCGTGGAGACCCAGATCGCCGGGGCGGAGGGCATGAGGCTGATGAACGGGGTGGAGAGGTTCGCGGGCGCGGTGTGGGAGCGGCACTGCCCCGACCAGGACCAGCCGCCGGTGTGGGTGGAGCGGCAGCTGTGGCCGGAGGGGGCAGCCCAGGAGACCCGGTTCCGGCGCGTGGTGTTCGCCGAGGCCGACCGCTACCGGCCGCGGGGTCCGCGGTGGTCGGTGATCACCCACGAGCTGCTTGAGGACCTGGTCGGCGCTCCGGTCGCGAGGGACCGTGGCGCCGGCTACGTGCCACGCACCGCCGAGGTGGAACCGGAGTTGGTGTTCGAGCGGTTCGCGGTGGCCCGTCTCGCCCGGCCGCATCCGTTCCGCGAGCCGGCCTGCATGCCGGCCGGGGTGCCCTGGTGGCGGCGCTGGACGCGCCAGATGCTGCCGCGCCGCGGGGCCCGTACCTGCTGCTGGTACCACGGCGGCGACTGGCACACGGTCAACGCGATGGCGCTCCAGGTCCTCGAGCGGGCCCGGGCGCAGTCCGTGGACCCCGACGGCATGGAGGAGTTCGCCGCGGCTCACGCGGCCGCGGCCGGATCCACCCGGTGGCAGACCGAGGCGCTGGCCACCCTGTTCAACACCGTGGACGCGATCCAGCCCGCCAGCGAGACCGGCTACATCAACGGCCAGCACCGGGCCCAGGCCATGCTGGAGGCAGGCGTACGCCGTACCGTCGTCCTGCACCACCCCTACGAGACGTAGCCCCCGCACCGCCCGGCTTCCACTCGCACCGCCGCTCGTCGGCGCGGAACAGCCGCACCTGAAGCCTTGCCGCAGGCCCGCCGTGCACAATGGGGCGCGAACACGCTTCGATCGAGAGTGCTTGAATTCAAGCGCTCTCGATCGAAGTGTGTTCGATTGTGTAGCCAGGTGGCTCGCCCCGCGGTGCGTAGCGGGGCGGGCCCGCGGGGGCCGCGTCCGGACTGTTGAGGGTCCCCAGCTGACCGGTCCCACCGAGTGAACGGGCCGCGTGGTTCAGCTCGCCGGTTCCGAGACGCCGCGATGCTGGTTGACGATGACGTCGGAGATGGGGTGAGCCGTTGTGAACGAGCGGGCCGAACGGTTGCAGGGGGCGTTGTCCCTGCTCGGTATCGACTTTTTCGAAGATCCCGAACGCTCTCCTGCTGTGACCGAGCTGGAGATGGCTAACGCCCTGGTCGGTGCGGCCGAGGCGCTTGTGCTTGGTGTGGAGATCGACGTCATGGACGATGATGTCGCCACGCGTGCGGAGGCGGTGGCGGACCAGGTGCTGGAGGAGTTGCTCCCCGAGCAGATTTCGCCGCTGCTGGTCCACCAGTTCAAGGCTGAGCGCCTGGAGCATTCGTTGACACGAGTCGTCGGTGAGGAGGCGGATCCGGATGACCCGGTCCTCGCTGCTGCTCGCGATGCAGCGGTGCTGGCCACGCTGCTGGTCAGCTATCGACTGTCCGCGGAGCGGCTCGACGAGGAGCTGCCGGAGGATCTTCTTCACCTCGCGGTGGCTGCGCTGGGGTCCTGCGCGCAGCGTGTGCGTGGCCTGACCGGGTAGCAACTCGCACACGCGCCGCACGGTGGTGTCCCCGCTGACTTGCGAGAGCCATCCGCGAGGCCGGCGCGAACCGCCGCGCCGCGCGCTGGCCGCCGCCCGCTCCGGACTGGTCCTGGCGTCCGGCCGCTCTCCGCCGCCTAGTTGCGACGTTGCGACCTGTAGCTCGGCCCTGGCGCCCGCTCCGGGCCGAGGTCGTGTCCGCCGGCCCGTCCGCTGCCGCCTCGGGGTCTGTCGTACCGGCCGTACGCCACAGGCGCTGTATCTGCTGCAGGTGGCGCGGCCGCCTTCCCCGACTGGCTGGACTGGTACAACTACCACCGACCCCACACCGGCATCAGCGGACAAACACCAGCCAGCCGCGTCACCAACCTCCCCGGTCAGCACATCTAGAGCTTGTGCTGGATGCGGTAGTTGCCGACGACCGCGATTGCGGCGTCGCGCTTGGCGCCCTGCTCCGTTTTCCCGGTCTGGATGGACGCGTTGTAAGCCTTGGCTGCGCGGACGATGGCGGGGAGGTTGTCCGTGAATCGTGCCTTGACGGCTTCGAGGTCGTGGCCGGGGATGCCTTGGTCGGCGATGTTGTAGATGGCCGCAGTCAGGATTTCCCCGACGGCGGAGGCAGGGGCGAGGCTCTCGATGTTAGTCATCATGCTTGGCGTCCTTCCAGGGTGTGAGGTTGTCGAAGCGGACGGTTGGGGCGACCGGGCCCCGCTGCTGCGCCTTGGGGCCGTGCGGCTGCGGGGCAAGGTGCGGCGGGTGGTAACGCTCGGCCTGGGGCGGTGCTGGTGTGGGGCGGTTTAGATCTCGTTGATGGTGACGCGTGCCCGGGCGTCGGTCACGGCCTCGATGGCGCCCCAGGAGTAGCGCACGAGGATCTCGCCCGGGTGCCACTCTCCGGTGTTGTCGTCTCCCCACGGTTCAACGGCGATGCCCATGTAGGTGACGGGCAGGTTGTTGTCCACCTTGAGCTGGTGGCCTTCGGCGATCGGCTCGCCGGTGCGGGTGGTGACGCGGAACTGCGGGTTCATCGAGATCTCCTTGATGGATGCTTCGCGGCGGTGGTGCGGGGGATTCCCCTGCACCGCTTAATAAGTAATTTAGCCAATAGCTGCGAATGTGTCAACTCTCTCTTTGTGGCGCCTCGCGGCCGGAGCCCGGGGTGCTTCCTATGGGTTTGCCTGTGGCCGCAGGCGGGCGCGGCCCACCCGCCGGTCGCGCCGGCCCGCTTGGTGCACTGATGCGGGCTCGATAACGCGCGCGGCGCGTGGTGAGGGGCGCTGGCGGTCATGCCTGCGCCCGCCCGCCGCTGGGCTGCCCCGGCGTCTGCTCGTCGTGTGCCGCCCGGTGTCTTCCCGGTCAGTCCGGTCCCCGCCGCCCTCCATCGATGTGGCGCTTAAGATTTGACTTCAAGCCTTGATGTGAGTAGAGTTGTGTATGTCAACGGGGGCGATCGATCCCGTTGGCGCCTGACGGGAGGGATCGGCCGGTCTGTGCCGTCAGGCAGGCTCGCAGCTGTGGAGCTGGCCCGGGGGGTACCCGGGCTGGGGGTTCGACTCCCTCCGGGTCGCGAAGTGTTGGTGTGTGCCCCTCCAGAGGCGCAGTCCCCGTTGAGAGGGCACGCACCGGCACGTTGTTCGGGCCTGGCTGATTGATCCCCGGTCAGGTTGAAGGGGGGAGGACGCTCCCTCTGGGACGGTAGCTCAATGGTCAGAGCAGCCCTGCGGGGCTGGATACGGGTTCGAGTCCCGTCCGTTCACGACGTGCTAGCGGGAAGGTGATGCTTCCCGGAACCGGGCCTGCTGGCACGCTTCGCCTGCGGCTCCTGGGGAGGAGCCAACGGCGGACCTGCCTCGGGTAGGGGAAGGTGATGGGCAAGCCCTTCGCGGGCCCTACCTGATCCGGTCCCCGACCGAGGCAGGACATGCCCTCGTGGAGTAGTCCGGCTCATCTCACCCCGTTCTCAGCGGGGAGACCGCGAGTTCGAATCCGCCGAGGGTACGCATTACCGCGCAACGCGCGTGCTGGCTCCTGTCGTTCAACGGAGAGGACACCGGACTACGGATCCGGAGATCGAGGTTCGAATCCTCGTAGGAGCACACCACGGCCCCGGGTACGCCCCGGGGCCGTTCGCATGCCTGCGCCCGGCACCGCCGAGAACCTGCCCACGCCTGCTGGCTGACGCGGACTTCCTAGGCGACCCGCGGCGGCCCACCCCGCCCTCGACGCCGGCGGCCGGCGCCGGCCGCGGCGCCCCGTCTGCTGGAGCTGATTGCCGCCCGCCCCGGCCCGTGTTGTTCGCAGATCTGGTCTGACTGAGCAGGGACGAAGTGCTGGAGCTGCACGAACACCTCCGCGGTATTGCCGCCCTGACAGCCAAGCTCAGGGGCGCTGGGTCTCCTGACCTCATGAAACGGTCCGGCAGCGCCCTCTTCCCTTGGCCGGGATGGCGCTGCCGGACCCCTCCTCCACCCATCGACCGGCGCGGCGCGGCCGCGCGGAAGGGGCTTCGGCATGCCTCCCACATGGAGAGGGGCGCTGCCCACGGTAGCGCCCCCATGCGATGTGACGCGTGGGATTCACTCGCACGGCACAGGGCCGCGGCGGAGGCGGCTCGACGAGGGTGTGCGCCGCCATGCCCGCGGCGGCCTGCTTGGTGTGCTGCTCCATGCCCGGCAACGCCGCGGTGACCGTGCGGTGTTGCTCCCCGCCCGGCTGCTGCCGTCTGAGAGCTCCGGTCCCAGGGCCTCCCGCCGGCCGCTCGGCCCGTGCCGTTGCCGACCTGCCGGCGATGTGGTCCGAGTGCCCCGCGCTCGCGGTGCGCGGTTGACGCCGGCCCGTGTTGACGCCGTTGGCTGGCCGGGTGTTGCGGGGGAGCGGGCAACACCCTGCTTCCGCCCTCTGGCTGGCGGGTGTTCGTCACCCCGGCCGCTGGGCGGGCCGGGCGGTGATACTGCGGTGAGGCGACCCCGACCGGTACGGAGGAACAGGTGGGTCAGGACGAGTTGCGGCATCCGGCGCTGACCGGCGCGCCCTGGCCGGTGATCGGCGTACGGGTACGCCGCGGAGACTGCGGCCCGCGGGCGGCGTCGTGGCGGCCGGCTCCGCGCACGGTGCTGGAGGATGTCCTGCTGCCCTGTACGTGGCCGGAGTTGGAGCGTCTCGCTGAGATCGCCACCGGCCGCAGCCGGGCCCGGGTGTACGTGCAGGACTTCGGCGCCGCCGAGCCGGAGCGGCGCCTGGTGCTGTGCCTGCGAGGCGCTGCCGGGGCCGTACGGGTCGAAGGCCCCCTGGCTCCCGTCGCCGAGCTCCTGGCAGCCCGGGCCCGCGCCGCTGTGCTGCGCGT
This sequence comes from Streptomyces sp. Edi2, assembly GCF_040253635.1. Taxonomy (NCBI): domain Bacteria; kingdom Bacillati; phylum Actinomycetota; class Actinomycetes; order Kitasatosporales; family Streptomycetaceae; genus Streptomyces; species Streptomyces sp. Edi2. Next base: position 12,174 of record NZ_JBEJGX010000001.1, on the reverse strand, counting down.
CGCCGCGGTGCACCGCGAGGCCGGCCGCGTCGAGGATGCGCAGGTGTGGCGGGGGCGGGCCCGCGGGATCCTGAAGGACGGCCGGGCCGCTCGCCGCGGCCGGAGCGTGCGGGCCGCCTCGGCCGGACTGCCCACCCTCGGCCGGCACCCCTGAGCCGGCCGCCGTACGCTGCTGACCTGGTGGCGGCGGGACCAGCCCGGCCGCCGGGGAAGACACAGACGTCGCAGGGTCGAGCAGGGTCGGGGGCTGACCGGGTCATGCCGCGCCGGAGCCGGGCCACCTCGTGCGACTCCACCCGCAACGCCCCCGCCGCCACCCTGCCGCCCGTCAGTCGGCCCCGCCCGCGGCGTTGTCGAACCGCGAGGCGCAGAGTCCGCCCCGATGACAATTAAGATTTGACGTGAGGCGCGGTTGTGGGATATTCTTTTGAATGTCGGAAGGGGGCGATCGACCCCTTCCTTCGTCAGACGGTGGGGAGCGGCCGATTCGCTTCCGTCTGGCAGGTCCGTAGCTCAGCCCGGTAGAGCGTCTCCCGTGTGGGGGAAGGCAGGGGTTCAAATCCCCTCGGATCGCGATGTGTTGGTGTGCGCCCCTCCAGAGGCGACGTCCCCGTTGAGAGGGCGCGTACCAGCACACAGAGCGAACCTGCCCGGTTGATCCCCGGTGCGGGTTGAAGGAGGGAAAGCGCGCCCTCTGGGACTCGTGGTGTCAGCAGCACGCCCCCGTGTGGGGGAAGAGCGGGAGCAGTACCCGCAGAGTTCACGACGTGTCAGCGGGAAGGTGATGCTTCCCCCGGCGGATCCGGTCCGCTGGCACGCGTCGCCGAAGGCTCCCGGGGAGGAGCCGACGGCGGCCCCGCCCCGGCCGGGGAAGGTGACGAGCAAGCCCGTTCGCGGGCCCCATCTGATCCGGTCCCCGGCCGACGGCGGGAAACCACGCCCTTGTGGAGTAGTCCGGCTAATCTCGCCCCCTCTCAAGGGGGAGACCGCGGGTTCGAATCCCGCCGAGGGTACGCACCAACGCGCACCACACGCGCGCTCGCTTGGCACTCCGGCCTCGACAGCGCGAACGCGCCGCCTCGCAGGAACACTCAACTCACCGCTTCCCCACGAGTGGTGGCCCGGCCCCGTCGGGACGGATAGGCGACCCGCGCGGCCCCACACCGCGTACCGAGCAGATGCTCCGCGTAGACACCACACCAGAAGGGGGCGACGTGTGAAGACCATCCACGCCGCTGAGCTGCCAACGTGGGGCGCAGCCTGGCGGACGACACTCACCCTCGGCGAGGCCGCCGACCTCATCGGATTCGACTTGTACGGGGACGACGACCTCGGCGCCGAACTGACCCGGGCGAGAGTGCCGATCGACGAGATCGGCCTCCTTTACGCGCGGGAGGAGCTGGAAGCCAACGATGCCGAAGACCGGTTTACGCCCCTGGAAGCTGGGCTCGACGCCGGCGGGCACGAAGTGCCGCCGGTGGTGGTCCTGCCCGGTGAGGGCCTGCGCGACGGCGCACACCGGACCGCCCTTGCCGTAGAGCGGGGATGGACCCACGTAACCGCCTACGTTCCTGTCTCCCGCGTGAGTAATGGGGACGGGGGAGGTGGCCTGACGGCCAAGACATCGTTTCCGGCCCCGCCAGCGGTACCCGCCGGGCGGCCGACCGCCTCGTCATAGACAAGGAAGCAGCACATGCAGCAACCGACCGACCAGCCTTCCGTACTCGCCCAGTTCACGCCTTCGCTGCGTGTGGAGCGGTTCGACGAGGTGGTGCAGTACGACGACGCGATGACGGCGAAGCTGCCGCAGCGTACGTACGAGCGGCTATGGCAGGGGCAGTGCGGTCCGGACTTCACCGTCGAGGACGGCGAGACCGTCCGACCCGTCAGGCTGCGCGTCCGCTGGTTCCAGAACGGCGACGCCACGCCCCGATGGAACAGCATCGAGGTGACCGGCCATGTGGTCCTGCCCGACGAGGGCCTCGGTCGCCTGCCCGTCCGGGAGATCTGGACGCACCACCACGCCAGTCGGGGACAGGTCCCCGACTGGTTCCTCCAGTTTGTGAGCGCCAACCCCCCGGCACCGCGTACCACCACGGCCGGCTGACATACAGCGGGGACCGCTCGCGGCCGCACCGGGGCCGCCTACGCCTACGCGAGAGAGCGCCGGGATGAGGCCCGTCGCTCCGGCGACCCGGCGGTGCCCGCCACAGCGGCCCGCACGGCCACGACCCCGCTGCGCCGCACCGGCCGAACGGCCGAGGTCGCCGCCCGCCGGCGTCGCCGCCCGCCGGCGTCGCCGCCTTCGCCCGCCGACATCCTGCCTCCCGCACGTTTCCCTCACCCCTTGGAGGACCATGCCTCACGTTGGATGGCTGCTGGACACGCTCGCCGAATGGGACCCCGATGCCGACCCGCACGACGAGGGGCCGGAGTTCGACTGGCACGACATTGATGGTCTCCTCAGCATGGCCCACAACGCGGGCGTCGTCTGGGCGCAGCCGCTGGCCATCTGGCCGTTGAACGCGCACGAGGCCCTGATCACACTCGATCTGCCCGACTGCGGGCCGCGCCTCTGTTCGCTGGTCGAGGAAGTCGCCTTCTACCTGCCCTCGCTGCCCAAGCGCACGGTGGCCGACGCCGTCTGGCACGCCCTCACCGCTGTCCGCGATACCGGAGCGAACCTGGTCGCCGAACTGGAACGCGCCTGCTCCTCATCGCAGGCGCCGTCCAGCACGTACTGACGAGCCCGGCCCCGGCACGCTCGCCCCGGGCCGGCGCCCGCCGTACCGGGGAGCCTGAGCCTGAGCCGGGCCCGGGTCTACGTGCGCGACCTCGCCGAGCACGAGCCGGACGGCCGGCTCGTGCTGTGCCTGCGGGGCGCCCTGGGCGCGATCCAGGTGCAGGGCCCCCTGGCGCCCGTGGCCGACGTCCTGGCCGCCCGGACCCGCGCCGCCATGCTGCGCGTCGCCGCGCTGCACCGTGAGGCCGGCCGCCCCGAGGAGGCGCAGGCGTGGCGCGCGCGGGCCCGCCAACTCCTCAAGGACGGCCGTGCCGCCCGCCGCGGCCGAAGCGTGCGGGCCACCTCGGCCTGCCCACTCTCGGCGGGCGCCCCTGAACCCGCCCGCGCAGCACCGCGTCGTCTTCGGCCGGTCGCCCCGGCCCATCCCGCGTCCGCCCCGGGCCGCGTTCCCGCGGCCTCCACTCTGCCGTCGCCCGCCCGTAACAGCCACTGCTCGCCCGCGCTCCGGGAGCCGGCGCCTCCAGCCCGCGCTGCGCCGTCGCCCGCCACGGCCGGTCCCGGCGCCGGCCTCGCCCGGTACTACGCCGTCCGCGGCCAGGAGCCGCGGGCGGCACGCGGGCGCCGGCCGTGGAGCGGGACGGCGGGCCCGCGCGGACGAGGCCGAGGAAACGGGACCGGGTGGCGCTGGCCACGCCGCGCGGGTGTGGGTGCTCGCTTCCCAGCTGGCGGTCAAGAACGCCGCCCTGGAGGAGGCGGGCGCGTTCGCGGCTCGGGCCGCAGCGGCGGCCGCCCGGTCGGGCGACCCGGTGTTCCTCGCGGCCGCGGCACGGGCAGCCGCCACGCCGCTGCGCCGTACTGGGCCGCGCCGGCCAGGCCCTGCAGCTCCTGGCGCAGGCCCACGACCAGCTGGACGCCGTCCGCCGGCCGGGCCTGGCCGTGCTGGACGTGTCGGGGATGGTGGCCCTGTCCGCCGCCTACACCGCCGCGCAGGCCCGTATGCCGTCCATGGCGGGGGAGTTCGCCGACCGGGCCGAGCAGAGCACGGCGCGCCTCACCCACGCCGTGGCCGGGGCCCGGGTGCCCGCGGGCGAGCTGTCGCCGGCGCAGTGCGTCTTGTACCGGGTCGGGATCCACCGGGAGCTCGGCGACGTCGACAAGGCCCTCGCGTACGCGGTGCGCCTGGATCCCGCCGTACTGCCCACGCCGGAGCGCCGGGCCCGCGCGGCCACCGACACGGCCCGCGCGCTCCTGGCCGCCGGTGACGTGCCGGCCGCGTTCGACCAGCTGCAGCGGGTGGAACGGGCCGCGCCGCAGGAGGCACGCCGTCCCTCGGTACGCGCGCTGACCGCCGACGTCGCCGCCCGCCGGCCGGACCTGCCCGGCGTGAGGGCCTTCGCCCGCCGCACCGCCCCACCCCTACGCCTGACCACCTGATCGCCCCGGGCCGTCCCCGCCCGTCGTGACCCGCCCGCGGCGCCGGCCCCGCGGCACCCGGCCCCCGCCGGCGTCCAGAAGTGTCCATTTCCGTCCAGCCGCATCCAGAACGGGCCCACAGAACCTCGTCGGGCCTGCTCGGTGTCACCCCGTGGTGCTCCCCTGGTGACCTGTGCTTTTCGACGTCGGCGGGCGTGACAGGCGCCGTACGGCCGGAGGCCGGCACCCGAGACACCCTGGACGGACGGCCGGCGCCCAGCCGGGCTGCTGCGCCCGCAGCCCGCGGTGCGCCCGGAAGGTGTTGCGAGCCCGAATCCTCCTTCGCCGTTGCGCCTGTGGGCCTGGGGGAAGGCGGGCTGGGTGGTCGCCCGCAGGTCCCGGCTCGATGCGGACAATCCTGTGCAGTGGGAGGCCGAAGCACTCGATCCGGCCGGGCTGCAGCCTGGTCGCCGTCGCCCCGTACGTCGGCAACGCGGTCTTCGCCGCTCGCCTCGCCGAGGAGTCGGGCGCTCGGGCCCGGTGCGCCGGTCAGGGGGTGCTGTGCGTCTCCAGTACCTCGTAGCGGCGGTTGTGGTGCTGGATCTCGGCGAGGCGGATCGCCCAGCCCTTCTCTGCGTCGTAGCCGGCCGCGGTGAGTTCCGCGCCCAGGTGCCCGGCGGCCAGGTAGGGGTTGTTGAAGGGCCGGGACGTCCATGTGCCTGCGTCCAGGCCGGTGACCTTGGCCTGGTAGCGGTTGTCGTTGTCCGTGATGGCTCCTCGTCCGGTGTGGGGTTCGCGGGGGGGTCAGAAGAACTTCGTGGTGTCCGGCTTCTGGTTCCGTCGCTGGGCGTGGTCGATGAGGATGGTGTTGGCGGTCGGGGTCCACCAGAAGTTGCGGTCGAGTTCGTCGGTGCCGTCCGGTGCGGTGAGCGTGCCCCCGGGTCAGGCCCCGTTCGATGTTCTCGTTGGTGACGCCGAGGGCGGTGGCGAGGTGGTTGGTGTAGACGCGCCGGTTCCTGGTGGCGGGGTCGGTGGTGGGGGCGGCGGGGAGCCAGCGCCCGCGTCCCTTGGCGCGGAGCTCTTCGACGATGCGCCCGTCGGCGTCGAGGTAGCCCAGTGCCTTGCCCAGGGCGAGGACGACGTCGACCGGGAAGCGCGGCCGGGTACTGGCCGCCAGGGCCGGGTCCAGGGGGGTGCCGAGGGCCTCGGCCACGGCGTGCAGCGCGGGCTTGGTGGCGGGCGGCTTGCCGTTCATCGCGCTCTGGCGCGGCGGCTTGTGCCACCGGTACACGGTGCTGCGTGAGGAGAGCCCGAACGCCCGGCCGATGTCGGTCAGGCTCAGGGGCTCCTGGCGGCGGGCCAGGTCGATGTCCGGCTGGTCGGGTGTGCTCATGCTCAATGCCATCCTGTCTCTTATAGCAATCACGGCCGAGGGTATGACGGCGGTCCGGCGCGGAGCCGGGTGCCCGGGGCCCCGGCGGGAGGCGTCACTTCGGTGTGCCGCCTGCGGGGCGCGGGGCCGGAGACGATGAGGCGTCCGTCCTGGGCGGGGTGGTCCCGCACGGTGAAGCGCTGCTCCAGGTGCTCGCGGACGGCGTCGAGCCTGGAGCGAGCCGTCCGAGCCCCATGCGGCGTGGCTCTCCAGGTAGTCGACGATCACGCCGTGCGTGTGCGAGGTGCGGACCTGGGCGCCTTCGGACCAGCGCTGGCCCGAGCGGCGGCCGGTGGCCGTCCGGCTCAGGTCGAAGACCTTGCCGAGGTGGTACCGGACGCTGGAGTAGGAGGCGGTGGCCATGGTCGGGTCCTTCTTCCTGGGTGATGGCGGGCGGGTCCTCGTACGGGCGTTCAGGGCGTCTCGTAGGGCTCCTCGACGAACGCGGCGGCTTGAGCTGGGCCCATTCGCCCCGGTCGCTGTGGGCGTCCGGCTCGGCGGCGGCGCAGAACAGCGCCCGCTTGACGCACTCCGCGCGCAGTCCGTCGTACCCCCAGCGGGCCACGGCCTCGGCGCGGATCTGCTGCACCTCGTACGGCGTGACGAGGGCGCCGGTGTCGTGCATCGACAGGTACAGGGCCATGGCCGCGAAGCTCAGGTCGCATGAGGGTTCTCCTTGAGGACGGGGTGCGGGTGCGGGTGCTGGGGGCCCGGCGGTGTCGCCGGGCCGGGGGCTACGAGTCGCGCTCCGCGTTCCGCTCGCAGTTCCCCCCGCAGACCCAGACGTCGGGCCAGTCCTTCTCGCCCAGCGCCTCTCCGGTCGGGTGCGGGATGCGCTCGACGGCCGTGCCCTCGCAGCCGTAGTACCCGAGGTCGCACGGGGGGAGGGGTGCCGTTGAGGATGCCGTCGAGGATCTCAAGGTCGTTCGTCATGCGCCGCTCCTTACGTCCGCGTGCCTTCCGGCCCGCCCTGTTGTCTATTAAGACTGTACATCCAGTGCGGCGCGAGTGCAAGTCTTAATAGACAGAGGGGCGAGAGCGGCCCGAGTCCGCCCGCCCTCAGGGCCCAGGGGTCAGGGGGCGGTCAGGGCGTAGGTATGGGTGTGCAGGGTGCTGCCGATCGCGTACCGGGCGTGGAGGCGGCCGTGGGCGCGGTCGAAGGTGATCCGGGCGCGGCTGTGCCGCGCCGCCGTACCCGCAGGGACGTGCGGACGTCGGCGGGACGCAGGCCCGGCACCGGGGTGCTGCGCCTGCCCGGGTTGCTCCCGAGGAAGGCCCCGGTGCGGTCGAGCGAGTGCCGGTAGAGCGTCGCGCCGGTGGCGGGGCGGACGTCGAGCAGCGCAGGGCCTGCGGCGTATCCAGCACGTGGCCGGGCAGCGCCGTGTAGGCGTCAGGCCCGGCGGGGGCGAAGACGGCGTGCGGGTCGATGCCGAGCAGCGCGCGCACCGCCTCGTCGTCGCGCTCGGGCAGGTCACTGCCGAGGGCGGCCCAGGAGCGGGGCCGGCGCAGTCCCCGGTGCCAGGTCGTGCCGTCGGCGGTGCGGACGGTGTCGCGGTCGGCGAAGCGCCAGACGGCCGGGCGGGTGCTGGGGTTCATGTCGTACTCCCGGGAGAGGCGGGCGAATCGCGTTGTCTATTAAGACTGTACATGGTCCATTGATTCATGTACAGTCTCAATAGACAATACGGCGGGGGAGACCCCCGAGTAGAGGAGGAAGACCATGGGCAACACCGTGATCAACTGGCAGACCGGCGCGACCTACGCGTGCCCCCGCTGCAACCACGACTCGGCGGCCGACCCCACCAGCTGGAAGGTGTTCACCTGCTGCAACTGCGGCACCCGCTTCGCGCGCTTCCCCCGCCTCCAGCGCTTCCTGCGCCACGTCGGCATCACCTGCGAGTTCTGCACCGAGCGCCACCCCGTCGTCGTCGACGGCAAGCCCTTCGGCTTCCTGCGCATGCGCCACAACGGCATCGGCCTCCACGCCCACCACCAGGTCGAGGTCTGGACGTACGACAGGGACGAGGAACCCCGCCACAAGGACGGCGTCCTCCACCGAGACCACCTGCCCCACCCGCACGGAAGCACTGGCCGCTCTCGCCCGCGAGCGCATGAACAGCGTGTACGACGGCGGCGAAGACGACTTCAGCCCCGTCCTCGCAGTCGTCGCCGACGAGGAATTCGATAAGTTCTACGCCGTCGGCCACCTCACCAAGGAGCAGCAGGACGGCCTCGCCGACGGGACTCTTGAGGTCTACGGGGTAGGCGTCATCCGCACCCACGACAGCGCCCCCAGCCGCCTGCGCGGCTCGTTCTACGCCGACACCGACACCTTCACCTGGGGCCTGATCGCGCCCTCCGGCCTGGAGGGCCTGTACACCAAGGACCTCCCGGAGCCCCTCGCCGCGCACACCCCCACGGTCTGACCCCCGCGCCCCTTCCGGCCGCCGGGAGCGCCGCACGCTCCCGGCGGCCGAAAAGGCCGCAACTCTCCCTCTCGACCCGCCGCTCACCGCCGGGCGTACGCCGTGGGCACCGCACACCGCCCGCCCCCGCCGTAATCCACCGTCTGTTCCTCCGACTCGACCCGGACCCGACCACCTCCGGCCCGCGCGAGCGCGACGCGGCCGGCCAAGGGGGTCCGCCGCCGCTGGGGTATTTCTACTTTGCATAGAACGAGGCGCCGTCCGGGTGCTGTTCGACGTGCTGAGCGTGGTGTGGCGCACCGGCGCTGACCTCACCTGCCCCGCTGGCGCCGTCCCGGCCGTCGGCTGTGCTGGCCGGGCCGGCTTGATGCCCGACGACGTCCTGACCTGCTCGCCGGCGCCGGTGCGCCCCGGCCGGACCGGGACGCGGCCGCCGCACGGCCGGGCCGCCGCCCGGGCCGTGCGGCCCGCCTGTACGCCGAGGTCCTCGACGCGGCGCGGGAGTTGCTGGTGCCGCTGCCCGGCCGCGCCGCGCGGGTCCTTGAACTGACCGCGCTGGAGCGCCCGGGCCCCGGTCACGTACGGGAGGTGGCCCGGTGGGCGGACCCGCGCGCGACCGCGTTCTTCTTCCGCTCCCGGCCGGCCGCGGCCTGGCTGCCCCTGCTCCAGGAGCACGCTCCGCATCTGCTGCGCCCCGACCCGGCGGCCGGCGGCCGATGGCCGGCCGCGGATTCTGGAACACCTGGCCGTCGCCGCCCCCGCCACGGCCGGCGCGTGGCTGGCCGAGCACGCCCTGACCGTTGCCGCCGGGGGCCCGGCCGCGCTGGTCGCGCTGGTGGACCTGGCCGCCGGTGATGCCGCGCTGATGGGGCCGGCGCTGGTGCGCACCGTCCTCGACGAGCACGCCGCCGCCGGCACCGGGGCCGGCACCGGGGTGGGGGAGGGGGCGGTCCTGGTCCGGAGCCAGGGTGCTGCGCCCCTGGCGGCCGAGTGGGCGTGCGCGGTGCCGCTCGCCGGCCGGGACCGCGACTGGATCCTGGTGGCCGAACGGCTCCTGCTGGCCGCGGTCGACGCCGAGCACGAAGCGGCCGGCCGGCTGCGGGCCGCGGAGGCCGGCGCCCGCGCGGCCGCGGCCCGGCCCGCAGCCGGCCGGCGCCCGCTCTTCAAGGACGGCGACCCGGCCCACTGGTCCGCCGCGGTGCGTGCGGACATTGCGCGGATGCCGCAGGACCTGGCCGGGCGCCTCCTCCAGGCGCTGGTCGCCGCCGCCCACCCGGGCGGGCCCGCCGCCGCACCACACCGGTCGGTGCGCATGATCCGCGCGGTGGCCGCCTCCCCTTTGGTGCGGGATGTGGAGCTCACCGCGCCGGCCGTCCGCCGAGACGTCTTCCACGAGGACCTGGACCGGATCTGCCCCGGCGCCCGGCATGTTCGGCGGGCCGATGCTGGCGCGTGCCGTCCTGGACCTGGCCAACGCGGACGCGGCCGCCGGCGTCGGCCTGGACGAGCGGACCGCGCAGTGGCACAAGGCCGCGGCCGCCGACAGGGTGGCTCGCCGACCGGATCTGGGCCGCGCACCTGGCCGCCGGCGTCCCCACCCGCTGCCTGCATGACGACCCGCATGACGACCTGCATGAGGCCCCGGCCGGCGCGCATGAGGCGCCGGCGGCCGCGCCCCGGCCGGAGCCGGAGGTGGTGCGGTGGCATGAGCTGGCGTACGGGCTGATGCCGCGCCTGCTGGCCGGCCCCCCGCACCCTGAGCCGGCCCGCCTCGCCGCCGCGGTGTGGCGCTCGTGCACCTCCCGGGCCACCGCCACCCTGGACGCCGCGGCCGCACCGCTGCTTGGCCCGCCGCCCGCCGGGGACGTCGCCGCGGTCTGGGGCGAGGACGTCGCGCCCGCGGCCTGGCTGCGGGTGTGCGGGACTGGTCCCCGGTCCTGCCCGCGCGCCTGCGCACCGCCTTCGCTGCTGGAGGGGATGCGCCGCCTCACCCCCGCCGGCCCGCCCGACCCGCGCACCGCCGCCCGCCCGCTGCCGGCCCCGGCCCCCACCGACCCCGACGGCACCGGCCTGCTGGAGGGAACTCGCCGCCGGCCAGGGCCCGCCGGCCGCCGCCCGAGCCCTGGCCACGGCCCGGGACGCCGGCGCGGAGGACCACGCCTACATCGTCAGCCGCCTGGTGGCCGCCGACCCGGCCGCCTGGACCGCAGACGTCCCCGCGGTCCTCGACGCACTCGAAGCACCTGTCCTGCGCGCCTTCTACCTCGTCGCCGTCCAGGAGGCCGCGGACCAAATCGGCGCCCTGCCGGGCGGCAACCTCGTCCACCTGCACACACCCGAGCCCGAGCCTGGGCCCGGGCCGGCGCCGGCCCAGTCGCTGGAACACTCCGCGCAGGCGGCCCTGTTCGGCCTGCTCGCCGCGGCGTGGACCCGCCCGGCCGGACCGACCGGCCTCGGAGCCCTGCTGCCCGCGGCCCTGGACCGCCTCCGTGCCCTGGCCGAGCCCCTGGCCCACCCGCAGCTCCCATCGCCGCGACCCGCCCGCGGACCGCCCGGCCCCCGCAAGCCGGCCCGGCTCCCGGCCGTCCGCCACCCCGGCCGCCGGCGCCGCAGAGCGCGGTCCGGGCGCTGGAGTGCCTCCTCAACTGCGCGCTGACCGCGGCGATCCGGCCCGGCGCGCCGCTGCCCGGCGACGTCTGGGACTTCCTCGGGGACATCCTCACCGCCGGCGCCACCGCCCCGGCCGTGGCCGCCCTCTTCGGCGCCCGGTTGATGCCCCTGCGCATCTGCGCCCCCGACTTCACCGCCCGCCACCACGCCGCGCTCACCACCCTGAACGGCGGCCCCACCCCGGCCGCCGCGTGGCTGGACACCGGCCGCGCCGACCCGCAGCTGCTCGCCTCGCTCGACCGCACCGCCGTGCTCCACTCGCTGCGCCCCGGCGCCGGCGGCCCGGCCGAGCGCCTGGCCCACGCCCTGACCGAGGACCCGCACCTCCTGGGCGACCCGGCCGACGTGCTGGCCCGGATCGCGGCCGGCCCCGGCGGCCCGGACGCCGCCTCCTGGCTTCTGCAGGTCATGGCCTGGCGCCTGCAACCGCACCGCGCAGACCTCTACTCCCGCACCTTCCGCTTCACCCGGCCCCCCGCACGGCCGGCCACCGCCGGCGAACTCACCGCGGTGACCACCGTGTGGCGGGCCGCCCTCACCGCCGACCTGCCGCCCGGCGCGCTCGCCGGCGCCGGCTACTTCGCCGACCTCGCCCTCGACGACCTAACTTGGCTCCCCCTGGCCCGCGCCGCCGCCGAACACGCCGCACCCCACGATCCGGCCACCGCCGCCTGGCGCGCCTGCGCACACCCCACCGACCGGGACGCACTCCTGCTCACCGCCGCCCTCGTCGCCCAACCCGCGGGCCTGTGGGAGGCCCGGGACGTCCTGCGCCCCGCCCGGGCCCTGCTCCAGGCCGCCCAGGCCGTACCCGACCACCCGCACACCGACGCCGTCACACGACTGCGCGAGGCCCTCATCGACGCGGGCGAAGTCGATGCCGCCCGGACGGCATCCGGCTGACTTCCGCGGCCGGCTCTGGTCGGCCGAACTGCCCGTATCGCCAGACGTGTTGATGTTCCGTGATGCGGGTGGCCGGCACCTGGGACGTGCGCTCCACCCTGGAGCTGACCGTCCCCGGCATCGAGCACCGCATGGAGGCGGCCAAGGACAGCTACCGCACCGCCTACATGCTGCACCCGGACGGCTCCTGGGCCCGGGCCACGGCCGCCGGTGCCCGGGATGTGCCCACCGTCCATCAGGGCGGCCCGCGCTGGCTGTGGGACGAGCTGGACAGCATCCGCACCTGGCTCGTCATCGACGGCGACCTGCCCATCGCGGGGGCAGCGGTACGCGTCGACCCGGACGGCGCCTGCCACTTCAGCCGCAGCGGCTGGTCGGCCACCATCAGCGCCCGGTAGCCGGCCAGACCCGTCCGCTCCTGCGCCCCGTCGGCCTGCCGCCGGTTCGCCGTCCGTTCGCGTCCGCCGCCCGCTGCGCCCGGCCGTCCCGCCGGTGACCGGCCGCCGTATTCCTGGCCCGAGTCCGGCTCACGCCGGCTGCCGGCCGGGCCCCGTCCCGGGCGCTGCGCCGCTGGCATCGGGCCGGGG